>CAZSYT010000037.1:0-14767 GCA_964610905.1 uncultured Acidimicrobiaceae bacterium
GGCTGCTGCGAGCCGGTGATCCTCGTGGCGATGTCGGCACCCTGTACACCGCGAAGGAGGCCGTCCGGGAGATCTACTCCCACGCCGACGAGTCCATCGCCCTCGAGTGGGTGACCCAGCTCGCCGACGATCTCCAAGACGCCGACTACCCGGCCGAAGCCCGCTCCCTCGGGCGCACCCTCATGCGCTGGCGGCATGCGATCGTCGCCTGGCACCGGGCCAAGGTCACGAACGGACCCACCGAGTCGATGAACATCCTCATCAAGCGCATGGAGCGCGTCGCGTTCGGACTGGTGTCGTTCCGGAACTACCGGATCCACGCGCTCCTCTACGCCGGCAAGCCGAACTGGAGCCTGCTCGGAACGGTCTCACCCCGCTGAATCCGAAGAACCACGTAGCGCAGAGCCGACTGGTCGCCCACTGGCGGGTGGGCATCGGTCAGCGGGGCGACCCCCGCTCCAGCACCTCGGCTGCGTACGGCAGCCGCCGGCACGACCGGTCCACCAGCACGGGTGCGCCGGTGTCGGCGCCGGTCGGACCGGGCGCCACCTCGGACCGGTGGTCCTCGACATGGAGGAACGCCGCCCCGACACGGGCCGGCTGGTCCACCTGCAGGTAGTGGTTCGCACCGGGAACGAGGGAGAAGGAGCAGAGGATCCGGCCGGGCTTGCGCAGCAGGAAGTCGTTCCCGACCGCGCGGTCGCCACCCGAGGCGGGGAGACGGTGTCGAGCAGTCCCCTGACCGAGGTGGTGGGGACGTCCGACGCGGCGGGCCGCTCGCGCTCGTGCTCGGCGCGCTCGACGAGGTGCTGGATCGCCCCTCGGAGAACCTCGACGCCGTCGCCGTGCGCGAAGGTAGCGGCGAGCGCGGCGACGTCGGGGCGGTCGGCCGGCCTGGGCGGCGAGAAGGTCAGCTCCCCCGTTCCGGCCGCGAGCAGCTCGGGCGTGAGCCCGTCCAGCACGGCCGGAGTCGTCGTGGCGTCGAGCACCTGCCGCTGGAAGTCGGTGAGGTCCGACAGGGGAGGAAGCGGTTGCCGTTGGTCAGCACCAGGTGCTCGATCACCGGGACAGATGAGCGGTCCGGGCCAGGACGGGCACCGGGCACGTAGTCGAGGGCCACGCTCGACCCCCGGTCGCGAGGACGACCAGCGCCTCGGCGCCGATGACCTCGCGGACGTGATGGTCGAGGAGCTCCGCGTCGCGGACCAGGCTGCAGCCCCAGCCCACGGGCTTCTCCGAGAACCCGCAGCCGGGGAGGTCCAACGCGCAGACCCGGTGGCGGCCTTCGAGGAGCTCGACGAGGTCGACCCAGCCGACGCTACACGTCGACAAGCCGTGGACCAGCAGGAGCACGGAGCGCTCCGCGTCGCCCGCCTCCACATGGAAGGCCACCACGTCATCGGCACCGCCGTCAGGCGGCGCCCAGCGAGTAGGTGTCTCGGGCCCGCCAGGCGGCAGCACGGTCGTGAACGCCCGTCATGGTTCCCTCTCGTCCGCTTCCTCGCGGCAGCGGGGACGCTGCAGCCGGGACACGGTATGCCGACGGGCACCGGCCCGTGGCGGCCGGCCGGCCCGCTACCGCCCCGGCGCGGTCAGCCCGCCGGGAAGTCGGCGGCGAAGGCGGTCACGCTGGCGGCACAGACCGAGGCCGACGACGCCGGCAGCGTGCAGATGGACGTGTAGGCGCCGCCGTGGTTGGACGGCGACCACGTCATGACCCCCTGGACGGGGTAGGGGCCGCCACCGCTGGTCGCGCCCGTTCCGGTCGTCAGGACGGTCACGCCGGCCGGCGCCGAGAAGCGGACCTCGGTCGCGCTGACCCGCACCACGGTGATCTCCGGGGAGAGCGACGCGCACTGCTCGGAGGGGTACGAGGCGTGCAGGGCGCTCAGGGCGGCCGGGAAGAACGGGCAGGCCTGGCTGAGCGTGCAGAGGGCGCACGCCGAGGTCTCGCTGGCCACGATCCCCTGGGCCGGCAGCGGGCCGCTCGTGGGGATCGTCGTCCCCGGCGGGACGACGTCGAACGCCTCCGATCCGTCGGCACCGACCTGGGCCCGGCACGTCCACCTGCGGGGCGCGACGACCCGCAGGATGCCCTGGGTGTCGGCGAAGGCGGCGAGCGACGGCGCCTGTCCGGCGATGCCGGCCGGCACCGACACCGTGACGCCGGACGGCAGTGCGACCGTGGTCGTCGTGGCAACGCCCACCGTCGTCGGGCACGCCACGACCGGGAGCGCCACCGTGGTGGTGGCACCGGCCGGAGCCGTCGTGGTCGAGCTGGCCGCCGGGCTTGTCGTCGTCGACCCGGCTGCCCCGGCACCGGTCGTGGTCGAGCCGGAGGCCTGCGCGCCGCTGTTCGAGCTGCACGCCGCCAGCCCCAGCCCGAGCACCAGGACGATCGCCACGCGGGCCGCTGTGGCACGCGGGGCAAGCCGACCACGACGCCCGCGTCCGACGCCCACCAGTGCCCACCGCGGTCGAGCTTCGCCCATCGTCGGAACCTCCCCGCCGGCAGTCCACGTCCCCGCCGGCCGGACCGTCCCCGCCGGCTCGCTGCCGTGCGCCGCACGCTACACGGCCACTTCGGCGGGACGTAGGAGCGCGCCCGGCACCGGCGGCGGTCCCGGCGGCGGCGAGCCGGCGACAGGGGCTGGCCCATCGCCTCCACCCGAAGGCTCCGGCTACGCCTCCGACGCGGGACCGGTCCGGGACGGCGGTCCCTCCCTGAGCGACGGACCGGCGCCCGTCACCCGCCGCCCGAGGCGTCGCGTCCTCCCGCCGGTCTCCCGCGTGGGACGGACCGGCGCCCTCCACGTGATCCGCGTGCCGTGCGGGCTGACCGGCGCCGACTCGAAGTGGCCGCCGACGACGGCGGCCCGGCGCGCCATGTTCCCCAACCCGTTCCCGACCGACGGGCCAGCGCGCGGCCCGAGGCCGTCGTCCACGACCTCGAGCACGAGCTCGTCCGCCGACACGCTGACGGAGACGCCGACCTCGGTCGCCCGAGCGTGCCGGAGCACGTTCGAGAGGGCCTCGCGCAGCACGGACAAGACGTGCTGGCGTGTCGCCCTGTCGCAACGGTCGAGGGCACCCGCGGTCTCCACGGCCGGCGTGAAGCCCAGGTGCTGGGCGTACTCGTCGGCGACGGCCTGGACCTCCCTGGCGAGGTCGCCACCCAGCTTCGGATCGCGCAGCCCGAAGATGGTCCGCCGGATCTCCGCGATGACGTCGTCGAGGCGGACGACCGACTCGCCGATGCGGTCTGCGACCTCCGGCGGGGCGAGGCCCGACACCGCCTGCAGCCCCAATCCGAGGGCGAAGAGCTCCTGGATCACGCCGTCGTGCAGGTCGGCGGCGATCCGGGACTGGTCCTCGAGGCGAGCGACCCGTTCGGCCTCCGCCCGCGAGCGGGCGAGGGTGAGCGCGACTCCCGCCGACTGCGCCAGCAGCTCGATCGCCGCGAGCTCGTCGGTCTCGTAGGGGCGATGCCCGGGTCCCGCGCCGACCAGAAGGTTGCCGAACACCGTGTCGCCGCCGACGATCGGCGCGATCATCGCCGGGCCGAGCCCCAGGCTGCGACCGTCTTCCTCGGTGGCGGCCGCCGTGAGGTCGTCGACGACGACGCTCCGCCGCGACGCCATGACCCTGGCGAGGAGGGTCCCCGGTGCGTACCAGCGCCCCATGAGCTCCGGCAGGCGCGTGCCGACCGCGGCCGCGACGACGACGCTGCCCGGCTCGTCTCCAGCCGTCACCACGCCCGCCTCCGTGGCATCGGCCAGCCGTCGGGCCGACCGGGCGATGGCCTGCAGCACCTCTTCGGTCGCAGCACCGACGAGGAGCGACTGCGTGATCTCGGTGGCGGCGCGCAGCTGCTCCTCCATCCGGACGCGGGCCGTGACGTCGCGCAGGATGACGATCGTCCGCTCCTCGCCGCACGTCCCGACGAAGACGGCCGAGGACAGCTCGGCGAAGAACGGCGCCCCGTCCGCTCGGGTCATCGGGACGACGGCCTGGGCGCGACCGGTGCGCCTGCGTTCCTCGAGCGCCAGCTGCCACCGTGGATCGCCCTCGTCGCTGAAGCCCTGTCTGCCTCGCCGGCAGATGTCCTCCTCCGAGGCGCGGAGGATGGCGCAGGCCGCCGGGTTGGCCGCCAGGATCCTCCCGTCGGGGACGGTGATCAGCACGCCGTCGAGGCTGTGGTCGAAGACGGCCCGGTAGAGCCGGTCGTCGAGCGAAGGCTGGGGTGTGGTGCGTGCCATGCGAACGTCTGAGGGTCGACCTGGGCGCTGCTGCCCCGACGGCTCGGCGGGACGACGGGCCAGTGCGTGGGCGCCGTCCGGTCGCCCGTCGCCTGTCACCGTCCACCGCGACGGCCGCTGGCGGGACCCCGCCGAGGATACCGGTGACGCTGCCCGCGCCGTGCACCGCCTCGAACGTGCTCGGCGTTGGGTCCCCCTGCGTACCCGTCCCGGTCACCCGGAGAGCGGGCCCCCGTCGGTCCAGGTCAGGTGCTCCTCGGTCGCCCAGCTGGCACCGCGCCGGCGGCAGCCGACGCGCACCGAGACGGTCCCGCTCCGCCCCGTCCGGCCGCGTCGGAGCGCCACGAGGGCGGTGGGGCCGCGGTCGACGTGGGTGCGCGCCCCGCACGCCACGCAGTGGCTCGTGGCGTTCGCACCCGGGGCGAGGACGCGCTCGGCACGAGGCTTCGGGAGGGCTCCGGGGCGCGGCGGTCCCCCGGGGAGGCCGATCGAGAGCACGGGCGCGCCCCCCTCGTCCGAGCGGGTCAGCCAGCCCACGGCGCGCGCCGGAAGGTGCAGCCCGGTCATACCGGGTGGTCGGGGCGCCCGGTGCAGCACCTCGCCGCAGAGCTCGGGCCAGAACGCCTCGGCGTCGCGGGCGCCGGGACCAGGCACCGCGGGCCCGTCGAGGCTGGGCCGGCATCCCCACGTCACGGTTGCTGGCTCGGGCTCCCTCCGCGGCGGTCCTCGCCGATTCCCTCGTCACCGGCGGCGGCGGCGACGACCGCTCTGCTACGCGCGGCCCGCCAGGTGCCACGCGAGACCGAGGGCTGACGGGTGGACCCGCGAGAGCGCGGCCCACGTGGCCTGCTGCAAGCGGGTGGGCCCCCGGTAGGGCTGGCCGAGCGACTCCGCTGCGCGCTGCATGCGCTGCTCGACCGTCGCCTTGACGCCGTTCAGGTGGTTCCTCCACGCCGGTTCCACCAGCGCTTCGAGCTCGTCGGCCAGCGCGTCCTCACCGTCCTTGCGCAGGGTGTCGAGGAAGCGACGTCGGTAGCGGTGGACGGCGAGGATCTGGCCGAGCGGCGCCGCGCTCTGCTGCGCCTCGTGCCACCGCCAGTTGGCCGTCACCTCGTCGGTGGCGACGAAGGAGCACCGGCGAGCGAGCCGCAGCCACAGGTCGAAGTCGACCGAGATCCGCCCGCGTTCGTCGTAGCCGCCGATCGCCTCGAGCGCGTCACGGCGCACGATGCAGCCGATGCAGGGGTGGATCCAGCTCCAGAAGGCGTCCCTCAGCACCTCGCGCGGCTCACCGACCGGGATCGGCCCGAGGAACACCTGGTCGTCCAAGCCGAAGCGCTGCACCGCGCCGTACGCGCACCCCACCTCGGGATGGCGCTCGAGCAGCGCAGCGACCACCTCGAGGTGACGGGGTCGCCACGAGTCGTCCGCGTCGAGCCACGCGACGGCGTCGCCGGCGGCCGCTCGCCAGCCCGTGTTGCGGGCGGCCCCCTCCCCCCGGTTCACGCCGTGGCGGACCACCGTGGCACCCCACCGTTCCGCCAGCTCGGCCGAGCCGTCGGTGGAACCGTCGTCGACCACGACGACCTCGTCGGCCGCCCGCGTCTGGCTCGCGATCGACGACAGCGCCTCCTCGAGGTACGCCGACCCGTTGTAGCAGGGGACGACCGCCGAGATCCGCAGCACGAGCGGCGTGAGGCGCCGCCGCTCCTCTGCGCGGGCAGCACGCGCCTGCCCTCCCGAAGGTCCGAGGTCGGCGAGCGCGCCACCGTCGGACGCAGCCGGGGGGACCTCTGCTCGAGGTGAACGTCGGCGGGACAGCGCCTGGCCGTCCTCCGCCGTCGGCTCCGCACGGCGCTCGACGAAGTAGATGGTCTCGGTGCCGTACTGGGTGTCGGTCGCGAAGGTCTCCTCTCGCCACGAGAGGCCGACGAAGTGCCTCGTCAGGTCCTCCTTGGCGAAGGAGATGTCGGGGACACCCGGGTCCTCGTTGAAGGCGATCTCCCTCGTCGTCTCCGTGTACGGGGTGAAGGTGACGAGCACGAAGCGGTGCCGGAACGACGCGAGGGCGTTCTCGAGGATCTTCTCCCACCGGTAGTTGTGCTCGAGGACGTGGCGCATGAAGACCCCGTCGACGTCGCTCCGGTACGTCTCGAGGTCGACGACCCGATCGGCGAAGCGGCTCGCCGAACCGTCCACGCCGACGTATCGGTCAGCGGGGACGAAGTTCCGCATCCACCCGAGGCCACAGCCCCAGTCCTCCACCGTGCCGCAGTCCGAGAGGAACTCCGCCCCCTTCCGGTAGGTCGACGTGTCGCCGTAGGGCCTGGGGGTCTCGACTCCCGCGTACCAGCCCTCCCACTTCGCGGTGTTGGCGGCAGCGGCGTCACCTCCACCGCCGGACGACCTCGGGAACGTGGACGACGGGGGACGGGGGACGAGCGGGACGGTCCCGAGACGGGCCCGCAGCCCCTCCGACCGCAGCAGGCGCCGGCCGGCCCGCGCGGCACGGGAGAGGGCATCGGCAGCCCGGACCGAGCGGCGAGCGCGGAAGGCGGCGAGCTCCTCCTCGAGCCGGCGGGCTCGGTCGCCCGCCTCGGACAGCTGGGCCTCGAGGCGCCCGATCGCTGGCTCCGTGCGGGCGGTCTCCGCTCGGGCCTCCACCTGGTCCTCCTCGGGCTGCTCCGACGAACCGGGGCCCTCCTCGACGGTCACCGAGAGGCGGACACCGGCGTCGAACCATCGAACGAGCTCGTGGACGATGTCGAGCTCGAGGACGTACTCCCCGGCCGTGGTCGGCGCCCGGAGATCGCACATCTGTATCTCCGACGTCCCCGGGCCGATGTCGACCGTGAACCCCGTCCGCACGCCTTCCACGCAGGTGCCTGGATCGTCCACCGGGTACCACCGGTCACCGAGGTGGACGTACGGCGGGAATTCGCCCCAGGGCCAGACCTCGGTCCCGTCGTTGTGGACCCGCACCGCGATGGCAAGGGACTGGTCCGGCGCGACGCTGGACAGCGGTTCGAGGGGTTCGATCCGGGCTCGGTAGGCGGAGTCGGGGAGCCGGCGGCGCGCCCATCGTCGGTCGACCTCGGCGAGGCGGACGAGGGGGACGTCGGTGGTGGGCGTCCCCGGCCGGGGCTCGGTCGGCGCGGCCAGCACCTGCGCGATGAGCGCAGCGTCTTCGTCGGGGACGCTGGCCGTCGGGAAGCGTGCGTACCGTTCGGGGAAGTAGAAGCCGTTGACCGGAAAGCCGCGGTCGGTCACGTGCCCCGGCCGCTCGGCTTCGTAGAGGTCGGCCGTGCGCTCGCGTGCACCGAGGTCGTTCACGACGCAGTTGAGGTGGTAGAGGGGTGCGTCGACGTACCGGAACGGCGGCGTCGGGTCGGCCGACGAGTGCATCTCGCCCGGGAACCTCACGAGGGTCGGGTCGTTGCGCACGAGGCGGACCTGCCAGTCGAACCGCCACGGCGCCTCGTGGAGATAGTGGTGCTCGTCCGGCCACAGCCAGCGCCGCTCGATGAGCGTGCTGAGCACGTCGTCGGTGCGGGCGGCGTCCCCGAGCGCGGCCAGGAGCGCGGTGCTCGGCACCTCGTCGCTGTCGATCCGCAGGATCCACCGGCCCCGGCACAGGTCGTGCAGCCACGCCAGATGGCGCTCGATGCCGGTGCTGCGGTCGAACTCGCACCGGACGACCCGGTCCGCCACGGGGAGGACGTAGTCGAGGTCACCTTCGCCGACAGAGGCGTCGACGGCGCAGACGACCTCGTCGGCGACCTCGCGGAACAGCCCGAGGATCGCGGCCGTCCGTCCGAGCGGGTCTCCCGAGAAGCAGCACACGGACAGCGACGGCGAGCTCATCCCCGCAGGCTAACGTTCCTCCCAGCAGCGGCACGAGAGCGACGCGCCGTGCTCGTTGCGTCCGGCACGCCGACGGCCGACGGCGACGGACGCTCCGGGCCCGTGGGACCTCGTCGCCGGCGGACCGAGCGACGTCGAGGGCGGTGCCGTGGGCCGTCCTCCGCTCCAGCCCCTCCGTGAGGACCGCGTCACGAAGACCCACCTGCCCACGCGACGCTCGTGGCGCGTCCTCAGTCACGTCCCGTGTGCCGGCGAGCGGTCGGTGCGCCCGCCACGATCGGTTGTGATGCCTGCCGGGCTCAGGTCACCCTGCGCACGAGGCTCCTCGGGCGGGCGCCCACCGGGTGGACGGGGCGGGCGGGACGGCCACCCGGCGGTCGGCGGCGGTCGGCACGACCGGGGCGCGACGCGGCGGCTCCGGTGGCCTCGGCGGTGGCCATCGGAGCCGCGCGTCCGATCGACGAAGGCAGCCGCCTCACGGCACGGGGTTCGCGACGGTGACGGTCACCGGGGCGCTCACCGCGCCGGCTCCCGTCACGTCGACCGCCACGCTGAAGAGCTGGTACGTGCCGTCGGGCACGGTCGCGCTGTTCCACTGGGCGATCCAGCCGTAGGGCGTCAGGACGCCGTCGGCGATCATGGTCGGCCCACCGCCTGACCCGTCGAGCACGAAGACGGTGCCGACCACGTCGTTCCGGCCGGTCGACGAGGCGTCGAGGACCACCGAGCCGTGCTCGATCGAGCCCCCTGCCGGGAGCAGCACCTGGGTCGCCAGCGGGTGGTTGTCCACCGTGAGCAGGACGCCGGCGCTCACGGCGTGGGTGCCGGCGGCGTCCGTGGCGACGGCCCGCAGCACGTAGGTCCCGTTGGGGACGAGCGTCGAGTCCATGGCGCCGATCCAGCCGTAGAGGGTGGGAGCGCCCATGCCGACGGTCCGGTCGATGATCGAGCCGCCGCTCACCTCGAAGCGGACGCTCGCCACACCGATCGGGCTCGACGCCCCGGCGTCCAACCACACGCCGCTCGCCACCGTGCTCCCGCCGCTCGGCAGGAGGACGGCGACCGACGGGGGTCCGTCGGCGATCCCCAGTGGGAAGGTGCGGGTCTCCGAGGCTCCCGAGGCGTCGGTGACGGTCACCGGCACCGTGAAGATGCCCGCCGTCGTCGGCGTGCCCGAGACGACACCGGTCGTCGGGGCGAGGTCGAGCCCGGACGGCAGCGACCCGGGCGGCACCGACCACGTGTACGGTGCGTCGCCGCCGCTCGCCGTGAGCACGGCCAGGTACGCCGAGCCCACGTTGCCGTAGGGCAACGCCGGCGTGGTGACGGTGGGCGGCGACGGAGCCGTGGTGCAGTGCAGCACCAGGCGCAGGTCGAGAGCGGGCGGCGGCACGGTGAGCACTGCCGAGGTGGCGGTGCCGCACCCTGCCTTCGTCGCCTCGACCTCGTAGTAGCCGGGCACGGTGTCCCAGCCGAAGTCCCCTTGGGCGTCCGTCGTGGACGGGTTGGAACGGTTGCCGGGCGACATCACCGCCGATCCGTCCGGCACGGGCGTGAAGGTGCCCGTGGCGCTGTCGGAGCTGAGCAGGGTCACCGTCGCCCCCGGCACCGGCGCGTCGGCGGCGTTTCCGTCGACCACGGTGCCGCTCGGGTCGATGTACATGGTGAAGGACACGGCGCCGTCACCGGCGGGGTCGGCGCAGTTGCTGACGGTGAACGTGACCGTGGCGACTCCGTGGAGCGGGTAGAGGTCGGGTAGCGTCCCTCCGAACGTCCCCGGCTCACCGGTCACCTCGGTGAAGGGCACCGGAGGCGTCGTCTCGGTGGCCCCGGTCTCCGAGTTGGTCGCCGTCACGGTGGCCACGACCGTCCCGCCGGCGCACGCGTGGGTCGTGACCGGCGTCGGTTGCTGCCAGTACACGACCGGCACCTCGACGTCCCCGATCGTCGTGGTCCCGACGCCCGTCACCTCGGTGCCGTTGGGGGGCGGGGTCGGCCCGTGCAGCGTGACGTCCTGCACCGTGTCGGCGCCGTTGACGACCGTGAAGGGCTGCGTGGTCGCCTCGTCGAGGGCGCTCGCGGTGGGCGGCGAGACGGTGGCGGCGTACGTTCCCGCAGGCACGCCGAGCACTCGGTAGGCACCGGTCGTCCCGGTCGTCCCCAGGTAGCAGGACGTCGAGGGCGTCGACCCGGTGCCGCACACCGAGACGAAGGCGCCCCCGACCGCGTTGGGCGGCGTGGCGGTGTCCGTGACCGTCCCCGAGACCGAGCCGCCGGAGCCACCGGAGCGGATCGGGAAGACGTAGCGACCCGGCGTCGACGAGTTCTGGCTCCCCGACACCAGGGCGTCGGGGCCGCCGTTCAGGAAGGCGCCGTCGACGAACGAGCCGGTCAGCTCCAGCGAGTTAGTGGTTCCGTTCGTGTAGCCGACCGCAGCGGACGTCCCGCCCTGGCAGCTCGAGCTCCCCCCGCTCGCCTGCCCGCTGTCCCAGACGATGCTGTTGTAGTTGAACTCGATGTCGAAGTCTCCCGGAGCGATGTCGGAGCGGTCGATGATGAGCATCTGGAAGTAGTTGAGCCCTCCACCAGTCGTGGCATAGCAGTCGACTCCGGGCCAGTTAACGCCAAATGCAGGATGCCCGTTGACCGTTCCCGCGCCATAGGTGACGAGGTTGCTCCCGGCGACTGCCGTGTCGACATCTGCCCAGAACGGGGCAATGATCGGGCTTCCGAACGTCGTCAACGCGCTCGGTGTGTAGGTGCTGAGTGGTTGGGCGAAGGTGACGTTCCCGTTGTTGTTCACGTACAGGCTGTTGTACGTCGAACCGAAGAAGTCGATCGAGAACGGCAGGTCGACCAGCCCGGTCGAGCCGTCGTCGTTGGCGGCGAGCGAGCTGGCGTCGAAGCCCGACAGCATCGGGCCCGTCGTCACGGACGGCGCCGACGTCGCCGGCGGTGCCCCGATCAGGGCCACGGCGCCCGTCGCCAGCAGGACGGCGAGCGCGGCGCCCGCTCGTGCGATCCCTTGACCTGCCCTTCTGGCCGGCACACGCCGGACGTGGCCGGGCTGCCTCGCGGGGTGTGCGACCTGCTCGCACGATGCCGAGGTGCCGCGCCGACCGACCCGGTCGCCCGCAGGCGACCGCCTCGCCGTTCGGACGACGGACCGGGTACCGGCCGCGACGGCGACGAGACCGGCAAGGGACAGGAGCACGAGGAGCGCACGTTCCATCACAGGACCTCCCGAGCGGAGTGACGGCGCCACGGGCACCGCCACGAGCGACACGCCACTGCGCCGTTCAGGCAGTGACCGATACCACCTCTTGCAGGTTGAGAACGCGACGACTACCCGTTCGCATTCCGCCGTGGCTGACCGCTTGCGTCATCGTACTCTCTACTGATGATCGGCCGCCTTACAGAGCATTGTTCCATGCTCCTCTGTCGACCGTAACGGATCACCTTCGCGAATTCAACCAATTGTCGTGCGTCATGTTTTGGAACTCCGTAACGGTGACACAACGTGTCTCCTGCGACACACGACGTCGAGCTCCGAGGCGGGACCCGGCGCGCGCAGTGGGCCTCGCAACACGTGGCGTGGGGCCGCTGCCCGGTGCGGCCAGGTGGACCGAGCGACGACCGGCCGGGTCCGACGCTCGTCAGCTCGGCTCGGGAGCGCGCCAGATCGGCCAGGTGTGCTGCCACTCGGGGATGGCAGCCCGACCCTGGCCCACGAAGTACTCGCTGAGCGACTGCTGCTGCTCCCGGTACCAGGCCACCTGCCGGTCGTGGAGCGCTGCCGGCCGGCAGGCGGCAAGCTCCTCCTTGGCCACGGCCAGGGCGAGGACGCATCGCACGGCGGCGTACACGTCGCTCGTGGCGTCGTGGAGACCACCGCGACCCTCGACCCCGTAGTGGGCGCACAGGTCGACCAGCCGGCGCCCACCTCGGCGGTAGCGGTCGACGTGCCGGTCGAGCACGCGGAGGTCGAGCACGGGACCGGACCAGCCCCGCTCGGGGAGCCCGTCGTCACCGAGACGACGAAGTGTGGCGTCGACCATGGTGAGGTCGAAGACGACGTTCATGCCGACGAGGGGGATGCCGGCCTCGCTGGCCTCGACCAGACCGGACGCGATGGCCTCCACTGCCTCCCCGAGGGGTCGACCGGTCGCCGCCTGCTCGGCGGTGATGCCGTGGACGGCGACCGCATCGGCCGGAATGGGGCGGCCCGGGTCGACGAGACCCTGGTCGATCTGCATCTCGCCACCTCGGCGCCACACGAGGGCGTACTGCACGGGGACGTCGACGAGGGGGTCAGGGCCGGTCGTCTCGAGGTCGAAGCCGACGAGGTCGCCGTCGGGCCAGGCCGGTGGCGACACGGGCTCGTCCGGCTGTCGCATGCGGGACAGCATGGCACGGGCGTGCGACCGCATGGGCCCTGCCCCGCGGGTGCCGGCGCGCGATGATGGCACCGTGCGGACGACGCCTCTGGTGGGAACGAAGGCATGGTTCGGCCCGCGACGGTTCGGTTGGGGCCTCGAGCCCGTCTCGCCCGAGGGGTGGGCGGCGACCGCCGCCTTCGCGGCCGTCGCGCTGTGGGCGGCCCGGCGGAGCCTGAAGGGCCCCGTGGCGTGGCTGCTGGTCGGGGCGTACGGCGCGCTCGCGGTCGCAAAGGGCACCGCACCCGGCGGGCCGCGTGCCCGCGCCGCCATGATGGCCGCGCGCGACTCCGGCTGACGCGGCAGTCGGCGGAGCCGGGGCGAGCAGGAGCGGCGCATGTTCCACGACATCCCTGCCGCCGTCCTCGAGCGCATGGCGGTCCTCGAGCGCAGCGACCGTCGCGACCGCACCGACGGCACCCCCCGCCTCGAGCGGCTCCGACAGGTACCGCCCGAGACAGGACGGTTCGTCGCCCTGTGGGCGGCGTCGGCACCGCCCGGCCCGGCCGTCGAGATCGGCACGAGCGCCGGGTACTCGACGCTGTGGCTAGCGCTCGCCTGCCGGGCCAGTGGGCGGACGGTGACGACGTTCGAGGTGCTCGACGCCAAGGTGGCGCTCGCCCGCGAGACCTTCGAGGCGGCCGGTGTCGACGACGTCGTGACGCTCGTGCACGGCGACGCGCTCGACCACCTCGCAGCCCTCGGGCCCGTGGCCTTCTGCTTCCTCGACGCCGAGAAGGAGGTCTACGGCGCCTGCTACGACGCCGTCGTGCCACGCCTCCTCCCCGGCGGGATCCTCGTGGCCGACAACGCCATCAACCATCGGGCCACCCTGCAGCCCATGCTCGATGCCGCCCTGGGCGACGAACGGGTCGACGCCCTGGTCGTCCCCATCGGCAAGGGGGAGCTGGTCTGCCGGAAGCGCGGCGGCTGAGCCCGGTGCGCGGCGGCGGACCGGCACCGACGCGCCAGTCGGGTCGGGGGGACCGGGAGGCGGGTGCCGCTCGACGCGGAGCCCTCATCCCCCCTGGCCGACCTGGCGGCGTCGCTGCGACCACATCTGCACGCCGCGCTCCATCGCCAGTGCGGCAGGCCAGGACACCGGCGGCGGCCCGAGCTCGGTCCGGAACGACTCGACGGCGCGCCGGACGAGCAACGGGTCGCCTGCCGCCCGGGCGGCGAGCTCGAGCGCCCGGTCCTCCACCTGGTGGTCGGGCACTGCCTCCCACGCCAAGCCGAGCTCGACGGCCTGCCGGCCCGACACCTCCTCCCCGAAGAGGCCGAGCGCCGCGGCCGCTCGGCGCCCGCCCAGTCGTCCGGCCAGGGTGAAGAAGCCCCCGCCCGGGTGGATCCCGATGCGCACGAACCCGGCGATCAGGCGCGCGTCGTCGGCGACGACCTGGAGGTCGGTGGCCAGCATGAGGTTGAGCCCGGCGCCGACAGCCGCTCCCCGCACCGCGGCGACGGCGGGCACCGTGAGCGTCCCGACACGGACGAAGGCGTCGTAGACGGCCGAGATCGCGTCGTAGGCCTCCTCGCTGGCCGGATCTCCCATCCCACCCCACTGGCGGGTGTCTGCGCCCGAACAGAACGTGCCGCCTGCTCCTCGCACGACGACCGCCCCGACCGTGGGGTCCCCGTCGATCTCGTCACACGCCGCCACCAGCTGCTCGCCCATCTCCGGCGTCAGCCCGTTGCGGACCTCCGGCGACGACACGGTGATGACCGCCACCCCGCCGTCCCTCGTGGTCGTCACCTCTCCTGCCTCCGGCACGCGGCTTCTCCTCCCTCGTCCGTTCCTGCTCCGAACCTCGTCGATCCCGTCCTCCCGGGCACCACGCTCCGGTCCCACCGTCGACGCGCACGGTCGCCGGGCCGACGACGGGCCGCGTCGTGGGCCGGGCGAGCCCCGACGACGAGGCCGTCACCGAGGACATCGTCTACCACGCCGAACGGAGGAAGCCCTCGAGCTCGAGCTCGAGCTCGGTGGCGAACGGACGCGGGTTGGCGTGCACGGGACGGCCGAGGAACGCATCGTGGGCGACGGGCGCGAGGTCGGAGCCGTCGAGCCCGGGCTCGCCGAGGCGCGTCGGCAGGCCCAGGGCGGCGAGGTGCACGCGCAACGCCTCGGTGCCGTCCGGGGCAGCGTCGGGCCGGCGTGACGCGGGCCTCGGCCTCCGGACGCGCACCGGCCGGTGCCGCCCCGGG
>CAZSYT010000037.1:14777-22872 GCA_964610905.1 uncultured Acidimicrobiaceae bacterium
GACGCCCCCAACTACTGGGCCAGCGACCTCTGACCCCACCGGCCGGGGCCGCCCCGTGGCGCCCCCGGCCGGTCCTCGGATCCGGGTGGGCTCGTCGGACGAGCCCACCCGTCAGGCGGCTACCAGCCGAACGGCCAGAAGAACCCCCCGTTGTGTGTTCCCACCACCGTGAACGGTGTCGAGCCCGTCGCCGCGCCCTGCGTGGCCACGATCGGGTTGGAGCCCGCAGTGTCCGACTTCGTGACCGCGAGGAACCCGGCGAGGGCACCCGAGGCGTCGACCGACGCCGTCCCGGTCGAGACCGGGGTGCCGTGCGTGAAGGCGAGGTGCGCCGACGACGACGGTGCCCAGCCCGTACCGATGACGGCGACCTGCGTTCCCGCTGCGCCACTGGTCGGGACGCTGGTCAGCTGGTTGGGCGTGCCCGCCAGGCCGTTGACGAGCGAGGCGTTGAACTTCAGCGACGACGAACCCGGCGCCAGGGGCAGCCCGGCCAGGATGTCGACCAGCCCGGCGACGAGGCCAGGGCAGTGCGGCGTCGCCTGGACGGCCGGCACGGAGAAGTCGTTGGCCACGAGGACGCCCGACTCGACGCCGGTCAGCGAGCCCGTGAAGGGCGTTCCCGTGAGGGAGCCGCTCGTGCCCGTGGTCAGGCTGGCCGTGATCGGACCGATCGTGCAGGCGAACGGCCCGACCTGCGCCGTCGTCGACAGCGACGACGTCAGGGTCGCGTCGATGCTCCCGCCGGCGCCCAGCGTCGCCGTCCCGGTGATGTCGCTGTCGGCGGTGAACGTCGTCGGCAGCCCGAGCTTCAAGAAGCCGAGCGACAGCGTCGCCGTCCCCGGCAGGATGTCGATGTTGCCCTTGGGCAGGACGACGTCGAAGGTCCCACCCGCCCCCGGCGCGAGCGTGCCGGTGGCGACGCCGGTGATCCCGCTCGCCGAGATGTGGCTGCCGATCGTCGCCGTCCCGCCCGTGAGCGCCGAGGCCGTGGCGAGGCCCGGAGTGGCCGCACCTGCCGCTGGCTCGGCCAGCGCCATCCCGCCGAGCGAGACGGCGCACGCAGCCGCCCCTGTCACCAGCGCGAGACCGGCCCTGGCCCACCTGCCCGTTGTTCGCGTAGACATGACGGCTACGGTGACCGACCAGTAACAAAAGGTCAAGATTGACCTTTTCGCGCAGATCCGTTACGGAGGGATGCCACTCGGGCGAGCTGGTACGCAGCGCGGCCGCATGACGACCGTCCGCATGTGTCCCGCCCGCGAAGCGTGCTGCTGACAGCGCCCTACGCGCTCGCCTTCAACGGATGCACTTCCGGCTCGTCCTCCGCCCGCGGGGCCCTCGCCGGTCCGACGGCACCCAGCTCGGAGGGGCGCCCGAGGTCGTCAGGCCCGTCGCGGGCACGAAGGCGGCCGCAGCTCGCCGAGCCCGGACCAGGGCCAGTGCCCGTGCGCTGGGGACGCGACCGAGGAGCCACCGGTCTGACCGCGGGCCAGACGCGTGTTCCCGCACGGCACAGCTCGACGCGAAGCGCCCGCACCGGTGGCACGAGCACGCGCCGAGCGCGTCGATCCTGACCGTCCCGGTCGCCATGCTCGTCGGGACCGACGACGTCGCTGCCCGCTTCGCCGCAAGCCACGGCCGCCGCACCGGAGGACCGGCAGGTCGAGCGAGACCTGGCGGACGAACGGGCGCAGGTCACCCTGCTGCTCGTCGTCACGGGCCTCCCCGCCTGGCAGGTCCCCGCCTCGGCGCAGGCATGGGCCGCTGGGCGCTCACGGGGACGGCGCGCCCCTCGGCCGGTCCGGGGGAGCCGCCCCCCGGCCTACGGTGTCAGCCCGGAGTCGACCCCCGGCGAGCTGCGGCGGCCCGTGGCGCCGGGCGCCGTCCGAGCACCGTCGGGACCCGGTGCCGGAAGCCGCACGGGCGGGCGTTCGGGGAGACCGAGCGACGGACGCCGTGACGCCCGAGGGAGAGCGGTGCGGTCGACGGCTCGCACGCCTGGCTGAACGGTCGGCGGGCTCTCAGCACCGCACCTTTCCGGTTCCCAGCTGCGCTCCGGGGCGTCGTGCACGTCATGGTGCCTCCTCGTCGTCGTGACGCCGTCCACCCGGTCGGCGGTCGGCGCCGCCCCCTCCCACGACGAGAGGTACCACGGGTTCGCCCGTGCCAAGCAGGGCCGAACGGCACGGGACGTGGCGGCGCGGGCGTGGGACCCTTGAGGCAGAGGAGTGCGGTCGCACGTGCCGACCGGTCGTCGGGCGGGCGCGGCCGGGACCGGCGCGGCAAGGGCCGGGTGCGCGGCCAACCGGGCCGCCGAGCCGGGAGGACGGCGAGGAGGACACATGCCACGGGCCCACAGCACTCGGATCCCCGAGCCGCCCGAAGCGCCGGAGCCGCTCGAGCTCGAGGACGCCGCCGAGGTGGCCCCCCGGGACAGCGAGGTCGACTTCGACGACGACCTGGGCGACGACCAGCTCCCCCTCGACGTGACCGAGGCGCGTGAGATGGGCGTGCTGCTCGACGACCCCGAAGTGCTCTCGGACGAGGAGTGAGGCAGGACCGCCGACGGGCGCCGCGGTCGGGCCCCGCACGCCGTGGAGCCGTCCCAGCCGTCGGGCCGTTCGGCACTTCTCCGTGTCCGAGTTCGCGGCGCACGCTGCGACCGAGAGGACCCGGTGCCATCGGGAAGGAGCGGACGATGCCAGGAGCGCACGAAGCAGAGCACGGTTCGACGACCGACGGAGCTGCGGTTGAAGAGGCGGGACGGGCGCTCGACGAGTGGCGGGGACGGATCGACGAGCTGCGGCTGCAGCTCGACCTGGCGTCGATGGACGCCCGCGACCAGCTGCGCGAGCGGCTCGACGTCGCCGAGAACGCCTACCTCGCCGCCAAGACGGGCCTCGCCGACGCACGCCGCGACACGGCAGCCAGCCTCCACGAGGCCCGACTGGGCGTGGAGCAGCTGCTTCGCGACCTCGAGCGGGCCTTCGAGGCAGCGGAGGACGTGGTGCGGCGCGCCAACCGCTGACGCCCGGGCCACGCCGCCGGCGGCGTCCCAGCGGCGTCCCGGCGGCGTCCCGGCGGCGTCCCAGCGGCGTCCCGGCGGCGGGTGACGCCCGGGCCCGCTCGCTGCGACGTGCTCCCCCTGGTGGCCGCCGTGGTGGGCCACCTGCTCGTCGTCGGGAGGGCCCCACCTGCTCGTCGCCGGGAGGGCCCGCCGCCTCTCTCGTGAGCTTGACAGTTATACATAAAGTGTCTCAGTATACGAATACTGCGATACAGACTTCAGTTCGGCACGGCGCACCAGACGGCCGCCACAAAGGGGGAGGCACCATGACAGCTGGCGAGCTCGACCTCGGCTACCTCGAGCGACTGGCGCACGGCCAGCTCGACCTCGGGTGGCTCCGCGGCCCGACGGGCGAGTGGGGCGTCCACCCCAAGCCCTCGAAGGTCGGCCTCACGATGCGCGACATCGCCACGGGCACCTACGGGGACGTCCCCGACGTGGCCACCGCCCACTCGATGGCGCCCCGGGGCGCGGCGACCGACCCGGACATGCCCGACCTCGGCTACACGATCAACTCCAAGGCGGAGGTCTGGTCGGACAACGTCATGGAGCTCTACGAGGAGGCGGTCAGCCGGCAGTGGAGCGCCACCCGCGACATCCCCTGGACGGAGCTTCCCGAGCTCGACCCCGACCTCGAGCACGCCATGTCGCAGCTGTGCACCGTGCTCTCCGAGGTCGAGATGGTGGCGTCCGACTTCCCCGCCAAGTGGCTGTGGCGGATCAACCACCAGTTCGTCGAGGCCAAGATGTTCCTCTGCACCCAGTGCATGGACGAGGCCCGGCACACCGAGGTGTTCCGCAAGCGAGCGCTCGCCAACGGTGGCGGGCTCGGCCAGGCCAAAGCGGTGGTCGAGCGGTTCCTCGCGCTCATCCTCGACGCCCACTCCTACGACGAAGGCTCCGCCCTCATGCACCTCCTCGGCGAGGGCATCGTGCTCTCGCTCTTCCGGGCGGGCGAGCTCATCGCCCCCTCCCCCGTCGAGAAGCGGATCTTCCGGCTCTGCATGCAGGACGAAGCCCGGCACGTCGCCTACGGCACCATGCACCTCAGGTACCGGCTGAGCCAGGACCCCTCGCTCGCCGAGGACTACCACAGCTACCTCGACCGGGGCGAGGACATCATCTCCATGCTCTTCTCCACCCCCGAGGTCGTCGAGCCGACGGCCATCCTGCTCGCGGGCAGCGTGGAAGCCGCCACCCAGCTCGGCGCCAGCGGGAGTGACGTGGTGCGCCGCCAGATCATCGAGGAGTACTTCCAGCGGTGCGAGCACGCCGGCCTCCCGCGACGCCACCGGACGAAGCTGCCGGCCGTCCTGCTCGAAGGGGCCGACCTCGTCGACGCCGGAGCCGGCGCAGCGAAGGGAGCGTGAGCTGCTATGACCACCGCCGTACCTGCACCGCTGGCCCGCGTCGTCGAAGCCGGGCCCGACGCCTGGTTCGACGCGCTGGTGGAGGTGGCTCGCGCCGACGCGGACCGGCTCGCCGCCCTGGGCATGGCCGACTTCCGGCTCCTCGTCGAGGTGAGCTCCGAGGCGGGCGCCGCCCGCTACGGCATCGTCCTCGACGGCTACGACGTCGCCGTCACGCATCGGCTCCCTCCCGACGAGACCTTCGAACCCGACGCCGTCCTGAGCGGCGACGAGAGCTCGTGGCGGGAGCTGATGGAGAACATCGTCACCCACGGCGGCGCCGACGCCTCCCACTCGCTCAACGCCCTCAGCATCGCCGGCTGGCCCCTCCAGCTGTCGTCGGACGACCCGGTCGGGCGGGACAAGTTCTTCCGCTACGCCGAGACGCTCCAGGCGCTCTTCGACGGGGTCAGCCACCTCGGCACCGCCGTCGCCGGCTCGGGGGCGCAGGGGGAGTGATGGCGGTCGTCGTCACGGCAGAGTGCTTCGGCTGCGGCGTGTGCGAGGCCTCGTGCCCGCACCGGGCGATCAGCCAGGCCCCGTCGTTCCCGGTGACGTACGTCGTCGACCCCCTGGCGTGCAACGACTGCGGGGCGTGCGTGCCGCTCTGCCCCGTCGAGGCCATCGTCGACGACGGGGCCTGGGCGGTCTGCCATGGGCGGGGTTGCCCGCTCACCTCTCGGCGCTACGGCGACGTGGTCTGCACCGAGGGTGACCCAGATGTGGCCTGCCCAAGCTGCGGCGGTCCACGGTGGACGCGCGACGCCACCACGTGGTGGTGCCCCTCCTGTGACCACCCACAGGGCGCCACGAGCGCGCGCTGTCCCAAGGCCCGACGGGCTGCAGCCTTGGCCCGCAGCGAGGCCTGACCGACCGTCGGTCCCCGGGGGCATCCCCCGCCCCCGGGGACCGGGCCACCCCCTCCTCGTCCCCGGGGCCGTACAACCCCCGTCGCCCCCGGGGACGGGGCCAGCTTACCTCGTCCCCGGGGCCGAGCTTCCCCCTTCGCCCCCGGGGACGGGGGAGCTTCCCTCTTCGGCACCGGTGCCGCGCCGGATCACGCGGTGCCGGACCCGCCCCTGTGCACGGCGAGCTGCACGAGCGAGAACCCTGCCACGGGCACGAGGACGGCGAGCATCATCCCCTGGTAGCCCACGGCGGGAGCGATGGCACCGAGCGCCAGCGGCACGACGACCGACGACAGGGTCGTGCTCCCGAGGAGCGTGGCGTTCGCCCGCGGCAGCGCGTCGACGGGAGTGGCCTCGGCCACGAGGGCGAGGGCGAGCGGGAAGGTGAACCCGTGGGGGACGCCGAGGACGCCCATGGCCACGAGCAGGAGGGCCAGCCCGTGCCCGGTCCCCAGCAGGACGAGCCCGGCGGCGGTGAGGCCGGCGGACGCCCACAGGACCGCCTGCTTGGCGACGATCGGCGCGCGCCACGCCACGGCGGCCCGTGCGACGAACGAGCAGACGAAGAACATGGTGAAGCCGAGCTGGGCCCGCGCCGGGGTGACGCCGAACCCGCGCCGGGCCACCAGCGCGCCGAAGACGGTGACCCCCGAGAACGGCACGGCGTAGAGCAGCTGGGCGACGAGCGCGGTCCGGCCGGCGCGGGTGGCCAACAGCCCCGAGCGCCCGGTGCGCTGGCGCCGGGGTGACCGGGCGGGCCCGGTGGCGACGTCGCCCGCCGCGTCCACACCGACGGACATCTCCTCGCTGGCCGCGGCGTCGTCGGGTGCGAGGTCGGCCGCCCTGCCGTCGGCTGCACCCGAGGCCGCCGTCTGCACGGGACGGGCGTGGCGCCGCCGGTGGTTGGCAGCGACGAGGAGCGCGGCGCCCGCGAGGGGGAAGGCGGCGAAGACGACGTAGGGGGTGCGGACGTCCTGGTGGCCGGCGCTCAGCACCACCGTCTCGAGCAACGGCCCGATCGCGAGGCTGGCGCTCAAGGTGACCGAGTAGACGGCGATGACCCGCTCGCGCTCGCGGCCCGCCGTCGACACGATGGCGTTGAGGAGCCCGGGCATGGCCAGGCCGCCGGCCGCCCCGAGGAGCGCCGCCCCGACGGCCAGCACGCCGAACGACGGCGCCACCGCCAGCACGAGGAGCGATGCGGCGAGCCCCGCCATGGCCCATGCGGCGGACGCGGCGGCCCGGTGGTGCGGCACTCGGCGCGACAGCACCAGGGTGACGAGGGCGACGAGCAGCCCGAGGACGGCACCGAGCACGCCGATCGCCGCCGCGCCGAGGTGGACCGCCTCGCCGGCCAGGAGCGAGAGCGTGGTCGTCGCCATGTTCTGGGTCATCCGGAACAGGGCGGTGGCGACCAGGAGGGCGGCGAGCAGGCGCCGGCCCGAGGCCGAGCCGGGCAGACGCAGGCGTCGCCCGGTCGGTGTGGAGGTCCTCGGCACCGCCTGGACCCTACCGACCTCGCGCGCGACCGCGCGACCTGCCAGGTCCAACGGGGAGCGACCCGGTGCAGGGGCGTGCGAGCGGTCCTCGCCCCGGTGCCGTCGACCCCGAGAGCGTCCGCCGGCGGATCAGCCGGCGAGCTCGAAGACGCGCCGGGGGACGTCGACCAGCATGGCGGTGAGCTGTTCCTCGGTCACGCCGTGCTCGCGGAGGTAGGGGAGGACGTCGTTCTCGATGTGGAAGTAGTTCCACTGCGGCAGGAACGCCAGCACGTCCGGGTCGATCCAGTCGATGTAGCAGGCGGCGTCCTGGGAGAGGACCATCTGGTCGGCGAAGCCGCGCCGGCAGAGCTCGACGACGATGTCGGCGCGCGCCTCGAACGTCGTGCCGAGGTTGATGCCGAAGCGGTCCATGCCGAGGACGAACCCGGCCTCGGCGAGCGCGGTCAGGTGGTCGGCGTCGGTCGTGTCACCGCTGTGACCGAGCACCACCCGGTGCGGGTCGACACCCTCCTCGGTGCACAGGACGCGTTGCACTTCGAGCCCCGTGCGGTGGCCCGGGTGGGTGTGGACGGTGATGGGCGTCCCGGTCCGGCGGTGGGTCGCCGCCACGGCGCGCATCACCCGTTCGACGCCGTCGGTCATCCCCTGGGCGTCGATGGCGCACTTGAGCATGCCCGCCTTGACGTCCGTGCCCGTGATCCCCTCCTCGATGTCGGCCACGAAGAGGTCGACCATGGGGTCGGGCACCTCGGTGCCGAGGGCGGCGTTGAGCGCCGGACCGCGGTGGTGGAAGAAGAACGGCACCGAGTCGTACGTGTAGCACCCGGTGGCCACCACGACGTTGAGCTCGGGGACGGCCTCGGCGACGCGGACGACCCGCGGCAGGTACCGACCGAGGCCCACCACCGTCGGGTCGACGATGGTGCGCACGCCCTGGGCGGCAAGCGCCCGCAGCTTGTCGACGGCGTCAGCCACCCGTGCGTCCTCGTCGCCCCACTCGTCGGGGTAGTTCTGCTGGACGTCGGCGGTGAGCACGAAGATGTGCTCGTGCATGTAGGTGCGCCCGAGCTCGGCGGTGTCCACCGGGCCTCGTACCGTCTCCACCTGCGCCACGGTCGGCTCCTCTCTGCTCATGTTCGGGACTGCTCGGCTCGGGACTGCTCGGCTCGGGACTGCTCGGCTCGGGACTGCTCGGCTCGGGACTGC
>CAZSYT010000037.1:22972-27132 GCA_964610905.1 uncultured Acidimicrobiaceae bacterium
TCGGCTCGGGACTGTGCACGGTCTCCGGGGGCACGCCTGTCGGCTCACGGGCTGTCGGCGACCACCACCACGGGAACGGCCGCGCTCACCGCCGGCGGGCCCGGCCCGTCGGAGGCCACGCTGCGCACGACGTAGCGACCGGCCGCCACACCGGTCGTCGACCACCGGGCGAGCCAGCCGAACGCGGTGAGGACGGCCGGGAGCCTCGCCACGGGTGGCCCGTCGCGCCGGGTGACGACGAAGACGACGCCGCGCACGTCGCGGGGCCCCGACGCCGAGGCGGCGAGCACCACGGACCGCGACACCAGGGCCCCAGACGCCGGCCGGAGCACCCGGGTGGCCAGTGGACCGTTGTGCACGGCGAAGGGCACGGGGCTGCTCGTGCCGGTCCTGCCCTCGGCATCGGTCGCCACGGCCACGAGCGCGTAGGTCCCGTTCGGCAGCCCGGTCGAGTCCATGGCACCGATCCAGCCGTCGAGCGTGGGCACGGCCGTGGCCACGACCCTCCCGACGACGGGCCCGCCGGTCACCTCGAAACGGACCGACACGACGCCGGCGCCGCCCTGTGCGGCGGCGTCCAGCCACACGCCTCCCGACACGGTCGCGCCGGGCGACGGCAGGAGGACAGAGGCGGTCGGCGGCGGCGGCTCGACGCGGAGGGACAGCTCCGCCGTCGCCCGGCCGCCGGTGGCGTCGAGCAGCGTCAGCGACACCGTTGACGTCCCCGCAGCGCTCGGCGTGCCGCTGACCACCCCGGTGGCCGCGTCGAGCGACAGCCCGGCGGGCAGCGAACCGGCGGTGACCTCCCACGCCTCCGGTCCGATCCCGCCCCGGGCCCGGAGCCGGGCGACGTAGGGGGACCCGACGGTGGCGACAGGGAGGGCTCGGGTGAGCACCACGGGCGACGGCCCCGTCTGCGGGTCGACCGACGTCGCCACCACCTCGACGGGCGGGGTAACCGGGTGGACGATCCCGAAGGTCCGGCTCAGCCCGAGCACCTGCACGTGCACGCCCGACACGCTCGCCCCGGGGCCGGACGGCACGTACAGCACGCGGAGGCCCGTGATGCGGCGGTGCTCCCAGCCGAGGGGCAGCTTGACGGCGGTGCGCCCGTGCCCGCCCGTGTGGAGCGGGTAGCCGCTGCCCAGGTCGCTCAGGTACCACTGGGGCGAGCCGGCGAGCCGGATGCCCACCGACACCGAGGCGACCTCGGTCGTGCTGGTCTGGAGGTCGATGACGGCGTACTGGCGGCTGTCGCCGATGTCGGGTGAGAACGGGTCCGTGCTGCCGTCGGTGTACCACCGTGAGCACTCCTGGGCCGAGACGGCGTACGTCCAGGGGTGGGCGTCCATGACCGAGGCACGGGTCGCCCCGGGAAGAGGCCCGGGAACGGGGACCTGTTGGACACGGAACGCCGTGGTGCCGAAGTCGGTCTGGTAGTCGTTGCCCGAGGCGTTGCGGACGACGGCGTGGGTTCCGGCGAAGTACGAGCCGCCGAAGGGGACCTCGACCTCTTGCAGCGAGACCTCGTTCTCGGGGAACCCGGCCCCGCACCCGCACCAGTTGTAGGTGGCGTTCGAGATGGCGCCCCCGGAGGAGACGTCGAGGGCGACCGTCTCGGTGATGTCGGTCATCCGCCCCCACTCCCCCCACTCGAGGAACGGGACGAAGCTCGTGCCGTGGGCCTCCTTGGACCAGATCGTCGTGTACGCGAGGTGCGTGCCCGACGAGCCCGACCCGGTCACCGCGTAGGTGAGCAACGGCGTGTCGGCCCTGGCCGTGTCCGCTCGCCCGTAGACGACGGGCGCGTAGGCGACCGCGTCGTACCACGGGTTGGACGGCGTCACCACCAGCAGCTGGGCGTGCACGACCTGGACGACCGGCGGGGCGCCGCCGGTGTCGGACAGGGCGGCGTCGACCGCGACGGCGACGGCGTGCGGACCGGTGGCGAGCGGCCCGGTGAAACCGGCGTAGGTGAACGGCGACGCGCCGGCGAAGCAGACGATCTGCTGGCTCGGCCCCCCGTCGACCGACACGTCCACGACCACCGAGCGGTCCTTCGTGCTGGCCCACGACGTGCCCGGGGCGTCCAAGGTCAGCTCCACGACGCCCTGCCCCGAGACGGGCGAGGCCGGAGCGGGCAGGTCGGGTGCGGGGAGCGCCGGTCCCGTGACGGCATCGGCGCCGGACAGGTCGGGTGCGACGCCGGCGACCAGGTCACGCGTCCAGGGCGTGCCGGCCACGACCAGCGGCCCGGTGGGGCGCACCGACGAGACGATCCGAGCCGGGCCGGGAGGTCCGGTGGCCGGCCCGAAGGGGGTCGTCGCCGTCACGCCCGGTGCGAAGGAGAGCGCGTCGACGCCGACCACGCTCGCCGCGCCGGACCCGGCGACGGAGGCCACGGCGAACAAGCACGTCGCCGTCGTGCAGTCGACCGTCCCGAGCGCCGTCTCGATGGACGGCGTCGGGGCGAGCACGCCTGACGCGGTGCCGTTCGTGCCGGCGAAGACGAGCGTGTTGCGCTGGTCGTCGCAGCCGTTCTGGCCCGCCGAGAGGGCAGCGACGGAGCACTCGAGGGCGACGAGCACCGTTCCCGGCGGCTCCCCGGTGACGGTGAAGGGGACGACGGCGCCGGGAGCGAGGTCGCTGGTGGTGCCGGCGTGGAGCGCGGGGACCGGTGGCGCGGCCGGTGCGGCGACGGCCGGCGAGGTGGGCGCGACCACGGTCACCCCCGAGACGACGAGCGCCACGGCGAGGGCGGTGCCTCCCCGAGACCACCAGCTCCGTCGCCAGCCCGTGCCTGCCATCACGCCCCCTTCCGGTGCCCGACCCCGAGCAGCCGACCGCGCCGAGGTCCGGTGCGGCCTGCTCGGGCGTTCGAGCAGGGCCATTCTGCGCCCGGGGACGGGAGCGCCGCCAGCCCGTGTGCCCGGGGGCGGCGCGCGCCGGTCGACCCCGACGTCGCGGCTCAGTGCGCCAGGACGAGGAGGAACGCTCCCCCGGGCAACGCCACGCCACCGGGTCCTCGGGGAACCGTCATGCCGCCGGGTCCCTCGCTGTGGCACATCGGCGGAGCGACTGCTCGAGGATCTCGTTCGGGCCGAGCGCCCACCGCAGGGCGCGACACATCCCGTGCGCCCGCACCCGGTTGGCCACGAGCACGGGCCACGGCTGCGACAGCCCTGCCATCGAAGCGGCCCACTCGGGGAGGATGGACACGGCGGCCTGGGCGAAGGCCACGTAGCCCGCCCGCTCGGCCGGGTTCGACGCCTTGGGCTCGAGGATGAAGCGGATCGCCCGGCGCGCCTGATCGCCGACGGCCAGCTCCGTGCGGAGCTCGGAGAAGCAACGGGCCACCGACGCTGCGTCCTCGGGTACCTCGGTGGCGCCGAGCTTCCGGGCCACCACGGACACCTCGGCGAAGTACCGGTCGACCTCGGACGGTGTCAGCGGCCGCGGCCCGAAGAGCTGGAAGGCACGCAGGAACTGGGCGTGCTCGGCGATGTGGACCCAGCGCAGGAGCGTCGGGTCCGACGCGTCGTACGCCACGCCGTCGGGACGCGTGCCGACAACCGAACGGTGGACCCGCCGGACCGCGGCGATGAGCGCCTCGGCCGTCGCCGTCGACGCGAACGTCGTCCCGGCGACGAACGTGCCCGTCCTCCGGAGACGGCCGACGGGGTCGCGCTCGTAGACCGAGTGGTCGGCGACGCCGGCCATCGCACCAGGGTGGAGCATCTGGACGAGGAGAGAGGACACGCCGCCGATGAGGACGGAGGGCGTGTCGGCGTGGACGCGCCAGGTGACCGACCCGGGCCCGAAGAGGCCCGGGTCGCCGGGCGAGTCGTCGAAGGAGATCGGTGGCTCGCCAAGGGAGCGGCGCAACGGGGCAGCGAGGACCGAGCGGACCGGAGCGAGCGCGTCGTCCACCAGCTGCCCGACGACGAGCTCGGCGACCGGGCTCCGCACCGGGCACAGGGCCATGGGACCACCTCCGAACCGGACCAGCGCGCTCCCGCCGGCCGGGCACCGTCGGTGCCCGAACGGCCCGGCGGGACGACCACGGCGCCCGTGACGCTACCAGTGGCCGCCACGTCGGCCGTGTGCACGACCTGGTCGCGAGGGGTGCCGTGCGACCCTGGCGGGCGGGCTCGCGGCAC
>CAZSYT010000038.1:0-27071 GCA_964610905.1 uncultured Acidimicrobiaceae bacterium
GGACATGTCGTCGCGGGCTCGCGGCGACGACGCCTGCGCCGCCCGGGTGTGCGCCCGTCCGCCGCCGGGGCGCCCGGCCCCGGCGCCGCCCGCCACTACCTCGACCACGCGTCGACGTCCCCGCTGCGACCCGAGGCCCGCGCCGCGCTGGAACGGGCGCTCGCCCTGCCCGCCGCCGACCCCGGGCGCGTGCACCACGAGGGACGCACCGCCCGGGCGTGGCTGGAGGAGGCACGCGAGCAGGTCGCCGGCTTGTTCGGCGTGCGGCCACGGCAGGTGGTGCTCACCTCGGGTGGCACGGAGGCCGTCAACGCCGCCGTCTGGGGCGTCCTCTACCCGTCGGGGACCGAGGGACCGGGGACCCGTCGCAGGCGGGTCCTGTGCGCAGCGGTCGAGCACTCGGCCGTCCGGGCCGCCTCGGCGCGGCTCGCCGACGTCGTCGACGTGCCCGTCGACGGCACCGGCCGCCTGTCGGCCGAAGGGGTCGTGGAGGCGCTCGAGCGGTGCCGGGTCGAGACCGGCCGGCTGCCCGACCTCGTGCACTGCCAGTGGGCGAACCACGAGGTCGGCACCGTCCAACCCGTCGCCGAGGTGGTGGCGGCGTGCCGGGCCCGCGGGGTGCCGGTCCACGTCGACGCCGTGGCCGCCGCCGGGCACGTGCCGGTCGACGCCGGTGCCCTCGGTGCGGAGCTCGTCTCGGTCTCGGCGCACAAGCTCGGCGGCCCCGCCGGGGCGGGCGCCCTCCTCGTCGGCCGCGGCCTGCGCTACGAGCCACTGCTCGTCGGGGGCGAGCAGGAGCGGGCCCGCCGTGCCGGCTTCGAGGACGTCCCCGCCGCCGTCGGCTTCGGTGCCGCCGCGGCCGCCCTCTCGGAGCCGGGGCGCCTCGAGGCCGAGGCCGCCCGGTCGCAGGCGTTCGCAGACCGTCTTGCCACCGGGGCCTGCGCCGTGGCGGGTGTGACCCGCTACGGGCATCCCACCGAGCGCCTCCCCCACCTGGTGGCCGTGGGGATCGACGGCGTCGAGGGCGAGCCGGTCCTCCTCGGCCTCGACCAACGGGGCGTCGCCGCCCACTCGGGCTCGTCGTGCTCCTCCGAGTCGCTCGAGCCGTCGCCGGTGCTCGAGGCCATGGGCGTGGACGGCGAGCGGTCGCTGCGGTTCTCGGTCGGCTGGTCGACGACCGACGCCGACGTCGACGCCTGCCTCGCCGCCTTCCCCGAGGTCGTCGAGGGGCTGCGTGGCCTGCGCCGGTGAGGGCCCGTCCCGCCGGAGCTCAGCCCGCCGGAGCTCAGCCCGCCGGAGCTCAGCCCGCCGGGACGGTGGCCGGCAGCGGCACCCCGGCAGCTGCGTAGGCACGCCGGAGTACCGGCGCCGCCTGGGCGACCAGCGAGGCCGGCGGGTGGTCGGCGAGGAAGGCGTCGAACTGCGCGACCGCGGCGCGTGCCTTCCCACCGAGCGCCGAGAGCGCCGTGCCGAGGTAGAGGCGGGCCGCGTAGTCCCCCGGGACGAGCGACACGGCCCGCTCGAGCTTGGCCCGCCCGGACGCGGCCAGCGACGCGTCCGAGCCGGCGACCCCCGTCTCGTACTCGAGCCAGCCGAGCTGGGCCAGGGCGACCTCGTTGGTCGAGTCCGAAGCGAGCACCTTCTGGTAGAGCCGGGTGGCCAGCCCGAGGTGGCCGGCGTTCTCCTCGGTCGCCGCCTGGTCGAGCATCTCGACCAGCCGCTGCTGGCGGCTCAGGGAGATCGAGCCGGTCGCCGTCTGGCCCGGGAGCCGGTGGGTGGCCACCAGGGCCACCCCCAGGACGGCGGCGGCGGTGAACGCGGTGACGGCGCCGCCGAGCAGGACGCGCTGGCGCAGCGGCCGGCGGCGAGGCTCGGGGCGGGCGCCCTTCGGCGACCGGACGGCGCGACGCGTCTCCTCGGGGCTCGAGGGTGTCGTCGGCCCCTCGGCGCCGACCTCCGGTGCCGACAGGCAGGCCTCGACGGCGGCGAGGCGGGCCCCGTCGCGTGCGACGAGGGCGGCGTGGTCGGCGTCGGTGAGGTCGCCCGCCCGGTGCTCGGCCTCGGCGTCGGCGAGCGAGCGCGCGAGGAAGGCCCGCTGCGCCTCGAGGCCGACCCGCCCGGTCGCCGAGGCCACCGACTCGGCCCACCGGCGGGCCTCGCCCGGGTCGGGCCGGCGCTCGGCGCTCCGCCGGCGGCGGACCAGCACGACGACGAGGCCGGCGACGGCCACGGCTCCGCCGGCGACCGGGAGGGCCCACACGAGCAACGACCACCCGGACGTCGGCGGCACGAGCACGATCGACGAGCCGTAGCGCGAGGCGAGGTAGGACTCGATCTGGGCGTCGCTGCGGCCCTCGGCGACGAGCCGGCGCACGGTGGCCCGCACGGTCACCGCGGTCGGGGCCGACGAGTCGGCGACGGAGAGGTCCTCGCAGCTCGGGCACCGGATCGACGACTCGATGGCGAGGGCCCGCTGGGCCGGCGTCGGGGGCGACGGCGACAGCACCCCGCTGCCCACCACGAGGGCGGCGACGAGCGCCGCCACGAGGAGCGTCCACCACGGCAGCCGTCGGCGAGGCCGGCCGACCCCCGGTGCGGCGTCGCCCCTGTCGGCCCCCCCGGGGGCGGGTTCCGGGGCCGCCTCGAGGTCGACGCCGGTGGCGGCCTCGCTCATGCGTGGACCGCCTGGGCCCTGGCGATGACCTGGTCGAGCTCGGCGGCGGTGACGGGGGCGACGATGTAGGCGACGACCCGTCCGTCGGGGGCGATCACGAACGTGGTGGGCTGGCCCTTCACGCCGTAGGCGAGGGCGAGGCGGCCGCTCCGGTCGTCGAGCGTCGGCCACGTCGCCCCCAGGGTGGCCTGGTACGAGCGCACGGCGCCCACCGTGTCGTTGAAGCGCACGCTGACGAGCTGGGCGCTGCCGTCGCGGTGCTGGAAGGCGAAGGCGACCAGTGCCGGGCCCTCCTGCTGGCACGGGACGCACCAGCTGGCGAAGAAGTTGAGCACGACGTAGCGACCGGGCGCGGCCGGGAGCGAGAAGTGCCCGCCGCCGACCGCCGTCCCCGAGATCACCGGGGCCTGGGTCCCCACGAGCGGGCTGTCGACGGCAGCCACCTGGGCCGACGGGCGCGTGGCGAGCACCGCCACGAGGCCCACCGTCACGACGAGGACGGTGAGGGCGATCCACCGGGCGCGGTGGCTCCGCGTAGGCGGCGGACCGACCGGGGGAGCGTCCTCGACCCGCTCCGGGGCGCGGGTGGCGCTCACGGCCCCTCGGCGCCGGCGCCGACGGGCACCGGGCGGTCGTCCGGCACGCGGCGCTCCGCGGGTCCGCCACGGGCACCGACCCGGCGGCCGCGCCCTGCGGAGCCGGTCCCGTCGGTGCCTCCGGCCTGCTCCGAGACGGGCGCCGTGGGCCGGCGGCGGCGGCGGCCGGGAACGGCCGAGAGCACCGAGCCGACGGCGAGGAGGGCACCGCCGATCCACAGCCACACCACGAGCGGTTGGACGACGACCCCGAACGTCCACCGGTCGCCGTGGTTCGGCACCGAGTCGATGGTCAGGTACACGTCGTCACGGAGCCCGGAGTCGATGGCGGGCGTGCCGACGTCCTGCGTGTTCGGTCCGAACGACGTGATGGCCGGGGCGAAGTGGCCGGTGCCGTCCACCCGTAGGAGGCCCTCGAGCGCCGAGCGCGACGGCGTGCGGAGCGTCGCCGGCCGGACGAACTCGATGGTGTGCCCGTCGAAGCGCGCGGTCTGGCCGGGAGCGAGGCGCACTTCTCCCCGTTGCCCGAAAGCGGTCGCCGCCGTGATGCCCACGGCGATCAGGACGACGCCGAGGTGGACGACCATCCCGCCGTTCGCCCGGCCGACCAGGCCGCGCCACCCGGCGAGGGCCGACAGCGCCGGTCGGTTGCCGGCGGCGAGGGACGTCCGGATGGCCGCCCGGACGGCGAGCACGAGGCTCCGGCCGGCCGAGGCGGCGGCGAACGCCCCCAGGCCGAAGGCCAGCAGTGGCTCGACGCCGTGGACGCCTCCGGCGACGCACGCCACGACGACGGCCACGCCGACGGTCGCGGGGACGGCGAGCCGGCCCCGCATCACCTCGAGCGTCGTCTTGCGCCACGGCAGCGCCGGCGCCACGGCCATCAGGAACAGCAGGGCGAAGACGATGGGGATGGTCAGGCGGTTGAAGTAGGGGGCGCCCACGGTGATGGGCGTCGGGTTGAACACCTGGTAGAAGAGCGGGAAGACCGTGCCGAGCAGGACGACGAAGGCGAACGCCACGAACAGCAGGTTGTTGGCGAGGAACGCCCCTTCGCGGCTGACCGGTCCGTCGATGCCCCCCACCGCCCGCAGCCGGTCGCCGCGCCAGGCGATGAGCCCCACCCCGGCGAAGACGACCACGCCGAAGAACCCGATGAGCAGCGGTCCGATCGACGAGTCCGAGAAGGCGTGGACCGACTCGACGACCCCCGAGCGGGTGAGGAAGGTGCCGAGGATGGTGAGGCAGAAGGTGGCGACGACGAGGGACAGGTTCCAGATGCGCAACAGCCCCCGCCGCTCCTGGACCATCACCGAGTGCAGGTACGCCGTGCCCACCAGCCACGGCAGGAGGGAGGCGTTCTCGACCGGGTCCCAGGCCCAGAACCCGCCCCACCCGAGCACCTGGTAGGACCACCAGGCCCCGAGCACGATGCCGATGGTGAGGAACGTCCAGGCGAACAGGGTCCACCGTCGGGTCTCGCGCTGCCAGTCGTCGTCGAGCCGGCCGGTGGCGAGCGCGGCGATGGCGAAGGCGAAGGGAAGGGTGAAGCCGACGAAGCCCAGGTAGAGCATGGGCGGGTGGAACGCCACGAGCGGGTTGTCCTGGAGGAGCACGTTGGGGCCGTTGCCGTTGACGGGGATCGCCCCCACCGTGTGGGCGAAGGGGTCGGCCGGCCCGAGCATCAAGGCGAAGAAGAAGGCCGCGACGACGAGGACCACGAGCGTCGCCCAGCCGACGAGGGGGTCGTCGGCGCGCTTGCGGAAGCGGACGACCATGGCGACTGCGTAGCCGGCGAGGATCAGCCCCCACAGGAGGATCGAGCCGGCGAGCGCCGACCACATCCCCGTGATGTCGTAGAGCAGCGGGGTGGTCCGGCTGTTGTTGGCCGCCACGTAGGCCAGCGAGAAGTCGTGGGTGAGCAGGGCGCGCTCCATGGCCACGGTGGCGAGCACGGCGCCGGCCAGCAGCACGACGGCGTAGTGCCGGCCGCTGCGCAGTGCCGAGGGACGCTTGGTCGCCAGGCCCACGGCGAGCACGACGGCGCCGACGACGGAGGCGACGAAGGCGAGGAGGATGCCGGTGTGGCCGAGGGCGCCGTTCACCGCTTGGTCCCGTTGGGGGCGGTGACCCGGTTCGGGTGGGCGGCGATGTAGGACGAGGTGTGCTTGACGAGGATCTGGTTGGAGGCGAAGCCCGAGCCGGCGAAGTGCCCGACGGCGATGACCGGGATGTCCGGCTGGAACAGCTGGGGCGGGCTGCCGGTGTTGCGGACGGCGACGCGGTCCCCGCCGGCGGTCAAGGTGAAGTCGACGCCTCCCGCGGTGGCGTGGATCGAGCCCGGCTCCACCAGTCCCTCGAGGTTGAAGGTGTGCCCGTGCAGGCTGGCGCGCTGGTGGAGGGCCTGGTTGACCGGCAGGTAGAAGTTGAGCGCCGAGCTCAACCCCTTGGCCACGAGGAACCCGAGGGCCCCGAGGAGCACGAGCCCGACGACCACGTAGCGGGCACGGAAGGCAGACCGCTTGGCAGGGGCGGCGGGACCCTGGTCGGCGGCCGGCGGGACGAGGGTGGCGGTCACCGCGCCTGCCGGCCGGCGTCGGGGCGCTCCGCCGCCCGGACCCGGGCCACCACGCGGGCGAGCCGTCGGCGACGCCAGACGAGCTGGACCCCGTAGAGGAAGAGCGTGGAGAGGACGATGGCGTAGCCCGCGTCGACGTAGCTCACGACGTCACCTCCCCGGCGCCGGGTGCCGGACCCGCCGCGCCGTGCGCCCCCCGCCCGTTGGCCCCGGCCCCCGCGCCCACCGGGACGGCGTCCTCGTGCTCGGCCGGAGCGACGGTGGCACCGCGCGGGGGCACGAGCCCGAAGGTGGTCGTGCCCCCCTCGGCCTGGCGCTCGCGGATCGCCTCGTCGAGCTCGCCCGAGCCGAGCAGGTCGTGGAGTGCGCCGATGCGGTAGCGGACGAGCAGCATCCAGACGAACACGAGCGTGAGGGCGACGAAGCTGAGCAGGAGGGTCCAGGCCATCGACCCGTGGATCTTCGGGGAGAGATCGGGGTTGAGGACGGTGGCGTTCTGGTGGAGCGTCTTCCACCACAGCACGGAGAAGTGGACGATGGGCACGTCGAGCGCGGCGAAGAGGGCGGCGAAGGCGCTGCGGCGTGCCCGGACGGTGGGCTCGGCGGGCACCCGGCGGAGGGCCAGGTAGCCGAGGAAGAGGACGAAGAGGACGGCCGTGCTGGTCAGCCGGGCGTCCCACGCCCACCACACCCCCCAGGTCGGCCTGCCCCAGATCGACCCCGACACGAGTGTCAGGCCCGTGAAGACCACACCGACCTCGACGGCGGCGGCGGCCAGGCGGTCCCAGAAGAGCGACCGCGTCCGGGGCCACAGGAAGAGCAGGCTCGACAGGGCAGCCAGGCCGAACGCCAGGTAGAGGGCGACCCATGCCACGGCCGGGTGGACGTAGACGAGGCGCACGAGGTTCCCCATCTGGACGCTCGGCGGGGTCACCCACAGGCCCAGCCAGACAGTCAGCCCGACGGCGACGACGGCGACGACGGCGACGACGCGCTCGACTCGGCGCGCCCGCGCCGTGAGCGGCCAGCGGGTGGGCGTCGGGGCGAGCAGCCCCGCCACTTCGGCACCGTCGGGCACGTGGGCGGAAGGGGCCTGGGTCTGGGTCTGGGTCTGGGTCATGCTGACTCCTGGATGGGTCCGAAGGCGAGGACGCCGAAGGCGACGTAGACGGCGTCGAAGGCGAGGAGCAGGTGCAGCCACGGCGTGCCGTCCGCGGGAACGCCGCCCGCCACCCCGGCCTGCCACAGCCGGGTGCCGGCCAGGAGGACCGGCACCACGACCGGGAGCAGGAGGAACGGCAGGAGCGTCTCCTTCACGCGCAGCCCGGCCGAGAGCGCCCCGTAGAGGGTCCCCGACGCGGCGAGGCCCACCGCGCCGAGGAGGCACGAGCCCACGACGAGGAGCGGGTCGGTGACCCGGACCCCGAAGAGGAGGACGACCCCCCCACCGAGGACGACCTCGAGCACGAGGAGCTGGGCGGCCACGGCCGACGCCTTGCCGAGGAAGAGGCCGGCAGGGTCGAGCCCGGCCAGCCGGAGACCGTCGCGGGCGCCGTCGACGGACTCGACGGACACGCTGCGCTGGACGGCGAGCACCGTCGTGAAGAGGACGGCCACCCAGAAGAGCCCCGGAGCGGCCCGCCGCATCGGGGCGGGATCGGGCCCGAGGGCGAAGGCGAACAGGACGAGGGCCACCACGCCGAAGGGAGCGACCTGGCCGAGGGCCACCCGGGAGCGGGCTTCGATCCGCAGGTCCTTGCCGGCCACCAGGGCGGCGTCACGCCACATGGACGACCGCCTCCCCTGCCCCAGCCGTCGCGACGGGCGCGTCCGGGGTGGCGGCGGGCTCGTCCCTGCGTCCCTCCGGCGCTCGCACCGCGCCCGCCCGCCGCCCGCACGCCCGCTCCGAGACGACACGCCCCCCGGTCACCAGCACGGCCCGGTCGGCCAGCTCCTCGGTGAGCTCGGGCTCGTGCGAGGCGACGACCACGGTCGCGCCGATGGACGATGCCTCGGCGACCAGGTCGTGGACGAGGGCGCGCGCCGACGCGTCGAGCCCGGCGTGGGGCTCGTCGAGCAGCCACAGCTCCGGCGATCGGGCCACGAGCACGGCCAGGGCCACCCGTCGGCGCTGGCCGGCGGACAGCTTGGCCGCGGGCGTCGCGAGGAGCCGGCCCGTGAGCCCGAGGCGCTCGCAGGCGGCGGGGATGCGCCCGACGTCCCCGCCGGCCGCCCGCACGGCGAAGCGGACGTTCTCCCGGACCGTCAGGTCGTCGTAGAGGTGGGAACCGTGGGCGAGCAGGCCGACGCGCCGTCGCACGGCCGTGCGCCTGCGAGCGGGGTCGAGACCGAGCACGGACACCTCGCCGGCGACCAGGGGGACGAGCCCGGCGCACACTCGGAGCAGGCTCGTCTTCCCGGCACCGTTGGGCCCCTCGACCAGCACGACGTCACCCCGCGCCACCTCGAGGTCGACACCGGCGAGGAGGGGGAACCGTCCCGACAGGGCGACGGCGCCTCGGAGGGACACGGCTGACGGAGCATCGGGGTGCAGAGGAGCGGCGGAGGCCATAGCCGGGGCCCCATGCTACGGGGCCGGCGGGCCCCGGGGCCAGGCGGCGCACGGGGCCACGACGCGTCGGGCCGCCCGGCGCGGCGTTGTGCTGGAGGTTCGCCCTCGCGGCCCGACCGGTGGCCCAGTGGGCGCTGCAGGCGGTCGGGCGGACCGACGGCGTCAGCTGGTGGCCAGGCGGGACAGGTGCACGTCGCGCAGCCAGGTCGACACCTGCGAGGAGACGACGTCGACGTTGCCCGTCATGAGCAGGACGCCGAAGGCGACGAGGACCGCCCCGCCGACCAGGTGCACCGCGCCGAGGCGGGGGCGGATCCGGGCGAGCACGCCGGTCATCCGGCCGAAGGCCACGCCCGAGAGGAGGAACGGCACGCCGAGGCCGAGGGCGTAGGCGAGGAGGAGGGCGATGCCGGCGAGCGGCGTGCCCCGCCCGGTCCCGCCGGCGATGGCGAGCACGCTCCCCAGCACGGGTCCGATGCACGGGGTCCAGGCGAAGGCGAAGGCCATGCCGAGCACCGGTGGGGCCCATGCTCCGAGCGCCGAGGGCCGGACGGCGAGCCGGCGCTCGGCCAGCAGCGCCCGGGGGAGGCGTACCCCCGCCGCCATGGCGACGAGCACGGCCCCGAACGTCACGATCACCGCCCCCGAGGCGAGCTCGGCCCCGGCACGGTGCGTGGTGAGGAGCTGCCCGAGGACCGACGAGCCGGCACCCAGGGCGACGAAGACGGCCGTGAACCCGGCGATGAAGGCGAGGATGCCGCGCACGACCCGGACGCGGGCGGCCCGTGTCGCCGCCGGGGCGGTCCCTGCTGCCACCGGCACCGCGGCGGCTCCCGCCGGGGCGGTGCCGCCCGGCACCGCAGCGACCACGCCGCCCCCGGCGCCGAGCGCCGACAGCTCGGCGGCAGAGAGCCCCGACACCATCGACACGTAGGCCGGAACGAGCGGGAGCACGCACGGCGAGACGAACGACAGCATCCCCGCCCCGAACGCCACCAGCAGGCCCAGGGGGTCCGCGTGCAGGACGAGCGCGGGGGTAGGGAGCACCGGAGGGGCAGCCTCGTCAGGCCTGGGCGCCCACGAGCGCCAGGTCGGCCTCGACCATCATCTGGACGAGCTCGGGGAACTCGACCTGGCGCTTCCACCCGAGCGTCCGCTCGGCCTTGGCGGGGTCGCCGACGAGCAGGTCGACCTCGGCGGGGCGCAGGAAGCGCTCGTCGATGACGACGTAGCGCTCCCAGTCGAGGTCGGCGGCGGCGAAGGCCAGCGTGACGAGCTCGCGGACCGAGTGGGTCTCGCCCGTCGCCACGACGTAGTCGTCGGGCTGGTCCTGCTGGAGCATCAGCCACATCGCCCGCACGTAGTCGGCGGCGTAGCCCCAGTCACGCTGGGCGTCGAGGTTGCCGAGGGCCAGGCGGTCGTCGAGCCCCGCCTTGATCCGGGCGACACCGTGGGTGACCTTGCGGGTCACGAACTCGAGCCCGCGGCGGGGGGACTCGTGGTTGAAGAGGATGCCCGAGGAGGCGTGCAGCCCGTAGCTCTCGCGGTAGTTGACCGTGATCCAGTGGCCGTACACCTTGGCCACCCCGTAGGGGCTGCGGGGGTAGAAGGGCGTGGTCTCCACCTGGGGGACGGCCTGCACCTTCCCGAACATCTCCGACGAGCTCGCCTGGTAGAAGCGGATGCCCGGGTCGACGGTGCGGATGGCGTCGAGCAGTCGGGTGACGCCGAGCGCGGTCGTCTCGCCGGTCAGGACCGGCTGGTTCCACGACGTCTGGACGAAGGACTGCGCGGCCAGGTTGTAGACCTCCGACGGGCGGTTGTCCCGCAGGATGTGGACCATCGACACCTCGTCGAGGAGGTCGCCGGCCACGAGGGTCATGCGGTCCTGGATGTGGGCGATCCGCTCGAAGTTGACCGTGCTCGACCGGCGCACCATGCCGAAGACCTCGTAGCCCTTCTCGAGCAGGAACTCGGCCAGGTAGGAGCCGTCCTGGCCGGTGACGCCGGTGATCAGTGCTCGTTTGGCCATGCGCTGGTCGCTCCTCGGTGCTCGGTGGTCATAGCGCCCCGCCGCCGTCCGGACGGCACGTCAGCCGTCGTCGCCCGTCGCCTGCCACGTGGGGCGGCGCTTGGCGGCGAAGGCGGCGATGCCCTCGTGCGCCTCCGCCGTCTGGCTCGTGACGGTCAGCAGGGCGTGCAGGTGGGCGAGGGCCTCGCCCGCCGCTGCGTCCCACACAGCGTAGAACGAATCGCGACCCGTCCTCATCGCTCCTGGTGGCTTCGAGGCGAGCACGGCGACGAGGTCGGCGACGGCAGCGTCGAGGTCACCGTGGGGCACGACCCTCGTGACGAACCCGATGCGGTCGGCCTCCGCCGCGTCCACGACACGGCTGGTCATCATGAGCTCGAGGGCCTTCTTCGGCGGCATCGAGCGGACCATGGGGACCGTGACCATGTACGGCCACAACCCGACGTTGAGCTCGGGGGCCCCGAAGCGCGCCCGCTCGGAGGCCACCACCAGGTCGCAGGCGAGCGCCAGGCCGAGGCCGCCGGCCATTGCCCAGCCCTGGACGCGGGCGACCGTGGGCTTGCCGAGGTGCCAGAGGTCCTCGAAGAGCCGGGCGAGCTGCCCCCGGGCCTCATGGCTCTCGGCGAAGGCGTCGGTGCCACCTCCCGCGTCCGTCGGCGCCATGCCCGACAGGTCGGCACCGGCGCAGAACGCCTCGTCCCCGGCGCCGGTCACGACGACGACGCGAACGCCGGGGTCGTCGGCCGCCCGCCGCACGCCGGCCCGCAGCCCGGCGACCACGTCCCACGTCATGGCGTTGCGCCGCTCGGGGCGGTTGATGACGAGCCGCAACGTCGGGCCGTCGCGCTCGACGAGCACGTCGCCGCCTCCGGCCTCGGCGCCCGGGCTCGGGATGGGGGCACGTGCGTCTTCGCTCACGGGCGAACGCTAGCCCCGCCGGGCCGCACCGGCGGCGGCGTCGGGCACGGGCGGCGTCGGGCACGGGCGGCGTCGGGCACGGGCGGCGTCGGGCACGGGCGGCGTCGGGAGGTCCCGAAGCCTCCGGCATGCCCGTCCCAAGGGCCGCCGGCGCCCGGGGCGCCACTACGGTGTCGCCATCCCCACCGCCGTGCTCCTCTCCTTCCGCCTGGGCGGGTCCGACGGGGTCGCCGTCGAGGCGGCCAAGTGGCGCCGCGCCCTCGAGGCCCTCGGGTACGCCACGGTGACGGTCGCGGGTGCCGGGACGGTGGACCGCCTGCTGCCCGGCCTCGCCCTCGGGGCCGGCGCTCCCCCAACGTCGGCGGAGCTCGACGACGCCCTGGCCGACGCCGACCTGGTGGTGGTCGAGAACCTCTGCTCGCTGCCGCTGAACCCGGCGGCGGCGGGGGTGGTCGCCGGGGTCCTCGCCGGGCGGCCCGCCGTCCTCCACCACCACGACCTCCCGTGGCAGCGGCCGCGGTACGCGTCCTTCCCCCCGCCGCCCGACGACCGGTGCTGGGCGCACGTCACGATCAACGAGCGCAGCCGGCACGAGCTGGCCGCCCGCGGGATCGCCGCCACCACCGTCTACAACGCCTTCGACCTCGTCGAGCCTCCGAGCGCCGAGCGGCGCCGGGACGTCCGAGCGCGCCTCGCGGTCCCCGAGGCCACCCGTCTCGCCCTGCAGCCGACCCGGGCCATCCCCCGCAAGAACGTGGGCGGCGGCGTCCGGGCGGCCGAGACGCTCGGTGCCACGTTCTGGTTGCTCGGCCCGGCCGAGGACGGGTTCGACGGCGAGCTCGCCGCGATCCTCGAGGGGGCCCGGTGCCCGGTCGTGACCGGCTGGGCCGGCGGCGACGTCGGTTCGATGGCCGACGCCTACGCCGCGTGCGACGTCGTGCTCCTGCCGTCCACCTGGGAAGGGTTCGGCAACCCGTCGGTCGAGTCGGCGATCCACCTGCGCCCCCTGGTGATCGGCCCCTACCCGGTCGCCGCCGAGCTCGCCTCCTTCGGGTTCCGCTGGTTCGGGCTCGAGGAGCTCGCCGAGACGGCCGCCTTCCTCGATCGGCCCGACGCCGACCTCCTCGCCCGCAACCGGGCCGTGGCGGCCGAGCACTTCTCGACCGAGGCGCTCCCCGGTCGCCTCGCGCCGGTCCTCGACGGCCTCGCGGCGAGGCTCGCCACGGGCACCGGTGCCCGCCCGGCCGGCGGGACACGGCGCCGCTGACGGCCGCCACGGCTACCATGCCAGCATGGTCACGTCCCTCGGCCGGGGCCGCCCTGCCGATGGCGAGGGTGTCCCGCCAGCGCGCGCCGTCCCGGTCAGGCGTCTGAGCGCCTCCGCCCGGCGACGGCAGCTACGCGACGTGGCGCTCCACCTCTTCGCCGAACGCGGCTTCGGGGCGACGACGATGGACGACATCGCCGAGGCGGCAGGGGTGACCAAGCCGCTGCTCTACCAGCACTTCGCGTCCAAACGAGCCCTCTACCTCGAGCTCATGGACGCCGTGGCGGCCCAGCTCATCGACGACATCCGCACGGCGGCGGCGGCGGCGGACGGACCTCGCCAACAGGTCGAGCAGGGCTTCCTCGCCTACTTCACCCTCATGACGCGCCAGGAGCGTGCGTTCCGGCTCCTCTACGGCCGTGACGGCGAGGCCGGCGACCCCGAGCTCGGCGCCGCCCTGCGCCGCGTCGAGGACGCCATCGCCACGGCGATCGACCCGCTCATCGACGCCGGCCTCGACGACGAGCACCGGCGGGCGCTGGCCCACGCCGTGGTGGGGATGGCCGAGGGCGTCGGTCGGCACTGGGTCACGACGCGCGCCGACGACGACCGTCCGGGCCGGCCCGACGAGGCGCAGCTCCTGGCGATCCGGATCTCGGACCTGGCGTGGGCCGGGCTCCGCCAGGTCCACCGGACCTGAGCCGGGAGGGACCGGTGAGGCTGCCGAGGGGCGGCCCGGCAGCGCCGGCGGCGACCGCCGTCGCCGGCCGGGTGGCAAAACCCGACCAACTTGGTAAGGTATTGCCATGTTCTCCTTCCCCGACCCCGTCGACGAACGAGCGGCGCGGACGGTCGCGGGTGGCGTGGTCTGCCTCGTCGTCCTCACCGTCGCCACCCGCCAGCCCTGGCTGCTCGCCGTGCTCGCCTACGGGTTCTGGGCGAGGGTGCTGACCGGCCCGCGCCTCAGCCCCCTGGGCCAGGTGGCCACCCGGGTGGTCGCACCCCGCCTGCCCGGCCCGGCGCGGCCGGTGCCGGGCCCGCCCAAGCGGTTCGCCCAGGCCATCGGCGTCGCGTTCTCGACGGCCGCCCTCGTGCTGTGGTTCGGGGCGGGCGAGCACGCCGCCGCCCTGGCGGTCGTGGCCGCGCTGGGGAGTGCGGCGTTCCTCGAGGCGGCGTTCGGGCTGTGCCTCGGCTGCAAGGCGTTCGGCGCCCTGATGCGCGCCGGGGTCGTGCCCGAGTCGGTGTGCGCGTCCTGCGCGGACCTCGCCCTTCGCCATCCCGAGCTCGCCCGCACGCGCTGAGCGGGAGCTGCCGGGCCGAGCGGGTGCCGCCGCTCAGGCCGAAGGCACGGCCCGGACCGCGAGGCCGAGGCGAGGAGCCAGCTCGGCCGTCAGACGCGCCAGCTCGACGGCACAGGCCACGTAGTCCTCGTCCTCGCCCCCCGCGGGGTCGGGGACGTCCTCCCACGACTCGAGCTCGACCTCGCCGAGCCGGAGGGCGGCGAGGCGGTCGGCGAGCGGGCCGGGCCCGACGGCGAGGTCGCGGCACAGGCGCCGGATGGTCGCCGTCCGGGCGGAGGCCACCGGGTGACGACGACGGACGAAGGCGACGTGCTCTCCCGCCATGGCGACGACCAGGTCCGCTGCGGCGACGTCGGCGTCGGTCACCTGGTGGCTGCGGTGGCCGTCGGCCCGGACGCCGACGGCGACCAGCGCGTCACGCGTCCGCCGGCTCATGGGCTGCCCCTCGACCACGTGGGTGCCCGCCGTGCGCACGGCGAGCGGCGCGTCGGCGGCGAGCCCGGCGAGCATCGCCCCCGCCATGACCGACCGGGCGGCGTTGCCCGTGCACAGGGTCACGACGGTGAGCTCGGCGGGGTCCCGCACCGGGCCACCCTAGCCCGGGCGCTACGCGGCCGAGCCCGGGCCAGCACGTCGGGGCGAGCGGGGCCAGGCGGAGCGACCGGTACGCTCGGCCCATGGCTCGGCGCGTCCGATCGACGCTCGACGTCCACGTGCGGTGAGGCTCGTCAGCCTGGTCCCCTCGGTGACCGAGACGCTCGCTGCCTGGGGCACCGACCCGGTGGCCTGCACCCGCTTCTGCGAGCGCGACGACCTGGTCCACGTCGGGGGCACGAAGGACCCCGACGTGGAGGCGATCGCCGCGCTCCACCCCGACCTCGTCGTGGTCGACGCCGAGGAGAACCGCCGTGAGGACCACTACGCCCTGGTCGGCGCCGGGCTCGCCGTCCACGTGCTCCACGTGCGCTCCCTCGACGACGTGGGACCGGCGCTCGCCGCCCTCGCCGAGCGGGTCGGTGCGTGCTCGGCGGCTCCCGAGCTCCCGCCCCAGCGCCCCGTCACGAGGCGCGCCTTCGTGCCCATCTGGCGCCGGCCGTGGATGGCCCTCGGCATGCCCACCTACGGCGGCTCGGTCCTCCGGCGCCTCGGCGTCGAGACCGTCTTCGCCGACGACGGCCCGTACCCCACGACCACCCTCGAGGAGGCGGCAGAGCGGCGCCCTCAGGTGGTCCTCGCCCCGAGCGAGCCCTACCCGTTCACCGCCCGCCAGCTCCCCGAGCTCGAGCAGGTCGGCCCCACCGTGTTCGTCGACGGCAAGGACCTCTTCTGGTGGGGCGTCCGCACCGAGGGTGCGCTCGCCCGCCTCGGCGCGCTTCTCGGCGGCGGAGTGGGTGGCCGTGGTGGGCCCCCAGTGGCGTGAGCGGGTGACGAACGTCGCGCTCAGGTGACGAAGTCGCCGGCGGCGGCGCGCACCTTGCGCAGCAGCGCGCACAGCCGCTGCGCCTCGGCAACGGAGAGGCCCGGAGCGGCGAACACCCCCTCGTTGATGCCGGCGGTGGCCTTCACCAGCACCTCGCGACCGGCGGGGAGGATCTCGACGAGGGTGGTGCGCCGGTCCGTCTGGTGCGGGGTGCGCCGCACGAACCCTTGGACCTCGAGCCGGTCCACGGCGTTGGTGATGCTGGCGGGGTGGACCTGCAGGCGTGCCCCGGCCTTCGAGAGCGGCAACGACCCGGTCCGGGTGAAGCTGAGGAGGGTGAGCAGCTCGAAGCGGGAGAAGGTGAGGTCGAGCGGGCGCAGGACCGCGTCGATGCGGGCGAGGTAGATCTGCTGGGCGCGCATGACGGACGTCACGACGGCCATCCCGTCGGCAGCGCCGGCCCACCCGTGGTCGACCCACTGACGGCGAGCCTCCTCGATCGGGTCGAACGCCAGCGCCTTGGTCGCAGCCAGGGGTCCCCTCCCGTCTCCGACGAAGGGTGCCTCCGCGGCACCCCGGATGGGGCGACCCTACCAGCCGTGGCCTGACGAGCCGTCGATCGTGGCCGGCGGACGGTCGAGGGACCGGGTGCTCGGGCCTCGCCGCTCCCCGGGCGACGGCGGCGTGACAATATGTTGATCTTCAACTATTGTCCGTTGTATGAGTGACGTCGAAGGCGGCAGCACGTCCACGTCGTCCACCCCGATGGCACCGGCGCTGCACCGGCCCCGCCACCCGGTCCGCTTCGTGACGGCGTCGAGCCTCTTCGACGGGCACGACGCCGCCATCAACATCATGCGGCGCCTCCTGCAGGCCCAGGGCGCCGAGGTCGTCCACCTCGGGCACAACCGCTCCGTCGACGAGGTGGTGGCCGCCGCCGTCGCCGAGGACGTCCAAGGGGTGGCCGTCAGCTCCTACCAGGGCGGTCACGTCGAGTACTTCACCTACCTCGTCGACCGGCTCGCCGGCGAGGGCCGCGGCGACGTGAAGGTCTACGGCGGGGGCGGCGGGGTGATCGTGCCCGCCGAGATCGCCGCCCTCGAGGCCCACGGCGTCCAGCACGTCTTCTCCCCCGCCGACGGCCAGCGGCTCGGCCTCGAGCGGATGATCAACGTCCTCGTCGAGGAGTGCGACCTCGACCTGGCGGCCGACCAGCCCTACGGCATCGACGACCTCGCCGTCGGCGACGTCCGGGCCCTCGCTCGCGTCGTCACCGCCGTCGAGGCGGGCGCGCTCGCACCCGGGCTGGCCGCCGACGTCGAGCTGGCCGCCGGCCGCCGACCCGTGCCCGTCCTCGGCATCACCGGCACGGGCGGCTCGGGCAAGTCGTCGCTCACCGACGAGCTGGTCCGCCGCTTCCGCCTCGACCAGGGCGACAAGCTCCGCATCGCCGTGCTCGCCGTCGACCCCACCAAGCGCCGGGGCGGTGGCGCCCTCCTCGGCGACCGCATCCGGATGAACGCCATCGACACCCCCCAGGTGTTCTTCCGCTCGCTCGCCACCCGGGGGAGCACCTCCGAGGTCCCCTCGCCCGTGCCCGGTGCCATCGCCGCCTGCAAGGCGGCCGGCTACGACCTGGTCGTCGTCGAGACGCCGGGGATCGGCCAGGGCGACGCCGCCATCGTCGACGTCGCCGACGTCTCGCTCTACGTCATGACGCCCGAGTTCGGTGCGGCCTCCCAGCTCGAGAAGATCGACATGCTCGACCTCGCCGACCTGGTGGCGATCAACAAGTTCGACCGCCGGGGCGCCGAGGACGCGCTGCGCTCGGTGCGACGCCAGTGGTCCCGCAGCCACCCGGGCACAGGGGACCCGGCCTCGCTCCCCGTCTTCGGCACCGTCGCCGCCCACTTCAACGACGACGGCACCACCGCCCTCTACCAGGCGCTGCGCGACCGGCTCGGTGACCTCGGCCTCGCCCTCGGCGAGCCCCAGCTGGCGCCGGTGAGCGTGCGGGCGTCGACCGGGTCCTCCCCGGTCGTGCCACCCGAGCGGCTCCGCTACCTCGCCGAGATCGCCGAGACGGTGCGCGGCTACCACGGCGAGACACGCCGCCAGGCCGACGCCGTCCGACGGGCCACGCAGGTCGACTCGGCCGCCGCCCTCGTCGCCGAGCGCACGGGCGCGGCCCCCGCCGAGCTCGAGGCGCTCGCCGCCGAGACGGCGGCGGCGGTCTCCCCCGACAGCCGGGCGCTCCTCGACGAGCTCGCCCGCCTCCGTGACGAGCTGGCCGGCGACGAGCTCGTGACCGAGGGGACGGGCGGCGAGCGCCGGACCCCGCTCGTGCGGACGTCCCTGTCGGGCACCCGCGTCCCCCGTGTGGCGCTGCCCCGGGCGACCGACGAGGCCGACCTCCTCGTGTGGTTGCGCTCGGAGCACCTCCCCGGCCACTTCCCCTTCACCGCCGGGGTGTTCCCCTTCAAGCGCGACGACGAGGAGCCCGCCCGCATGTTCGCCGGCGAGGGGGACCCGTTCCGGACCAACCGCCGCTTCCACCTGCTCGCCGAGGGGCAGCCGGCGACCCGGCTGTCGACCGCCTTCGACTCCGTCACGCTCTACGGGCGCGACCCCGACACCCGCCCCGACGTCTACGGGAAGATCGGGACCTCGGGGGTGTCGGTGGCCACCCTCGACGACGTGGCGGCGCTGTACGCCGGCTTCGACCTGTGCGACCCCTCGACGTCGGTGTCGATGACGATCAACGGCCCCGCACCCACCATCCTCGCCATGTTCCTGAACACGGCGATCGACCAGCAGCTCGAGCGCTTCGCCGAGGAGCACGACCGGCCGCCGTCGGAGGAGGAGGCCGCCGAGGTGCGGGCCCGGACCCTGCGCACCGTGCGCGGGACGGTGCAGGCGGACATCCTGAAGGAGGACCAGGGCCAGAACACCTGCATCTTCTCGACCGAGTTCTCGCTGTCGGTGATGGCCGACATCCAGCAGTACTTCGTCGAGCACGGGATGCGGAACTTCTACTCGGTGTCGATCTCGGGGTACCACATCGCCGAGGCGGGGGCGAACCCGATCACCCAGCTCGCCTTCACCCTGGCCAACGGCTTCACCTACGTGGAGTCCTACCTCGCCCGGGGGATGTCGGTCGACGACTTCGCGCCCAACCTCTCCTTCTTCTTCTCGAACGGGATGGACCCCGAGTACACCGTGATCGGCCGGGTCGCCCGGCGCATCTGGGCCGTGGCCATGCGCGAGCGCTACGGGGCGGACGAGCGGTCCCAGCGGCTCAAGTACCACGTCCAGACCTCGGGGCGCTCGCTGCACGCCCAGGAGATGGCGTTCAACGACATCCGCACCACGCTGCAGGCGCTGTGCGCCGTCTACGACAACGCCAACAGCCTGCACACCAACGCCTACGACGAGGCCGTCACGACGCCGACCGCCGAGTCGGTGCGCCGGGCGCTGGCCATCCAGCTCATCATCAACCGCGAGTGGGGGCTCGCGTCGAACGAGAACCCGCTGCAGGGGAGCTTCGTCGCAGAGGAGCTCACCGACCTCGTCGAGGAGGCCGTCCTCGCCGAGCTGGACCGCCTCTCCGAGCGCGGCGGCGTCCTCGGCGCCATGGAGACCGGCTACCAGCGCGGGCGCATCCAGGACGACTCGATGACCTACGAGCACGCCAAGCACGACGGGTCGCTCCCGATCGTCGGGGTGAACACGTTCGTGGAGCCGACCAGCTCGGGGACGCCCGGGACCGTCGAGCTGTCGCGGGCCACCGAGGAGGAGAAGCAGGGCCAGATCCGCCGCCTCGCCGAGTTCGGCGAGCGTCACGCCGCCGAACGGCCCGCCGCGCTGGCCAGGCTCCGCGAGGTGGCCCTCGGCGGCGGGAACGTCTTCGCCGAGCTGATGGAGACGGTCCGGCACGCCTCCCTGGGCGAGATCACGGCGACGCTGTTCGAGGTCGGCGGGACCTACCGGAGGAACGTGTGACCAGCACCGTCGGGACCGACGCACCGGCGGCGAGCGGCGAGGGCGGCAGGAGCGGGCACGACGCCTACCGCGCCCCGGTCTCCGACGTGCTCGCCGCCCTCGACGTGGCCGGGCTCGGCGACCTCCTGGCGCTGCCGGACTTCGCCCACGTCGACCGCGACGCCGTCGCCCTCGTCGTCGAGGAGTTCGGGCGCCTCGCCTCGGAGGTGCTCGCCGCGAGCGACCGGGTCGGCGACGTGGTCGGAGCGCGCTTCGACCCGGGCACGGGCCGGGTGTCGACCCCGGAGGCCTTCCACGTCGCCTACCGCCACTACGTCGACGGCGGCTGGGGCGCGCTCCCGTTCCCCGAGGCGCTCGGCGGCGGCGGCTTCCCCTCGGTGGTCGCCCTGGCCCTCCAGGAGCTCTTCGCCTCGGCCAATCTGGCGCTCTCGCTCAACCCGGTGCTCACCCAGGGAGCGATCCACGCGCTCCTCCAGTGGGGCAGCCCCGAGCAGCAGGCCGCCTACCTGCCGAGGCTGCTGACCGGCGAGTGGACCGGCACGATGAACCTGACCGAGCCCGACGCCGGCTCCGACCTCGGCGAGGTCCGGACCCTGGCCGAGCCCGGCGGGGACGGGGCCTGGAGGGTCACCGGCACCAAGGTCTTCATCACCTGGGGCGAGCACGACCTGGCCGACAACGTCGTCCACCTGGTGCTGGCCCGCACGCCGGGCGCGGCGGCGGGGACGAGGGGGCTCTCGCTCTTCGTCGTGCCCAAGCACCTCGTCGACGCCGACGGGAGGCTCGGGCGCGCCAACGCGGTGTCCTGCGTGCACGTCGAGCGGAAGCTCGGGATCCACGGCAGCCCGACGTGCGTGATGGCCTACGACGGGGCGGTGGGCGAGCTCGTCGGGCCCCTCCACGGGGGCATGCGGGCCATGTTCACCATGATGAACGCCGCCCGCCTCTCGATCGGCGCCCAGGGCCCGGCCGTCGCCGAACGGGCGTACCAGCACGCCCTGGCCTACGCGACCGAGCGCCTCCAGGGCCGGGCGGCCGGCGTGGCCCCGCCGGCCCGCTCCCCCATCGTCGACCACCCCGACGTCCGGCGCATGCTCCTCACCATGCGGACCCGCACGCTGGCGGCGCGCTCCCTCCTCTTCCTCGCCGCCGCCCACGTCGACCGGGCCCGCCATGGCACCGACCCCGACGAGCGCGAGCGCTCCCAGCAGCTCGCCGACCTGCTCACCCCGGTGGCGAAGGCGTGGTCGACCGACAGCGGGTTCGAGGCCGCCTCGCTCGGCGTCCAGGTGCTCGGAGGCGCCGGCTACGTCGAGGAGGCGGGGATGGCCCAGCGGCTGCGCGACGGGCGGATCGCCCCCATCTACGAGGGGACGAACGGCATCCAGGCGCTCGACCTGGTCACGCGCAAGCTCCCCCGCGACGGGGGGAGACGGGTGCGCGACCTCCTCGCCCTCGTCTCGGACGTGGTGGCGCGCCCGGTGGCCGACGACGACCCGCTCGCCGAGACCCTCGAGGTGCTCACCGACGTCCTGGCCGTGCTCGAGGCGACCACCGAGTGGGTGCTCGCCCGGTTGCAGACCGAGCCGGAGGACGCCGTGGCCGGGGCAACCTCCTACCTCGAGCTGCTCGGTGCCACCCTCGGCGGGTGGCTGCTCGCCCGGCGGGCCCGCCTCGCCCTCGACACCGGGTCGCCCGGGGGGTCCCGGGCCGTGGCCGAGAGCAACTTCTTCGCGACCGAGGTCCTCGCCCGGGCGACCGGCCTCGCCCGACCGGCCACCTCGGGCGCACGCCACCTCGCCGTGCCGCTCGAGGGCAGCGCCGCCTGAGGGCCGGCGCCCCCACCCGGCAGCGGGCGGGGGCCGAGCTCGGCACCGGTCGGCGCGCAGCTCCCCTCTGTGCTCCGACCGGTGCTCGTCCCCACGGCCCTCCCGGCCCACCCCGCGCCTACGGCGACCTCGCCGAGTGGTCGCACCGGCGCGTCCGGGCTTACCGTGGTCACCATCCGGCACCGGCGAGCGAGGAGCGTGTCGACGTGCAGTTCACCGAGGAGCACGAGCAGTTCCGCCAGACCGTCCGCGGCGTCGTCGAGCGGGTCGTCGCCCCCCATGTGGACGCGTGGGAGGAGGCGGGCACCTTCCCGGCCCACGAGGTCTTCGGTGCTCTCGGGGCGGCCGGCCTCCTCGGCGTCGAGTACGACCCCGCCTACGGCGGCCAGGGCGCCGACCACTCCTACACGGCCGTGCTGGGCGAGGAGCTCGGGCGGATCGACTGCGGTGGCGTGCCGATGGCCATCTCGGTGCAGACCGACATGGCGACGCCCGCTCTCCACCGGTTCGGCAGCCACGAGCTGAAGGAGCGCTACCTCGCCCCTGCGATCCGCGGTGAGCAGGTCGCCTCGATCGCCGTCACGGAGCCCGATGCCGGCTCCGACGTCGCCGGGCTGCGGACCCGCGCCGTGCGCGACGGCGACGAGTGGGTCGTGGACGGCACCAAGCTCTACATCACCAACGGAACCCAGGCCGACTGGCTCTGCCTGCTGGTGCGCACGAGCGACGAGGGCGGCTACCGGGGCATGTCGCAGCTCGTCTTCCCCACCGACACCCCTGGCTTCTCGGTGAGCCGCAAGCTCGACAAGATGGGGAACCGGTCGTCGGACACCGCCGAGCTGTCCTTCGTCGGCGCCCGGGTTCCCGTGGCCAACACCATCGGCCACGTGGGCATGGGGTTCCAGCAGCAGATGGCCCAGTTCCAGAACGAGCGGATGATCGCCTCGTACCTCGCCGTCGGCTCGACCTCGTACGCCCTCGAGCGCACCGAGGCGTACCTCCGGCAGCGTCGGGCCTTCGGCGCCCCGCTCCTCGCCAACCAGTCCGTGCAGTTCCGCCTGGCCGAGCTCCGGGCCGAGGTCGAACTGTTGCGCCAGTTCAACTACGCGTGCGCCGAGGCCTACGTGCGCGGCGAGGACGTCACCCGCATGGCCTCCATCGCCAAGCTCACCGCCGGACGCCTGGCCCGCAAGGTCGCCGACGCCTGCATGCAGTTCCACGGCGGCATCGGCTACATGGAGGAGCTGTGGGTGTCGCGCTACTACCGCGACGCCCGCCTGCTGTCGATCGGCGGCGGGGCCGACGAGGTGATGCTCCGCATCCTCGCCCGCATGGACGGGCTCGACACGGGGCTCTGACGCCGGCCACAGGCGCCACCGAAGGACGCCTCGCCGTGCTCGGGCCGGAGCTCAGTGCCGGTAGTCGTAGAAGCCGCGCCCGCTCTTGCGACCGAGCAGCCCGGCGTCGACCATCCGGGCGAGCAGCGGCGGCGGAGCGTAGAGCGGCTCCTTGAACTCCTCGTAGAGCGAGTTGGCCACCGCCACCGTCGTGTCGAGGCCGATCAGGTCGGCGAGGGCGAGCGGGCCCATCGGGTGGGCGCAGCCCTTGACCATGCCGGTGTCGATGTCCTCGGCCGTGGCGAAGCCGGACTCGAGCATCCGCACGGCCGAGAGCACGTACGGGATCAGCAGGGCGTTGACGATGAACCCGGCGCGGTCCTGCGACCGGATCACGAACTTGCCCAGCTGGTCCTCGGCGAAGTGGCGCGCCCGCTCGGCCGTCTCGTCGCTCGTGAGCAGCGACGTCACCAGCTCGACCAGCGGGAGGACGGGCACCGGGTTGAAGAAGTGGACACCGAGGACCTGGGAAGGCCGGCTGGTCGCCATGGCCAGCTTCATGATGGGGATCGACGAGGTGTTCGAGGCGAGGATGGCCTCGGGCGAGGCCACCACGCGGTCGAGGAGCCCGAACACCGCGACCTTCTCGGCCTCGGACTCGACCACGGCCTCGACGACGATGTCCGCGTCGGCGAGGGCTTCGACGTCGGTGGCGAAGGTCGCCGAGGCGAGCGCGCGCTCGGCGTCGTCGTCGGACAGCTTGCCCGCCTTGACCGCCCGTCGGAGCGACGTCTCGACCCGGTGGCGGCCGGCGGCGAGCGCCTCGGCGTCCCGCTCGACGACCCACACCTCGAGACCGGCCCTGGCCGCGGCCTCGGTGATGCCCGAGCCCATCAGCCCGCAGCCCACGACCCCCACGCGGGCGATGCCGTCTGCAGCCATCCGACGCTCCTGACCGACCTGCCTGCGCAGGTGCTTTGTAACCAGTTATTCTGTTCTCAAACTATTTCCGGACGGTGCCCGTGTCAAGGGCGCACGTCCCGACGGCACCGGCTCCCGACAGGTGTCCCCACGTCCGTCACCGGGGGCGGCCGCACCACCCACCGTGCGCCGACGGAGCCAGAGTGGGAAGGCGGCCGGCGACGTACGCAGCGCCAGCGTCGAGCGAGCCGGGCCGGCGGCAGGCGAGACTCGTGTGAGCCACCGCACCACTCGCCGAGGAGGACCACCCGTGACCACGCGCTCCCTCTACGACTACGTCCCGCACCACCGCACCAGAGAGAAGCTCGAGCACGTCGCCCATCCGATCAAGGTGAGCGAGCAACTGCCCCGTGGGAACGCCATGGCCCGGTTCAACTCGTGGTTCGCGGTCAAGGTGACCAACGGGGTGGGCACCATGTGGTGCGCCTACGCCTTCGCCGCCCTGGCGCTCGTCAGCCTGCCGTCGGCCGTCAGCTCGCACGACGCGGTCACGCTCGTCTCGTGGGTCTCCCAGACCTTCCTCCAGTTGGTCCTCCTGTCGGTGATCATCGTCGGTCAGAACGTGCTCGCCACCGCCGCCGACAAGCGGGCCGAGGCCACCTACAACGACGCCGACGCAGTCCTGCACGAGGTCGTGAAGCTCCAAGAGCACCTCGCGGCCCAGGACCAGGTGCTCCAGGAGCTGCTGCGCGACAAGGCTGCCTCGTAGCGGGGTCGTGGCGTCTCCGACCTGGTCGGACGGCGCCGCTCGTCGCGTCGGCTGCCAGCTCGGCTCAGTGGACGAAGGTGCCGAACACCTTGACCGCCACGAGCAGCGCCGAGGCGACCAGGTAGACACGCAACGCGAGGAGGCCGACGCGGCGACCGGTGGACATGGCCGGTCGGGCGAGCAGGTGCAGCGGCGGCATCCTCCAGGTGGCCCGGTCGAGCTGGCGGACCTCGCCGAGACGGTCCGCGCCCGTGCCGGCGGCGATCCGACGCGCCCGCGCCCGCAGTGCGAGCGGCGCCACGACGAGCGCCCCGATGGCGACGGCGGCAGCGAAGAGCACCTCGGTGAGCACCACCGCGTTCGCCGTGGCGAAGAGCGTCGAGACGACGAGGACCAGCGACAGCACCACGAGGACGGCGATGATCGTGTAGTCGAGGACGTTCTGCCAGGTCGTGTTCACCCACGGGCCGAGGACCTCGGCGTCGTTGCAGAGGAGCACGAGGAACAGGATCGCCGAGGGGAGCAGGATCCCCGCGAGCACCTGGACGTACTGGGTGAGGGTCCCGAGGAGGTGCGCGCTGCCGACGAGGACCACGACGGCGGCCAGGACGATCTGCCCCGCGTAGGCACCGTAGAAGAGGGGGGCGGAGCGGACGGAGCGATGGAGCGAGTGGCGCCGGTTGAAGGTGTCCCCGAACGCGTACGAGGTGGACAGCGACACGGCTCCGGCACCCAGGAGCGCGGCGACGAGCAGCAGGACGGCGGCCAGCGCTCCGGCTGCCGGCCCGAGGGCGGTGCGCACGGCGTCGTTGAACCAGCCCGAGTCGACGTAGGTGGCCGAGGGCCCGAAGGCCGTCGTGCCGTTGAGGGCGAACGCAGCGAAGGCGATCATGGCGCCGGCGGCGAGCGTGGTGAGGATGGCACCGAGGAACGTCTCGGCCCGCTCGTAGTTGAGCCAGCGCGGGGTGATCCGCTTGTCCACGATGTTGGACTGCTGGAAGAAGAGCTGCCAGGGGGCGACCGTCGTGCCGACGACGGCCACGACGAGCAGGATCGCCGGGCCGCTCACCCCGCCCTGGACGCCGGGGACCAGGCCTCGGAGGATCGGGCCGGTCCTCGGGTGGGCGAGGAAGAAGCAGGGGACGACGACCAGGCTGGCGAGCACGGTGAGGAGCATGAAGCGCTCCCAGCGTCGGAACTTCCCCGTCGCCGCGAACGAGAAGAGCAGGACCGCGGCGGCGGGCACGCTGTAGTACTGCGAGATGCCGAAGTAGGCGAGGGCGAAGCGGACCCCGATGAACTCCGTGAGGAGCGTCAGGAAGTTCAAGAGGAAGAGGTCGCCCACCGAGAAGAGGTTCCAGAACCGCCCGAAGCGCTCGCGGATGAGCCGGGCATGGCCGACCCCGGTGACCGCCCCGAGCCGGGTGACCATCTCCTGGGCGACGTAGAGGACGACGAAGAGGCCGACGAGCACCCACAGGAGCGACGTGCCGTAGTGCTGGCCGGCCTGGGTGTAGGTCTGGACCCCGCCGGCGTCGTTGTCGCCGACCATGACGATGAGGCCGGGCCCCGTGATGGCGGCGAGCGTGAGCAGGCGCTTCCGCCAGCCCCGCCGGGGGGCGTGGTCGTGCATCGAGATCGTGCCGAGGGAGCCCTCGATGTCGCCGATGTGGGCGTCGTCGAGGACGGCGGGCGCGAAGTCGAGGCCGTCGCGCTCGCGTCGGGCGTCGGTCGTCGCGGCGCGGTCGTCGGCGGGCTCCGTCTCGCCGACGGCGACCGAGCCGCCTGCGCTGCCAGGTGGTGCGAGGAGCTTGAAGGACACGGGGGACTCCTTCCGGGGTGGGCGCGTGCTGGCGCGCCGGAGACGGTGGTCGAGGAGGGGAACGCGGGCGTGCGCGAAGGAAGCCCACGCGAGCAAGGCTCGCTCTCCTGCGGCCGGACCGGTCTCGTCCCTAGCGGAGCGTGACCTCGGCCACCATGCCCGGTCCCCCGGGGGAGCCCCGGGGCGGGTGCGGCGTCAGACCCGGACGGACCGAGGAGAGCGCCAGGTACTGGGGGGTTCGGATCTCACCTGGCTCACCTCCTCGCACGGTCTCGGATCACGTCGTGACGCCACGCTAGCAGACACGCCCCGTGGGCCAGGGGCCCCACGTGGCCGGTGACGGCAGCTGCAGGGACGCCCGGAGCCGGCCGGGCGGCGTGCGACCACCCGGGCGTGCGAACGCCCGGAGCCGGCGCCCCGAGGCCACTCAGGCCAGGAGGTCCCAGACCGCCTACTGGATATGGACCCCGGAGATGGCCCGGGCGATCACCAGGCGCTGGATCTCCGAGGTGCCTTCGAAGATGGTGAAGATCTTCGAGTCACGGTGCCAGCGCTCGACCGGGTGCTCGCGGATGTAGCCGTAGCCACCCATGATCTGGATGGCCTCCTCGGTGACGTGGACCGCCGTCTCGCCGGCGTAGAGCTTCGACATCGAGCCCTCGCCCGACGTGAAGTCCTTGCCGGTGCGGGCCATCCACGAGGCCCGCCACACGAGCAGCCGGGACGCGTCGATCCGGGTCTTCATGTCGGCCAGCTTGAAGGCGATCGCCTGGTTCTCGATGATGGCCCGACCGAACGCCTTGCGCTCCTTGGCGTAGTCGAGGGCGTACTCGTAGGCGGCCCGGGCGATGCCGAGCGCCTGGGCGCCGACGGCCGGGCGCGACGCCTCGAAGGTCTTCATGGCGGCCTGCCCCGCCGACCGCTTGCCCTCGCGGGCCCGGGCCAGCTTCTCGTCGAGCTTCTCCTTGCCTCCGAGGAGCAGGCTGCCGGGGATGCGCACGTCGTCGAGGACGACCTCGGCGGTGTGCGAGGC
>CAZSYT010000039.1:0-25121 GCA_964610905.1 uncultured Acidimicrobiaceae bacterium
CCCGTTCAGCCTGTCGGTCACGCCCAGCGCCGGCCTGGCCAAGAATGCGAGCGTGCAATGAACACCATCCAGGAGTACCGCCGGCCCCTGCTCGTCGGCGCGATCGCCCTCGTGGTGGCCATCCTCGTCTACGCGCTGCTGATCGCCCCCCAGTCGTCCAAGCTCACGACGCTCGACAACCAGGCGACCCAGCTCCAGTCCCAGGAGAGCGCCCTGCAGGCCAAGCTGACCAGCCTGCAGCAGGACCGGCAGAAGCTGCCGGCCAACTGCGCCGACCTGCGGAAGATCACGACGCAGATCCCGAGCGTCAAGACCCCGGGCGACGTGGCCGCCGAGGAGTCGTCGTTCGAGACCCAGATGAACGCCCTGCTGGCCAAGACGGGCACCAGCATCGTCAACTTCAGCGGCTTCGCCCCGCCGACCACCGCGACCACCCCGGCGACCGGACCGGCTCCGACCGACGGCGTCGTGGCCATCCCCCTCACCCTGACGGTGACGGGGACCTACGGGCAGATGTCGGCCTTCGTCTCCCAGCTCGACACGTTCCCCCGGCTCTTCGTCATCCAGAAGTTCACCCTGAGCCTCAGCGCGGGCTCCGGCTCCAGCAGCGGACCGGCCGCCCCGTCGCCGGGGTCCCCGGGAGGACCGCCGTTGTGGGTGGGCGGGACGACGACGCCCCCGTCGGCCGGCCCGTACTCGCTCTCCCTCTCCGGGTCGATCTACTACACGACCAGCCCTTCGGCGCTCTCGGCCTGCAGCAAGGTGCCGACCACCACCACGGCCACCACGGCCAAGTGACGCCTGCGGGCCCGGCCCGCCGAGGGAGCGGGTCGGGCCACCGGGACGCCCGTCTCAGGCGTGCTCCCGATAGACGAGGACCCCGCGGATGTTGCGCCCCGCCCGCATGTCCTCGTACCCCTCGTTGACGCCCTCGAGTGGGTAGGTGCGGGTCACGAGGGCGTCGAGGTCGAGGCGCCCCTGCGAGTACAGCTCGAGGAGCATGGGGATCTCGTAGCGGGGGTTGGCCGAGCCGAACAGCGAGCCGATGACCTGGCGCTCGAACACGGTCAGCATGATGGGCGACAGGTCGACCGAGGACTCGGTGGCCGGGTGCATGTTGGTCACCACGATGCGACCGCGCTTGCCGGCGAGCTCGGACGCCTCCCCGAGGGCCTGGCCGCTGCCGACGCCCATCGCCATGATCACGACGTCGAAGCCCCGGTTCCACGTCGAGCCGGCCACGTCTCCACGGGCCTCGGCGAGCGACGCGTAGGCGTGGGTGGCGCCGAGCTCGAGCGCCTTCGTCCGCTTGAGCTCGACCGGGTCGACGGCGGCGATCACCCGGGCGCCTGCCGCCTTGGCCCCGAGGATGGCACTGGCACCGATCCCGCCGATGCCCACGACGGCCACGTAGTCGTCGGGTCGGATCTTGCCGGCGTTGACGGCAGAGCCCCACCCGGTGACGACCCCGCAGCCGAGCAGGCACGCCCGGTCGAGAGGGTGGGACCGGTCGATCCTGATGCAGCTCGACTCGTGCACGACGGTGTGGTGGGCGAAGGTGCCGAGCGCACCGATGGCCAGGGTGAGGTCGCGACCACGGGCGTGGTGGCGGCTCGTCTGGTCGGACACCTGCAGCCCGCTGGCGGCCAGCCCCGCCAGATCGCACAGGTTCGAGTGCCCGGTGGCGCAGCTCGGACACGTGCCGCACGCGGGGACGAAACCGAACACGACGTGGTCACCGGGCGCCACGCTGCGGACACCGGCGCCGACGTCGAGGACCACACCGGCACCCTCGTGGCCGCCGATGGTCGGGACCGGCCCCACGAAGCCGCGCAGGTCGCCTGTGACGACGTGCTCGTCGCTGTGGCACATCCCGCTCGCCGCCAGCTCGACGAGCACCTCGCCTGCCTTCGGAGGGTCGAGCTCGATCTCCTCCACGCTCCACGGCGTGCGCTCCTCCCACAGGATGGCTGCCTTGGTCTTCACGGTTCCTCCTGTCCTGGTGCGGTCGTGACGGTGGCGGTGGCGGCCCTGGCCGAGCGACGGCGAACGCGCTCCACTCCGCGGGCGGGAGGCGGCCTCAGGTCGCGTACGTGGCGAGCCGCTCCTCGTCGAGCTCGACGCCGATGCCCGGCCGGTCGTCGAGGACCAGGTCACCGTCCTCGAAGCGGAAGGGCTCCCGCACGATCTCGTCGAAGAAGCCGCGCGACGTGTGGATGCTCTCCTGGATGAGGAAGTTGGGGATGGCCGCGTCGAGCTGGAGCGCCGCCGCCGTGATGACCGGCCCACCCCACACGTGCGGCGCCATGAGCACGTAGTGCGCCTCGGCCAGGGCGGCGATCTGCTTGGCCGCCGTGATGCCGCCGCACGAGCCGAGGTCGGGCTGGGCGAAGGCACACGCGCCGGCGGCGAACAGCTTCTCGAAGTCGTGCACGTAGGCCAGTCGTTCGCCGGTGGCGATCGGGATCGTGGTCGACCGGGCGATGCGCCCCATCTCCTCGAAGTTCTCGGGTGGGCAGGGCTCCTCGAGCCACAGGGGGTCGTACGGCTCGAGCCGGCGGGCGAGGCGCCGCGCCACCGACGGGGTCATCTGGCCGTGGGTGCCGATGCAGATGTCGGCCTCGTCGCCCACCGCGGCACGGACGGCCTCCACGCACCGTTCCGCCCGGTCGTACTGGGCGAGCGGGAGCTCCCAAGGCTGTGGCGGCCCGGAGCCCGGTGGCAGGTAGTCGAGCGGATCGAACTTGACGGCCGTGAAGCCTTCGTCGACGGCTCTGCGAGCCACCTCGCCGAGGCGCTGGGGGTTCCCCACCCAGTTGGCGATCGAGCCGAGCAGGCCGTGCTCCTGCTCGAAGTCGTAGAGGTACGTGTAGGTGCGGACCCGCTCCCGGTGGCGTCCGCCGAGCAGGTCGGCGACGGGCACGCCCAGCGCCTTGCCGCACAGGTCCCACATGGCGACGTCGAAGGCGCTGATCACGCCAGCCGCCACGTAGTCGTTGTGGTGCGACGTGAGCCCGGCGTACATCTGCTTGTTGAGCGGGTCGCGGTTGAGCGGGTCCTTGCCCGCCAGGTAGCGCTGGAACATGCTCGAGACGAGCTCGGCGTAGGCGCGCTCGTGGCCGAGCAGGCTCGTCAAGACCGCCGTCTCGCCCCAGCCCACCAGGCCGTCGTCGGTCTCGAGGCGGACGAAGTACCAGACGAACCCCCCGTGGTTCGGGGGCGGCACGGCGATCGTGAAGGGCGTGGCGCTGACCAGCTGCACGGCTGCCGTCTCCCCTCCTCGTCGGCGGCGGGCCCACCTCACCAGCAGTCCGGCCCGCCCGTCGGTCGCGGTCACGGTACCACCGGGCACTCGTCGCGGGTCCCGCCGACGTCCGGCGATTGCCCATGGTGCACGGGCTCGCCTCCGGGCTCGCGCCCGGCCGGCACTGCCTCGGCGCTACGTACCGCTGACCTGCATGTCGCCGACGGCCAGCGTCTGGCCGGCGGCGACGCCGGGCAGGAAGGCGAGGTCCGAGCCGACCGCCACCACCGAGCGCAGCATGCGCTGGAACGTCGAGGCCACCGTCACCTCGCGCACCGGCTCGGCCAGCCGCCCGTCGCGGATCCGGAGCCCTTCGGCGCCGACGGACACGTCGCCGCTCACCGGGCTCACGCCCGAGTGGACGCCGGTGATCGACTGCACGAAGAGACCCTCCCCCACCGTGGCCAGCACGCCGGCCTCGTCGAGGCCGCCGGCGCCCCCGGAGAGGACGAGCGCCCGGCACCCGGGGCCGGGAAGTCCCGCGTAGCCGCCGCGCACCGCTGCGCCGTTCGACCGCGTTCCGGCCCGGGACGCCGCCACCGTGTCGTAGAGGAAGGCCCGGAGCACCCCGCCGTCGACCAGCACGTTGCGCCGGCACGCCAGCCCCTCGCCGTCGTGCGCCGCCGCCCCGTAGGCCCGGGCGTCGGTGGGGTCGTCGACGAGGGTCACCCCTCCCCCGGCGACCTGCTCGCCGAGCCGGTCGGCGAAGAACGACCGTCCCTTCACCACCGCCTCGCCCGACAGCGCGGCCGACAGCGCCCCGAGCAGCGTGGAGGTGACCCGCCGGTCGAAGACGACCGTCGTGCGCCCGGAGGTCCCCTTGGTCGCCCCGAGCATGCGGACCGCTCGCTCGACGGCCTCGGCCGCCGCCGAGCCGGGGTCGAGGGCGTCGAAGCCTCGCCCGATGCTGAAGCCGGTCCCGGTCTGGCTGGCGTCGCCGTCGCCGGCGATCACCGCCACCGACACGTACCCCGACGTCCGCCGCCCGGTGGCCCGCACCCCGGTCGTCGACACGAGCGCCGTCTCGACGGCGACGTCGCCGTAGTCGGCCGAGGAGACCTGGCGCACGGCCGGGTGGGCGCAGCGGGCCTGGGCCTCGAGGCCGAGCGCGAGCGCGATCTTCTCGGCGGTCGTCACCGAGGCGAGGGCCGGGTCCCACAGCTCGACGGGCGCGGCCGGCATGCCGTCGGGGACGGCCAGGGCCACGTGCTCGTCGGGGGCGGCGAAGGCGGCGTTGTCACGGGCCGCCTCGAGCGTCTCCGCCAGGACGGCGTCGTCGAGGGCGCCGGACCAGGCGAAGCCCTGCCGGTGGTCGGCGACCACCCGCACGCCGACGCCGGCGGACGTGGAGGCGGTGAGCGACTCGACCTCGCCGTCGTAGGCGCGCACGTCGGTCTCGTCGGCACGCGCCACGTAGACCTCGACGTCCTCTCCCGAGCGCGCCCAGCCGGCCACGCGCTCGGCGAGCGCCTCGAGGTCGTCGGGCGGGCTGGCGGGCGCGCTCACCCGGCCGTCCCCCCGATGGTCACGCCCGTGATCCGCAACGTCGCCTGGCCGCACCCCACGGGCACGCTCTGGCCGTCCTTGCCGCAGGTCCCCGGCGTCATGGCGAAGTCGGTGCCGACCGCGTCGACCCGCCGGAGCACCTCGGGCCCGTTGCCGATCAGGTTGGCGTCGCGCAGCGGCGTGGTGATGCGCCCGCCCTCGATGAGGTACGCCTCCGTCGTCCCGAAGACGAAGTCCCCGGTGGTGGTGTTCACCTGGCCGCCGCCCAGCTTGGCCACGTAGACGCCGCTGCGGGTCTGGGCCACGATCTCCTCGGCGTCGTCGGTCCCGGGCAGCAGGAAGGTGTTGGTCATCCGGACCATGGGGAGGTGCTGGTAGCTCTGCCGCCGCCCGTTGCCCGACGAGTCGCGCTGGCTGCGCCGCGCCCGGAGGTGGTCCCACAGGTAGTCGGAGAGGACCCCGTCCTCGATCAGGACGTTGCGACGGGCCGGGTGCCCCTCGTCGTCCACGGCCGACGTCCCCCACTCGGTGCCGACGGTCCCGTCGTCCACCAGGGTGACGAGCGGGCTCGCCACGCGCTCTCCAACGCGTCCGGTGTAGACCGAGGCGTCCTTGGCGACGTGGTCGGCTTCGAGCCCGTGCCCGCACGCCTCGTGGAAGAGGATGCCGCCGCTGCCGCCGGCCAGGACGACCGGCACCTCGCCGGAGGGCGCCGGCCGGGCCGACAGCTTGACGAGGGCCCGGCCGGCGGCCAGCCGGGCCAGCTCCTCGGGCTCGACGTCGTCGAAGAGCTCGAAACCGGTGGTCCGGGCCGCCGTCTCGAAGCCGGTCTGGAGGCCGGTGTCCCCGACGGCGACGCACGACACCGACAGTCGGGTGCGGACCTGCTCGTCGCCGACCAGCACGCCGTCGGAGTTGGCCACCAGCACCCGGCGGCGGCTCGCACCGAAGCCGGCCTGCACCTGGGCGATGGCCGAGCCCGAGGAGCGGGCGGCGTCGTCGGCCCGGCGGAGCAGCTCGACGGCGGCGGCCTTGCGCACGAGCGGCGCGTCCGAGGCCCGGACGCCCCCACCGTCCGGTCGGAGCGACACCGGCGCCTCGCGGCCGGCGGTGCCGGTCCGGCGGGCCACCTCGGAGGCCGCCCGGGCGGCGGCGAGGAGGCCCGCTTCGCTCAGGTCGGCCGTGTGGGCGAACCCGGTGGTCTCCCCGACCACGACACGGATGCCGGCGCCGCGCTCGCGCCCGCTCGTCAGGTCCTCCACCCGGCCGTCGTCGAGGAGGGCCGCCGACGTCGAGCGGTCCTCGGCGAACACCTCGGCGAACTGCCCGCCGTGGCGCAGCGCCTCGGCCAGCACCCGCTCCAGCACGGGGGGTTCGATCACCGGCATCTCCTCACTGCTCCGTCACTGGTCCGTCCTCCCGCCTTCCCCGCGGCACCGCCGCTCCGTCGATGCCCGTCGTCCGTCCACGGCCGTCACCACCCGCTTCCCGCGGTGCGCGCCCTGCGGACGCGGACGTGCCCGTCGACGGTGGCGACGAGGCGTGCGCACTGGCCGAGCGAGCACCTGCTCCCGTATCGTACCGGGGTGACCCTTGCGACCGGCCTCTCCGCACGCGTCGAGCTCCAGGTGGGCGACGGCGACACCGCGGAGGCGTTCCGGTCGGGAGACGTCCCCGTGCTCGCCACCCCGCGCCTCGTCGCGCTGTGCGAGGAGGCTTCGTGCCGGGCGGTCGCCGCCCATCTGGCCGAGGGGTGCACGAGCGTGGGCAAGCGGGTCCAGTTCGACCACCTCGTGCCCGTCGGGGTCGGCCGGACGGTGCATGCGGAAGCCACCCTGGACCGGATCGAGGGTCGCCGGCTCACCTTCACCGTCTCGGTGTCCGACGGCACCGGCCTGGTCGCCGCCGGCAAGGTCAGCAGGGTCGTGGTCGACCGGGCTGCCTTCCTGTCGCACGCTCGTTGACCACCCACGCTCGGACCCCTCCGCCCGAGCCCGGGCGGCGGGCCGGGCCCGACGGCAGCCGGGCGCTCGCCCCCGTGGCCGCCAGCTTCGTCGTGCTGGGGACCTTCTGGGGCAGCTGGGCCGTCGCCACCGCCGACGTGCGACGGACCTTCGGGTTCGACGACGCCCAGCTCGGAGCGTTGCTGGCCGTCGCCGTCACGGTCTCGGGCGTCCTCGGCGCCCTGGTCGGCAACCGTGCCGAGCGGTGGGGGACGGTCCGGACCCTGCGGTGGTCCCTCGCGGCCTGGGCGGTGCTGCTGGCCGCCACCGGGGCGGCCCGCACGGGCGGCGAGTTCGCCGTCGTCTTCGTGTGCGCCATGGCCGCCGGCGGGTCGGTCGACATGACGATGAACGCGGCGTCGGCGGCGCGGCTGGCCCACCGCCCGGGGTCCCTCGTGCGGTTCCACGCCATCTTCAACGTCGGCGCCCTGGTGGGCGCCGTCGCCCTCGGCTCGCTCGACCGCGGCGGGCTCTCGTGGCGGTGGGCCTGGCCCTGCGCGGGCGTGCTCGCCGCGGCGACCGCCGTCTGGGTGGCCCGCTCGGGAGCAGATCCCACCGGGCCGGACCGGCGGCGCTCGCCATCCGGTGCGCCGCTGGTGGCTGCGCCGGGCGCCGCCGAGCCCGGCGCGCCGGCGGCCGTGCCCGGCGGGCGCGTCGACCACCTCTCGTTCGCTGCGTCGCTCCGGGTCCTGCACCGAGACGGGCTGCTCGTGCTGCTCGCCGTGTTCGCCGCCGCCGAGGTGGTCGAAGGAGGCGTCGACACCTGGGGCGTCCTCTACCTCCGCACCCATCTCGCCGTCGGCGCCCTGGTCGGGGCGTCCGCCTACGGCCTCGGCCAGGTGGTCGCCATCGCCACCCGGAGCGGTGCCGGGCCCGGGCTGGGCCGGCTCGGGCCGCGCCTCGGCGTCGTGCTCGGGGCCACGGCCGCCGCCGGCGGCCTGGCCGTCGAGGCTGGCTCGGGCATGGTGGCCCTCGCCGGGGCCGGGCTGGCCGTGGCGGCGGGCGGCTCGGCCATCTTCTGGCCCCTGCTCATGGCGCACGCCTCGCGCGTGGCCAGCCGGCCCACGGCGACCGTCTCGACCTTCACGGCGGCCGGCTACCTGGGGTGGGTCGCCGGCGCCCCCGTGATCGGCGCCCTTGCCGACCGGTGGGGCCTGGGCGTGGGCCTGGCGGTGACCGCCGGGCTGGCCGGCGCCGTCGCCCTCGTGATGGCGGCCCGTCGCCAGCCTTGAGGGGTCGGGGGCCCTGTCGGAGCAGCTCACCGCTGGTAGCGTGGTGGAGGAGCTCTCCGTGCCATGATCCTCGACCACATCGACTCGCCAGCCGACCTGCGCTCGCTCTCGCTCGCCGAGCTCGAGCAGCTCGCGGCGGAGATCCGGGGCTTCGTGGTCGACTCGGTGACGGCCACCGGCGGCCACCTCGGGTCGAACCTGGGCGTCGTCGAGCTCACGCTCGCCCTCCACCGGACCTTCGACTCGCCGCGCGACGTCCTCCTGTGGGACACCGGCCACCAGGCCTACGTCCACAAGCTCGTCACCGGGCGGCGCAAGGCCTTCGTCCGGCTCCGCCAGGCCGGAGGGCTGTCGGGCTACCCCAACCGGGCCGAGTCCGAGCACGACTGGGTCGAGAACAGCCACGCCTCCACGATCCTCAGCTACGCCCACGGCCTGGCCAACGCCTTCGCCCTACAGGGCTCCGAGCGGCGGGTGGTGGCGGTCGTCGGCGACGGCGCACTCACCGGTGGCATGGCATACGAAGCCCTGAACAACCTGGGCCACTCGGGCGCACGGGTCCTCGTGGTGCTCAACGACAACGGCCGCTCCTACGCCCCGACGGTGTCTCGCCTGTCGGTCAGCCTGACCCACCTGCGGCTCAACCCGGCCTACGTGCAGGCCCGCCAGCGCATCCGACAGCTCATCCGCGAGCTGCCGGCGGTCGGGGGCCTCGCCTACTCGGGGGTCCACGGCTTCACGAGTGCCCTGCGCGAGGTGGTGACCCCGCACACGTTCTTCGAGGCGCTGGGCATCCGCTACGCGGGGCCCATCGACGGGCACGACCTGGCCGAGCTCGAGGTGGCGCTGGCCAACGCCGCCGGGTGGGACGGACCGATCGCCGTCCACGTCGTGACCCAGAAGGGCCGTGGGTACGCACCGGCTGAGGAGGACGACGTGCAGCGCCTCCACGACGTGAAGGTGGCGGCCCCCATCGTCACCGACCCGACGGGCCGGGGCGGCCGCGCCGCCGAGCCCCCGGCGACCGGCTCGTCCGTCGACGTCGTGGGGCTGGGCGCCGACGCGGCGGCCATCCCGCCGGCCACCTTCACCGACGCCTTCACGCGCGCGCTCGTCCGTCACGCCGAGCGGGACCCGCGCATCGTGGCGATCACCGCTGCCATGCCCGGTCCGACGGGTCTCCTCCCCTTCCAGGACCGGTTCCCGGACCGGTTCGTCGACGTCGGCATCGCCGAGCAGCACGCCGTGACCGCGGCCGCCGGCATGGCGATGGGCGGGCTCCGCCCGGTGGTCGCCGTGTACTCGACGTTCTTCGCCCGCGCCTTCGACCAGGCCAACCTCGACGTCGGCCTCCACGGGGCACCCGTCGTCTTCGTCCTCGACCGGGCGGGCATCACCGGCGACGACGGACCGAGCCACCACGGGGTGCTCGACCTCGCCCTCACGCTCGCCATCCCGGGCATGACGGTCTTCGCCCCGTCCTCGGCCGCCGAGGTCGAGGTCATGCTGGCCCAGGCCCTGGCACTGGAGGGACCCGCGGCCATCCGGTTCCCGAAGACACCGGCCCCGCCACCCGTCGGCGGCGCCTGCGGGACCGGGCTCGACGCCCGCAAGGTCCGCCAGGGAGACGGCACGGTGTGCGTGCTCGCCGTGGGCAAGCTCGTCGCCGTCGCCGCCGAGGCCGCCGAGCTGCTGGCCCGGGACGGCATCGACGCCACGGTGTGGGACCCTCGGGTGGTGAGCCCGCCCGATCCGGCGATGCTGCGCGACGCCCGGGCCCACCGCCACGTCGTCACCGTCGAGGACGGCGTCCGCCTGGGCGGAGCGGGCATGTTCCTCGCCGACGCCATGGGCTCGTCCGAGGGCGAGGGCCCGGTGCCGCCGGTGACGGTGCTCGGCACCCCGCGGACCTTCATCAGCCAGGACAGGCCCGACCGCATCCTCGCCCGCCTCGGGCTCGACGCCACGGGCATCGCCGCCTCGGTGCGGCGCCGCGTCGCCACCCACCTGGCCGACTGAGCTCGTCCCGGGCGCCGTCCCGGGCGGCGGCTCGGGGTGCACCTCCGCCGAGCCCACCCGGCTCGGCGGGCGCCGCCGGCTTGCTTGCCGAGCGAATAGAAACGTGTTCTACTTGGCAGCCGATGACGTTCAACCTGGCGGACCTCTTCGAAGCCGCGGTGGACGCGTTCGGCGAGCGCGAGTACCTCGTGGCCGACGGCGAGCGCCGGACCTACGCGGAGCTCGACGCCCGTGCCAACCAGCTCGCCCACCACCTCGCCGCCCAGGGGATCGGCCCCGGCGACCACGTCGGCATCTACGCCACCAACAGCGTCGAGTGGGTCGAGACGGCATGGGCCGTCTTCAAGCTGCGGGCGGTGTGGATCAACGTCAACTACCGCTACGTGCACGACGAGCTGCGGTACCTGCTGTCGAACGCCGACCTGTCCGCACTCGTCCACCAGGCGTCGTTCTCGCCGCAGGTGACGGACCTGCTCGGCGACCTCCCCCAGCTCCGCCACGTCGTCACCATCGACGACGGCACGGGGACGCCTCCGCCTTCCGGTGCCGCCGACTACGAGGAGGCCCTCGCCCAGGGCTCGCCGGAGCGGGACTTCCCGCCTCGCTCGAACGACGACCACTACATCCTCTACACGGGCGGGACGACCGGGATGCCCAAGGGCGTGGTGTGGCGCCACGAGGACGTCTTCTACGCGCTCGGCGGTGGCGTCGACGCCATGACCAACACCCGGGTCGAGCGGCCCGAGGAGATGGTCGAGAAGGGGCGCGCCGCCGGTGGCGCGCTCGTGTTCCTCCCCATCGCCCCGCTCATGCACGGCGCCACCCAGTGGGCGGTGATGGGCCAGAGCTTCACCGGCAACCGCATCGTGCTGCTGGCCAAGTTCGACCCCCACGAGGTGTGGCGTCTCGTCGAGGCGGAGCGGGTGAACTCTCTCATGATCACCGGCGACGCCATGGGCAAGCCGCTGGTGGAAGCGCTCGACGAGCCGGGGCCGGGCTACGACCTCTCGTCGCTCTTCGCCGTCGTGTCGTCGGCCGCCCTCTTCTCGGCGCCGGTGAAGGACGCCTTCTTCCGCCACCTTCCCGACATCGTCATCACCGACGCGGTCGGCTCGTCGGAGACCGGCAACAACGGCCTGGCGGTGGTCGGCCGCGGCCAGACGGCCATGAAGAGCGGCCCGACGGTGAGCGCGCTGGGCGACAGCGTCGTCCTCGACGAGGACCTCCGGCCGGTCGCCCCGGGCTCGGGTGCCATCGGCCGCATCGCCCGGTTCGGGGACATCCCGCTCGGGTACTACAACGACCCGGGGAAGACAGCAGAGGTCTTCGTCACCGTCGACGGCGTGCGGCACGTGATGCCGGGCGACTTCGCCACGGTCGAGGCCGACGGCAGCATCACCCTGCTGGGCCGAGGCTCGGTTTGCATCAACTCGGGCGGCGAGAAGATCTTCCCCGAGGAGGTCGAGTCGGCCGTCCGCTCCCACCCGTCGGTCTTCGACGCCATCGTGGTCGGCGCCGCCGACGACCGGTGGGGCCAGCGGGTGGCGGCCATCGTCCAGCTGCGGCCGGGACGTCGCTGCACCCTCGCCGAGCTCCAGCAGCACTGCCGGGGCTCGATCGCCGGGTACAAGGTGCCCCGCCAGCTCCACGTCGTCGACGCCGTCGAGCGCTCGCCGAGCGGCAAGCCCGACTACCGCTGGTCGGCGACGGTCGTGGCCGGCGAGCCGACGGAGCTCGACCCCGCCGGGGCCCGGGTGCCCGAGGCCCGGTGACCCTCGTGGCGCCCGGCGCGCCGCGGACCTGACGGAGCCGCCGCCGTGGCCGACCTCGCCGCCGCCGTCCGTCCCGGGCGTTGTGCCGTGGTGACGATGGAGCTGCAACGGGGCGTGGTGGGCGACCGCTCCTCCTTCGCCGAGCTCGTCGCGGCCGCCGAGGCGGCGCGAGTCGTCCCCCACGCCGCCGAGCTGGTCCGGGCGGCCCGGCGCGCCGGCGTCCCGGTGGTCCACTGCACGGCCGAGCTCCGGGCGGACGCCAAGGGGTCCGCCGCCAACTGCCGGCTCCTCGCCGCCGCCGTCCGCCACCCGGGCCACATCGTGGTGGGCAGCCCCGGTGCGGAGGTGGTCCCCGAGCTCGGCCCCGAGCCCTCGGACCTCGTCTGCCCGCGCCTCCACGGTGTCTCGCCCTTCACCGGCACGGCGCTCGACCGGTGGCTGCGGAACCTCGGCGTCGCCGCCATCGTGGTGGCCGGCGTGTCGCTCAACGTGGGCGTGCTCGGCCTGGTGATCGAGGCGGTCAACCTCGGCTACGAGGTGGTCGTGGCCGAAGACGGCGTCTGTGGCGTCCCCTACGACTACGCCCGGGCCGTCCTCGAGCACACCGTGCCGCTGCTCGCCACGGTGGCGAGCGTCGCCGACGTGGCGGCGTGCTGGGCCGGCTGACCCGGCCCTGCGCCGGCCGACCGGGGACCTCGAGCACCGCACGCAGGCGCGGCGGCACCGTTCTCGCGGCGGGATGGAAGGGCCGGCTCGGGTCGGGCCTTCTATGATGCCCGCATGGTGAAGCTGATCCTGCTCTACGGGCAACCGACCGACCCGGAGGCCTTCGACGCCCACTACTTCTCGGCCCACGCCGACCTCGTGGCCAAGATGCCCGGGCTGCTGCGCTTCGAGGCGGCCAAGTGCTCGTCGATGGACGGATCGGCGTCGCCCTACTACGTGCAGGCAGAGCTCTGGTTCGACGACGCCGCCGCGATGCAGGCGTGCTTCGCCAGCCCGGAAGGCCAGGCGGCGGCGGCCGACGTCGCGAACTTCGCCTCCGGCGGGGCCACGATGCTGCTGGGGGACGTGGTCGCCGGCTGACGGCCCCGGGCTGCTCGAGCGCCGGCGCGCCCCACGGCCCGCTAGCTGCCGTCGTCCGCCGACGGCCGGGCGTACTCCCACAGGAGCGTCGCCCCCTCCTCGGCGCCGAGGAGGAGCACCCGGGGGTCGTGCTTGTCGATGTGGCCGACGAGGCCGTGGTAGATGCCGTAGCCGACCAGCTCCTGCAAGCGCGGCGTGAACCGCTCCACCAGGTCGCGGGGCAGGCCGAGCTGCTGGTTCTCCTGCTGGCGGATGTAGCCCGCGCAGTAGTTCATGGCGATGCCCACGCGGCGCTCGCCCGTGGTGTTGGCCCCGCCGCCGTGCCACAGGCTGCCGTGCCAGACGAGCACGCTTCCCGCCGGCATCTCGGCCGGCACGGTGTCGTAGGTCGTGAAGAGGTCGGGCGAGTGGTCGGCGAGGTGCGACCCGGGCACGACGCGGGTCGCCCCGTTCGCCTCCGTGAAGTCGGTCAGCGCCCACATGGTGTTGCACACGGTGGCCGGGTGCGGCTTGGGGATCGGCAGGAGCTGGTCGTCGGCGTGGAGCGGCTGGGCGGTCTCGCCCGGACCGATGGCGATCGACGAGAGCGACGACACGAGGAGGCCGGGGTCGAGGACCCGCTCGCAGAGCGGCAGCACCGCCGGGTGCACGGGGACGCGCTCGAAGCGGGGCCCGTGGGCGAGGAGGTTGTAGACCCGCACCGTCCTCGTGCCCTCGAAGAGGTTCCCCGCCGGGACGACCGACTCGTCGCGCTCGATGCGCTCGAGGTCGGCCAGCAGCCCGGTGCGGAGCTCGGGCTCGACGGCGTCCTCGACGATGGTGTAGCCCTGCTCCTCGATGCGCGCCACGTGGTCGGCGACCTCGCCCGGGCTCAGCCGCCGGACCTGGCCGCCAGCCGTGCTCGTCACGTCCCCCATGCCCTCACCCCCTCGCCTCGGCGCCGGCCGGGCCGGCGCACGCCGTCGTGCCCCTCGTGCTCGAGCCTAGGCGGGGTGGGCCGGACCGGCCCGCTCAGGCGGTCCGGGTGCCGTCGAGCTGGATCTGGGCGTTCGTCGGGAGCTCCTCGACGACGACCTCGGGGATCGGGAAGTTGAACGGCTGGTACTTCGGCCTCGCCGACTGGCGGTACCGGGTCGTCGAGTGCACCGGGTCGCGGTCGAACTCGGGGACCACCTTGGTGCCGAAGACCTCGAGCATCTCGAGGACCTCCTCGTGGGCCATCGAGTCCGACGGGAGCCCGAAGACGAGCTGGTCGCACCCGACGGTCTGGTAGCGCTCCGCCTGCTCGGCGACCTCGTCGGGCTCGCCGCAGAGGAGCCAGCCCCCGTCGATCAGGTGGTCGAGCATCTCCTCGTTGGCGATGGTCGTGGGGCGCTCGGGCCACACGGGCACGTTGTCGGCGTGGGGGATCGTGTCGTGGTAGTTGCACACGAGCGAGTACAGGTAGCCCCGGCCCGGTCGCAGCGCCACCTCGCGTGCCCGCTTGCGGTCGCTCAGGCAGATGACCGCGTTGGTCATCATCACGTTGTCGTTCACGAACTGCCCGAGCGGCTCGGTGCAGGCGGCGACGCCCTCCTTGTAGGCCTCGATACGCCCCTTCAGGTTGTAGACCGGCTCGAAGTTGAAGGCGATGGCGCCGATGCCGAGCTCCCCCGCCTGGGTGAAGGTGCCCGGGTTGCCGCACCCCACCCAGATCGGCGGGTGCCCTGCGCCGTACGGCTTGGGCAGCACGTTGTGCGGGTAGGGGACGGTGAAGTGCTCCCCGTCGAAGGTGTAGTCGCGCTCCTCCCACATGCGCGGGATCTCGCGGATCACCTCGTTCCACTCGGACTTGGTCGAGTTCTTGTCGAGGATGTTGAAGGTGGCGATCTCGTGGCTTCCGGCACCCCTGCCCGTCCCCCACTCGAAGCGCCCCTCCGTGACGTGGTCGAGCATCGTCACCCGCTCGGCCGAGCGCACCGGGTGGTTGACCCGGGGCGAGAGGTTCATGATGCCGGTCCCGAGGTGGATGCGCTCGGTGGCGCGGGCCAGGTAGCCCATCACCACCTCGGGTGCCGACAGGTGGCTGTACTCGGTCAGCGAGTGGTGCTCGCCCAACCAGGCGTACTTCCAGTTGTGCTTGTCCGCCTCGACCACGTACTCGATCTCGCGGCGGAACATCTCGTGCTCGGACGCCGTGTCGTGGGCCGCCGGGCCCGGGACGTACCCGTTCAGGAACACGCCGAACTCCATCACGGTCTCCTTCCGTGGGGCTGCGGACCTGTCGGCACCGTACCATGGGCCCGGACGAAAATGCAACGTGTTTCAGTTTTCTGGGCGAGCGGGCCTGCCGTCCCTGCGGGTCGGCGAGCAGCCGGTCACCACCGCCGCCACCGTGGCCACGCGGGTGCTGCGGACCGAGCGGTGGCGGCGTGCGGACCCGCGTGGTGGAGGCCCGGGTCGCCCGCTCCGGCCGACGCCGCAGCGCACGAGCCCGCACCGGGGGGCCGCGGCGCACGCCGGACCGTCGGAGCGGCCTACCGGTCGACGCCGAGGACGAGGCCCGAGGTCGGCACGCCGGTCCCCGCCGTCACCAGCACGTGCTCGACGTCCGGGACCTGGTTGACGGCGGTCCCCCGGACCTGGCGCACCCCCTCGGCGATGCCGTTCATGCCGTGCAAGTACGCCTCGCCCAGCTGCCCGCCGTGCGTGTTGACGGGGAGCCCGCCCCCGAGCTCGACGTTGCCGTCGGCCACGAAGTCCTTGGCTTCGCCCCGCCCGCAGAAGCCGAGCTCCTCGAGCTGCATGAGCACGTACGGCGTGAAGTGGTCGTAGAGCACGGCCGTCTGGACGTCGCCCGGCGCGAGGCCCGAGGTCTCCCACAGCTGGCGGCCCACCACCCCCATCTCGGGGAGCTCGTCGAGGTCGCCGTCGTAGTACGAGGTCATCATCTCCTGGGACCGACCCGCTCCTTGGGCGGCCGCCTCGACCACCACCGGGGTGGCGGGGAGGTCGCGGGCCCGCTCGAGCGAGGTCACCACGAGCGCCTGTCCCCCGTCGGTCTCCTGGCAGCAGTCGAGGAGGCGCAGCGGCTCGACGATCCAACGCGACGCCTGGTGGTCGGCCAGGGTGATCGGCTTGCCGTAGAACCACGCCTTGGGGTTGGTCGCCGCGTGCCGGCGGTCGGCCACCGCCACGCGACCGAGGTCCTCGGTGGTCGCCCCGCTCAGGTGGAGGTAGCGCCGGGCCGTCATGGCCACCCACTGGGCCGGCGTGAGGAGGCCCTGGGGCGCGTACCAGCTGAAGTGGGCCGTCTCGGCCGTGGGCTGGGGCAGGTGGCCCTGCACCCCGGCGCCGAAGCGGTTGCCGGAGCGCTCGTTGAAGGCGCGGTAGCAGACGACGACGTCGGCCACCCCTGCTGCCACGGCCAGCGCCGCCTGCTGGACGGTGGCGCACCCCGCCCCCCCGCCGTAGTGGACGCGGCTGAAGAACGTGAGCTCGCCCATGCCCAGGCTGCGGGCCACCTCGATCTCGGGGTTGGTGTCGGCGCTGAAGGTCACCAGCCCGTCGACCTCGGCCGGGGCGATGCCGGCATCGGCCAGCGCGGCGTCGACGGCCTCGGCGGCGAGGCGGAGCTCGCTGCGCCCCGACTCCTTCGAGAACTCGGTCGCCCCGATCCCGACCACGGCGGTCCGCCCGGCGAAGGCGTGGGCCCGGCTCACGCCGGAGCCCCCCGCGGCGCCTCGGGGCCCGGGCGGGCCGGCAGGCGGACCCGCACGGTGCCGGTCACGTGGTCCCCGAGGCCGTTCGCCCCCCGCACCGACAGCTCGACGCCGCCGCGCCCGTCCTCGCCCGGGGCGTCGTCCCGCCCGGTGACCGCGCCCGAGAAGGTCAGGACGTCGTCGGGGTAGTTGGGCACGCCCAGGCGGATGGCCACGTCGGTGACCAGGCCGCCGGGGCCCGTCCAGTCGGTGACGTACCGGCCGACCAGGCCGTTGGTGGTGAGGATGTTCATGAAGATGTCCTTCGAGCCCCGTGCTCGGGCGAGCACCGGGTCGTGGTGGACGTCCTGGTAGTCGCGCGAGGCGATCGCCCCGGCCACGACGAGCGTCCGGGTGACCGGCACCACGAGCTCGGGAAGCGGGTCGCCCACCGCGACCTCCTCGAACCGCCGGGTGGGGGCGGTCACGCGAGCGCTCCGGCGCGCACGTCGGCGACCAGCTGGCGGCCGAGGGCGGCCAGCTCGGCCCCGGGGCTGCCGAGGAGCAGCTCGAGCTGCTTGCCCCAGAGGAAGTAGCGGTGGACCGGGTAGTCGACGTCCGCCCCCATGCCCCCGTGGAGGTGCTGGGTGGCGTGCACGACCCGCTGTCCGGTGTCACGGGCGAACCAGGCGGCGACCGACACCTCCCGGTGGGCGTCCAGGCCCTGGTCGAGGCGCCAGGCGGCCTGCAGCACCGTGACCCGGAGCACGTCGGTGCCGATGGCGGCGTCCGCGGCCCGCAACTTGACCCCCTGGAAGGTCGCGAGCGGCCGGCCGAACTGCACGCGCTCGTTCAGGTACTCGGCGGTGCGGGCGACGGCTGCCTCGGTCACGCCCAGCTGCAACGCGCCGAGGCCCACGCGGGCCCGCTCGAGGGCCCAGGCGAGGACCTCGCCGCCCCGGTCGGGGTCGCCGCCGGCGAGGAGCCTCCCGCCTTCGACGGCGACGTCGTCGAAGGTGACGTGCGGGTGCACCTCGCGGTCGGTCGTCTCGGTCCGCTCGAGCGCGACGCCCAGTGCCGACGGGTCCACGACGGCGACGACCACGCCGTCGTCGAGCACGGCGGGGACGAGGACGGCATCGGCGACGTGGGCGGCCGGCACGGCGCACGCCGTGCCGGCGAGGCGCACGCCCGAGCCGTCGCGCTCGGCCCGCACGGCGGGACGTCCCGGGCCACCGGCCGCCAGGTCGGCCGCGACGTCGGCGAGGGCAGCGGTCAGCACCACCGTGCCGTCGGCGACCCCGGCGAGCAGCTGGCCGGCCAGCGCGTCGGTGCCGAAGCGCTCGAGCGGCAGGGCTCCGAGGACGGCGGTGGCCCACAACGGCACGGGGGCGACGCACCGACCCTGTGCGGAGAGGACGAGGGCGAGCTCGACCATCCCCAGGCCGCCGCCCCCGTAGCGGGCGGGGACAGCCACGCCCAGGAGGTCGGCCCGGGCCAGGAGGTCCCACAGCGTCCGGTCGAAGCGGTCGGGCGTCGCCTCGACCTCGCGGACCCGCTCGGGGGTGGCCGACCCGTCGAACACGGCGCCGGCGGCCTGGCGGACGGCCTCTTGCGCCTCGGTCAGCGTGAAGTCCATCAGGCCGTCGCTCCCTCGGTCGCGGGGACGAAGACGGGCAGGGCGAGGTCGTCGTCGAACCGCTCGATGCGGGCCTCGACCGCCATCCCGATGGCGACCTCCTCGGGCTCGACCCCCGACACGTTGGCGACCAGGCGGGTCCCCTCCTCGAGCTCGACGAGCGCGACGACGAGCGGGTAGTCGAAGGCCGGGACCTGCGGGTGGTGGTTGACGACGAAGCTGAAGACGCGCCCGCGACCCGACGCCTCGACGGCGTCCCACTCGAAGGAGCGGCACTCGGCGCACGCCGGGCGCGGCGGGTGGCGCAGGGTTCCGCACGCGCTGCACCGCTGGATCCGCAGCACGCCTTCCTTCGTTCCCTCGAAGAAGAACCGGTTGTCGTGGGTGAGGGACGGGCGGGGGCGGAGCGGTCGGGCCGGCTCGGGCGTGCCCGCCGCGGCGTCGCCCGGTCGGGCCGGCGGCTCGGCGGTGGCGGGACCGGCTCCTGCCGGCTGGCGGGGCCGGAACTTGAGGATGCGGAAGAGCATCGTGCCGACGACCTCTCCGGCCTCGTCGCTGAACTCGAGCCGGGTGGTGAGGAAGTGGCCGGTGCCGAGGGCGGTCGCCTTCTCGGGCGACACCGCCTCGATCACCGAGCGGACCTCGAGGTGGTCACCGGGGACGAGCGGGCGCGCGTAGTGCTGCTCGCAGTTGGTGGCCACCACCGAGGTGAAGCCCGCCTCGTCGAGCAGCCCCATGATCCGGTCGGTGGCGCTCGTGCCCCCGGCGCGCCCGGCGCTCCGCGCCGCCTCGACCTCGAGTGAGGCCCGCAGGCCCCGCATGATCCAGGCCTGGAGCATGGTGGGCGGGGCGACGACACCGGGGAAGCCCTCCGCGCGGGCTGCCTCGTCGTCGACGTAGACGGGGTTCAGGTCCCCCATCGCCTCGACCCAGTGCCGGATCATCGGGCGGTTGACCGGGTCGGGCGCCCGGAGGGCCTCCCCCGCCGGCTGGCCGACGAAGGCGGCGAGGCGCTCGCCGAGCGGGCCGTGGACCTCCCCTGGCCCGTCGGACGGTGCCGGCGCTGCGGCCGCGCTCGTCACGGCGCCGCCGACGGGCCCGTCCGCGCTCACCGTGCCCCCCGGGTGAGGCCGAGCCCGGCCACCGCCACGATCTCGCGCTGCACCTCGTTGACCCCTCCTCCGAACGTGTTGATCTGGGCGGCCCGGGACGCACGCTCGAGCTCGCCCTCGAGCACCGCCCCCGGCGAGCCGGCCCGCAGGTAGCCGCCGGCGCCCACGACGCCGAGGAGCAGACGGTAGACCTCGATGGTCGACTCGGTCCCGAACACCTTGACGGCCGACGAGGCTGCGGGGCCGAGCGTGCCGTCGGCCACGGCCGACGCCATCTTCCAGTTGAGGAGCCGTTGCCCTTCGAGCAGGGCGTACGAGCGCGCCAGGTCGAGCTGCACCCAGGGCACTTCCGCCAGCCCACCGTCGACCGCCCACCGGGCCACCTCGCCCCACAGCCGGTGGGCGAGGGCCCCGATGGCAGCCAGCCCGACCCGCTCGTGGTTGAGCTGGCTGGTGATCAGCCGCCAGCCACCGTGCAGCGGGCCGACGAGGGCCTCGTCGCCCACCCGGACGCCGGCGTAGTAGGTGGCGGTGGTCGCCACGCTGCCGACCGTCGTGATGCGCGTGCACGAGAAGCCCGGCGACGACGTGGGGACGAGGAAGATGGAGATCCCCTCGTGCTTCGGGGCGTCCGGGTCGGTCCGCGTGGCCAGCCAGATGTAGTCGGCCTGGTCCGCCCCGCTCGTGAACACCTTTCCCCCGTCGATGACCCACTCGTCGCCGTCGCGCACGGCACGGGTGGAGAGGGAGGCCAGGTCCGTGCCGGCACCGGGCTCGGTGTAGCCGATGGCGAAGTTGACCTCGCCCGCGAGGATGCCCGGGAGCAGCCGCGCCTTCTGCTCCTCCGAGCCGTGCTGCATGAGGGTGGGCCCCACGGTGTTCAGGGTGACGAAGGGGAACGGGGCGCGAGCCCGCTGGACCTCGTCGAAGAAGACGAACTGGTCGGTGGCGGGCCGTCCCTGGCCGCCGTAGGCGGTGGGCCACCCAATGCCCAGCCAGCCGTCCTTGCCCATCCGGCGCACGACGGCGCGGAACATGGCGCCGCCCTCGGCTTCGGCGTCGAGCCGGCGGCGGACCTCGGGGGTCAGGACCTCGGCGAAGTAGGCGCGGAGCTCGGCGCGCAGCGCCTGCTCGTCAGCCGTCTCCTCGAGGTGCATGGCACGTCCCTCCCCTCGTCGGTCCCGGCGACCCGGCGGGGCGTCGGCGACCCGGCGGGGCGTCGGCGACCCGGCGGGGCGTCGGTGCCCCGGCGGGACCGCCGCTCGACCGGGTCCTGCGGTCCGCGTATGATAACTGATACGCGTTCTAGTCTGCTGCGGGCCACCCGGTGCCGCGCACGGGTGCCGGCTTCGGGGGGGGACCGATGAGCGAGCGAGGACCGAGGGCCGCCGACCGTGGGGCTCGGCCGACCGGCGGGCGGGTCCGGCAGTGAGGTTCCACCAGGCTGTCACCTTCCTGTCGGTCGACGAGTCGATCGCCCTGGCCGCCGCCTGCGACGACCACGGCTACGCCGGCGTCTTCCTCTCCGACCACCTGGTCAACCCCCGCGACCTCCGGTCGCGCTACACGTACTCGACGGCGCCCGACGGCGCCCCGTTCTGGCCCAAGGAGACGGCCTGGCCCGACCCGATGTGCCTCGTGTCCGCGCTGGCGGCCGTCACCCGCACGCTGACCTTCACCACCGGCGTCTACGTGGCCCCGGTGCGCGACCTGATCACGGTGGCGAAGACGGTGGGGACGGCTGCGGCGATCTCGCACGACCGGGTCCGCCTCGGGGTCGGCGTGGGCTGGTGCGAGGAGGAGTTCGTCCTCACCGGCCAGGACTTCCACACCCGGGGCAGGCGCCTCGACGAGATGATCGTCGCCCTGCGGGCCCTGTGGCAGGGCGGGTGGGTCGAGCACCACGGCACCTACTACGACGTCCCCGCCTGCCAGATGAACCCCGGGCCGTCGCGGCCCGTGCCGATCCTGGGCGGAGGCGACTCCCCGCCGGCCATCCGCCGGGCGGCGACGTTGTGCGACGGGTGGGTCAACACCGGACCGGTGCGCCCCGACGAGGCCCTCGCCCAGGCGAAGCGCCTGCTGGACGCCCGCGCCGCCGCGGGGCGCGCGGACGAGCCCTTCTCGATCTGCCTGGCAGTCCGGGCCCGGCCCGACGTCGACCTCTACCGGCGCCTCGAGGAGGCGGGGGTCACCGACCTCCTGTGCGCCCCGTGGATGGCGGTCCCGGCCGACGCGGGCAGCTCGCCCGAGGCCCTGCTCGCCGCGAGGGTGGCCGCCTGCGAGCGCTTCGCCGAAGACGTGGTCGTCAAGCTGGCCTGAGAGGCCGCGCGGAGCGGGGCGTGGGCGCGGCCGGGTGCCGCCCGAGCACGTCTACGGTGGCCACCGTGAGAGCGGGCAAGCCGTCGGTGACCGCACGAGCGGTCGCCCTCGCCCGGGCGGGCCTCGACCGACCGACCGTGCCCACCGGTGACGCCTCGGCCGACGTGCGTCTGGCCCGCTCGCTCCGTCCCTTGCCGCTGCTGCGGCCGAGCACGAGGTGGCGCGCTCGCATGGAGCGGCGGACGAGCTTCTTCGACCGGGCCGTGCTCGCCGCGCTCGAGTCCGGTGTCGACCAGGTGGTGGTGGTGGCCGCCGGCTACGACGGACGTCCGCTGCGCTTCGCCACCCCGGGGGTGCGGTGGTTCGAGGTGGACCACCCGGCGACACAGCGCGACAAGCGAGCACGGCTCGCCGCGGTGGGAGCCGCCACCGAGCACGTCACGTTCGTGGCGCTCGACCTCGTCACCGGCGACCTGCCCCGCTCCTTGGCCACTTCCGGCTTCGACCCGGCCCGCCCGGCCCTCTTCACCGTGGAGGGCCTGCTCGGCTACCTGACCCGCGAGACCACCGAGCGGCTGCTCGCCGAGCTGCGCGCCGTGGCGGCTCCCGACAGCCGGCTGGCCCTCGCCGTCCCCCTCGTCCCCGTCGTCACCGGCGGCGCGGCCGAGCTGCGAGCACGCGCGAGGGGCGTCATCCTGGCCGCCATCGGCGAGCCCCACCTCCACCGCTTCTCGCCCGACGAGGTCGACGACGTGCTGGTCGAGAGCGGGTGGGCCGTCGTGGCGCAGGCAGGCGCGCCGCTCCGGCACCAGGGACCACGAGGAGTGCTGCTCGTGGCGGCGCCCGTGCCCTGACGGGGCCACCCCTGGGTGCGCCCGTGGGTCGGGCATGCCACCGTGGGCCCTCGGGCGGTCACGGCACCGCGGTCACGGCACCCTCCGGTCCGAGAAGCGCTCGCGCAGGTCCCTCTTGGAGAACTTGCCGACCGACGTCTTCGGGACCTCGTCGATGAACTCGACGAGCTCGGGCAGCCACCACTTGGCCACCCGGGGCTCGAGCCACGCACGGAGCTCGTCGGCGGCCAGGTCGTGACCGTCCTTCACCACCACGCACGCCATCGGACGTTCCATCCACCGCTCCGAGGGCACGGCGATGACGGCGGCCTCGGCCACGGCCGGGTGCCCCATGATCTCGTTCTCGAGGTCGACCGAGGAGATCCACTCGCCACCCGACTTGATGAGGTCCTTGGTGCGGTCGACCAACCGGACGTAGCCGTCGGGGCTCACGACACCCACGTCGCCGGTGCGCAGCCACCCGTCTGCGGTGAACTGGGTGTCGCCCCGGGGGTCGTCGTAGTACTGCCTGGCGATCCACGGGCCCCGCACCTGTACCTCTCCGCTCGCGGTGCCGTCCCACGGCAGCTGCTCACCGCTGTCGGGGTCGGCGATGCGCAGCTCGACCAGAGGGGCGGGGATGCCCTGGCTGGCACGCAGGTCGGCCAGCGCCTCCTCGTCGGCCGAGGCCGCCCGCTCGCTGCGGGTCACCGCCACCGTGGCCACGGGGCTGGTCTCGGTCATGCCCCAGGCCTGCAGGATGGGAAGGCCGACCTCTGTCCGGTACGCCTCCGACAGGGCCCGGGGCACGGCGGAACCGCCGGCCACGACGCGGCGCAGCGTGTGGGGCCGGCCGGCGAGGTGGGGACGGACCCCCATCCAGATCGTGGGCACGCCGGCGGCGACGGTGACTCCCTCCTCGAGGATGAGGGCGCTGAGGGCCTCCGGCGACAGGTCGGCGCCGGGGAAGACCACGTCGCACCCTCCCATCACGGCGGCCTGGCACAGGCCCCAGGCGTTGGCGTGGAACATGGGGACCACGGGCAGGACCACGTCCGACTCGCTGATCCCGAGCCCGTCGGTGAGCAGGGCGGCGAGCGAGTGGAGCACGACGGAGCGGTGGGAGTACACCACTCCCTTCGGGTCCCCCGTGGTGCCGCTCGTGTAGCACATCGACGCGGCGGTGTTCTCGTCGGTGACGACCCCGAACGGGTGGGGCCGGGCCGCGGCCAGCAGCTCCTCGTAGTCGAGGATCCTCGGGTCGCTCGGCAGGTCGGGAACGTCGGTCCGTCCCACCGTGTCGTCCATGACCACGACGTGACGGACTGTCTTGCACGCGTCGACGAGGGGCCACAGGAGCGGCAGGAGGCTGCGGTCGACGAAGACGACCTCGTCCTCGGCGTGGTTGGCGACGTAGGTGACCTGGTCGGCGAAGAGCCGGATGTTCAACGTGTGCAGCACCCGCCCGGTGCAGGGCGGCGCGAAGTACAGCTCGAGGTGGCGGGCGGTGTTCCAGGCGAAGGTCGCGACCCGCCCGTCCTCGCTCACCCCGAGGTCGTCGAGCACGCCGCCGAGGCGCCTCGTCCGCTCCGCCCACTGCCCGAAGGTGACGGTCTCTCTCCCCGTCGGGGTGGCGGTGAGGAGCCGCTTCGTGGGCCAGAGCCGCTCGGCCCGGTCGAAGATCATGTCCAGCGACAGCGGCACGTCCTGCATCAGGCCCTGCATCGACAGCCTCCCCGGCCGGCGCGCTCGGGACCGGGTGCCGACCGCCGAGCATCATCGCACGGCCGCCGAGCACGGGCGCCGTCGGGGCCTGCGCGCACGCCACCCAGGTGCGCCGGCCTGGGAACGTCAGCTCACGGAGCGCTCGTGCACGCCGGCCAGCAGGCGGCGAGCCTGGGCGTCGATGCGTCGGACGTCGAAGGCGCACATGCCGGTGACCGGGTTGGCCACCATGAACTGGTCCGCCACCGCCTCCCACGCCAGCCACGCCGCCAGTCGCTCGGGCCCGGCGACGAGGCTCGTGTTGTCGGCGGCGACACGCAGCCCCCGGTAGCCGACGGCGAGGGAGCCGGCCAGCATGCCGGCGAAGGCGGCCCGCTGCGCCCCGGCCTCGACCACCAGGTCGGGGCCGTAGATCTCGGCGGTGCTGGCGACGACCAGGTCACCTCGGTCGAGGAGCGTCGGCGGCCACCGGTCGGCCCGCGGCTCGTCGGCGACGAGGACCGCTCGCTCGCCGCGGGCGATCCCGTCGGCGAGGAAGCCGGCGACGCGGCCCTCGAAGGCCTCGGCCCCGGCGAAGAACCAACCCGAGTGGCCTTCCGGCCAGCGCACGTCCGGGCCGGTGCCGCCCGGTGCCTTCCTCGGTGCGCCGTCGTCCTCGGGCGTCGGAGCAGGCACCCTCAACGAGGACGCCGGCGACGGGTCGGCGGCGAGTGCCACAACGCCGTCGCTCCCACACCGCACCGAGCCCGCCGCTCCCTACCGGGTTGCCCCATGGGCTCTCCCCTCGTCGACCACCCCGCTCCGGAAGGACCCTCCCGGCTCGCTGTCCCGGATCGCTGTCCCGGATCGCTGTCCCGGATCGCTGTCCCGGATCGCTGTCCCGGATCG
>CAZSYT010000039.1:25221-26634 GCA_964610905.1 uncultured Acidimicrobiaceae bacterium
CTGTCCCGAGCCGTCGCGAGGGGCAGGCCCATCCTGGCACACGCACCCGGCGGCTGCCCGCCGCCGCAGGCTCGCCCGGAGCGTGGACCGGTGACCAGGCTCGGGTCGGCGGGCCCGGCCGGCCGGGTTCGCGACGGCGACCGGAACCGTCGCCGGCCCCGGACGCCACCGAACCGGTGCACTAGGGTCGCGCGCCCGGGCACGCGCGCAGCGCGGGCACGACCGCCGCCCGGCCGGAGGGGAGCACGCGATGAAGGACATGAAGCTCGGCCTGCAGCTCGGCTACTGGGGCTCGGGGCCCCCGGCCCACGCGACCGAGCAGGTCGCCGAAGCCGAACGGCTGGGCTTCGACTCGATCTGGACGGCCGAGGCCTACGGCTCCGACGCCCTCACCCCGCTGGCCTGGTGGGGGGCGCGTACCTCCACGGTGCGCCTGGGCACGGCCCTCTGCCAGCTCTCGGCCCGCACGCCGACGGCCATGGGCATGGCGGCCATCACCCTCGACCACCTCTCCGGCGGTCGCTTCGTGCTCGGCCTCGGCGTCTCCGGTCCCCAAGTCGTCGAGGGCTGGTACGGCCAGCCCTTCGACAAGCCGCTCGCCCGCACCCGCGACTACGTCGACATCGTGCGCCAGGTCGTGGCCCGCAAGGCACCGGTGACGAGCGACGGCCCCCACTACCCGCTCCCCCACCCCGGAGGCACGGGCCTGGGCAAGGCGCTCAAGCCCATCGTCCACCCGCTCCGCGACGAGATCCCCGTCATCCTCGGGGCCGAAGGTCCGAAGAACGTGGCGCTGGCCGCCGAGGTGGCCGACGGCTGGTTCCCGATCTTCTTCTCGCCCAACGCCATGAAGGCCTTCGAGGCCTCGCTGGCCGAGGGGTTCGCCCGCCCCGGCGCTCGCCGGAGCGCGGAGGACTTCGAGGTGATCGCCCTCGCCCCGACGGTCATCGACGACGACGTCGAGCGGGCCGCCGACGCCTACCGTCCCTTCCTCGCGCTCTACATCGGAGGCATGGGGGCCAAGTCGATGAACTTCCACTTCGACGTGTTCGCCCGTATGGGCTACGAGGCCGAGGCCCGCGTCGTCCAGGACCTCTACCTCGAGGGCCGCAAGGACGAAGCCGCCGCCGCCGTGCCCACCTCGCTCGTCGAGGACGTCGCCCTCATCGGGCCCAAGGAGAAGATCCGCGACGACCTCGAGGCGTGGCGGGAGTCGATCGCCACGACACTGCTCGTCTCGGGTGACCTGACGACGCTGCGCACCATGGCCGAGCTCGTCCTGTGAACGGCCCGGCCTGCCGTCGCCGTCCCGCCTGAGCGCTCCTCGCTCCACCGTCCCAGTTCGCCCCGTTCCGGCTCGGGCCGCGCCGGCTCGGGCCGCGCCGGCTCGGGCAGCGCCGGCTCGCGCCGTTC
>CAZSYT010000040.1:0-10273 GCA_964610905.1 uncultured Acidimicrobiaceae bacterium
TCGCGAATCTCGGCTACCCCATCGGTTGCCGATTACTGACCCACGCTCCTAGCCCTCCCACCCGAGCGGGCGGCCGCCGACGACGCGCTCGTCGTGGCACCGGCCTCCCGCCCCCGTCGCCTCCGGCGGACCGTCACCGTCCGGGCCCACCTCCGTACCCGACGCCCTCGAGGAACTCCGTGAGGACCCGGTGGAACGCTTCGGGCTGGTCGAGGTTGCAGTTGTGGCCGGCCCGGTCGATGGTGCGGAAGCACGCTCCGGGGATGGCGGCCGCCACCGCCTCCTCGTCGGTGCCGGACACGAGGGTGTCGTCGGCGCCCCGCACCACGAGGGTCGGCTGGGTGATCGACCCCAGCCGCTCCCACCCGTCGTAGCCGCAGAGGGCCTCGATGGCGTCCGCGTACACGAGCGGGTCGTTGCTCCCCAGGTCGCGCCAAGCCCGGGCCAACGCAGCCCGGTCCCGGCCCCCGGTGGTCGGCGACTGCTCGAGGAACCGACCGACGAGCTCCATCCCACCCTCCCGAACGAGCGGGACCGACCCGAGCAGGAGCGAGCGCGCCGGCTCGGAGACCGACGGGGTCGAGTCCGCCACGACCAGCGCGGCCACCAGCGGTGCGGCGTCGAGCGCCAGCGCCTGGGCCACCATCCCCCCGAGCGACAGCCCGACGACGGCGGCCCGGTCCACGCCGAGCGACCGGCACAGCGCCTCGACGTCCCGGGCCAGGAGCGGCACCGTCAGCTTCTCGGTCCCCGCGTCCGACCGGCCGTGGCCCCGGTGCTCGGGGACGACCACCCGGTACCGATCGGTCAGCTGGTCCAGCTCCGGCTCCCAGTCCCGCCACGTCCCCCCGAGCCCGTGCACGAACACCACCGGGGGACCGTGGCCCTCGTCGATGACGTTCAGTCGGACACCGTTCACCCTGCACAGCATCTGCCTGCTCCCCCCGCGGAGCGCTCCGCCGGCGCTCCCGCTTCGCCCCACCCTACGACGGTGCCGCCCGGCGGACGAGCGCCCACCGGCTGCGCAGCCCGGCAGCCCGGCAGCAGCGGCGGTCGTCGCGTCGTGGGCTCGGCGGGAACGTGCCCCGCTTCCGTCCTCAGTAGCCCGACAGCAGCTGCCGGACCCGACGTGCGTCGTCGGGACGCCCGACCACCTCGATCCGGCTCGGTGGTTGCGGCGTGCGACCCCAGCAGACCAGCAGGCGTGCCGCCTGGTCGGCGACGAGCGTCGGCTCCCCGACCGGAGCGGCGAGCTCGAGGGAGACCACGGGCCCGACCGTCACGACGAGGTCGGGGTGCCCCTCCGAGCGGATGCGGGACGAGCGAGGCGCTCCCACGGTCGCGCCGGCAGCGACGCCCCGGGCGGTCAGCGGACCGCTCCCGACGGCCGTCACCGCGTGCTCGAGGAGGTCGAAGGAGCCGAGCAGCTCGCGGCTCGTGTCGTCGTCGCCGACGAGGTCCCAGCGGTGGACGGCGCACTCGCTGCGGAGGTGCGTGAGCAGCGCGTCGACGCGCACCTGGCGGCCCGTCCAGGCCAGGACGGCGTCGGGCTCGACGGCCAGGATCGACGCGACCTCGGAGCGCAGCTGCCGCTCACGATCGTCCATCGAGCGCACGAGCCGATCCGGAGCGAGCTCCCTGAAAGGGGCCTCGCGCTCCTCGAGGCCCCGGGTGCGGCCGAGCGGCTGGCCCTCCCGGTACGCACGCAGGTGCCGCACGACCTCTTCGGCACCGGCGGCGACGTGCGCGCCGAGGTCGTGGGCCGTCCAGTGGCCGCACGCCGTCGACGCCCGCGGCGGCGTGGCCTGCACGCGCTCGAGGAGCTCCTCGACCTCGACGGGACGTGGGATCGGCTCGGCCACCATGCCCCGACGGTAGGGTGCGATCGTTTCGTCGTACGGCGAACCGACGGGCCGCTACGGTCCCTCGTGTGGACGACCACGATGCTGCGGCGGGCGACGCGGACCTCTCGGTCGTCGGCGCTGCGCTTGCCGACCCCGGGAGGGCCAGGATGCTCCTCGCCCTCGCCGACGGCAGGGCGCTCGCGGCGAGCGTGCTCGCCGCCGAGGCCGGGGTGCGGCCGTCGACGGCGAGCGCCCATCTCGAGAAGCTGCTCACGTCACGGCTCGTCACCGTCGAGCCACACGGCCGCCACCGGTACTACCGCCTCTCGGGAGCCGACGTCGCCCGGCTGCTCGAGGTCGCGGCCCGGCTCGCTCCACCTCGACCGGTGCGGTCGCTCCGCGAGGGCACGCGAGCCCATGCCGTCCGGCTCGCTCGGCGCTGCTACGACCACCTGGCCGGGCGGCTCGCCGTGGCCGTCACCGACCGGCTCGTCGAGGTCGGAGGCCTCGTGGGTGGAGACGGGAGCGTCCCGGCCGGGCCGTCCGAGGCGGTCCGGCTGTCCGGTGGGGTGGTCGACGACACCGTCTACCGGCTCACCGAGGTCGGGTGCGAGCAGCTCGGCGCACTGGGTGTGGTCGGCTTGGCGGAGCAGCCCGTCCCCTGCTGCGTCGACTGGAGCGAGCAGCGTCACCACCTCGCCGGCGGCGTCGGACGCGCGCTCCTCGGAGCGCTGGGCGACGCCGGCTGGCTCCGGGTCTCGTCGAGCAGCCGTGCCGTCGTCGTCACCGACGAGGGACGGGCCGGCCTCGCCCGGGCCCTCGGACTGGAGTGGCCGCCTCCGCACGGCACGCACCGGTGCCCGGCTGCTCCGCCGCGGGCGTCGGCCGACGGGGCGAAGGGGTCGGGCTAGCCTGCCAGTCCCCGGGGGTCGCCCCTGGGCTCGCCCGCCAGGTCGGGCGGGCCGGTGTCGGCCGTCGGGGCGCCAACGGCGGCCACGGCCACCACCCGGTCCCTGCCCTCGGCCTTGGCCCGGTACACGGCGGCGTCGGCCCGGCCCAGCAGGGCGTCGGGCGGCTCGCCGGGGAGCCACTGGGTGACCCCCACGGAGCACGACCACTCGCCGCACTCGCGCAGGCGCACCACCGCTTCGGTGGCCGCTTGCAGGTCGCTGCCCGGGAGCACCACGACGAACTCGTCGCCGCCGTAGCGCACGAGCCTGTCGACGGAACGCAGCCGGGCACGCCATGCCCGGGAGAAGGTGGCGAGGACGCGATCCCCGGCGGCATGCCCGTCGGTGTCGTTGACCGTCTTCAGGTGGTCGAGGTCGACGAGGGCCAGGCACAGCGGCAGTCCCGTACGGGCGGCGAGGGCCAGCTCGCGGTCGAGCAGGGCGTCGAGCGCGCCGCGGTTGGGCAGTCCGGTCAGGGCGTCGACGTCGGCCTGCCGCTGCAGCAGCAACGCCAGGTAGCCGACCAGGGCTCCCGCGCCCAGCGCGGCACCCACGCAGAGCAGCGCCACGCCGACCGGGTTGCTCCGCACCACGGCCCATACGGCCAGGGCGACCGCCAGGGAGCCGAAGCCGCAGTAGGCGGCGGCGACCCGCCACGGGAACAGCGCCGTCACGTACATCGTCGCCCACGTCACCATGCCGAGGCTGACGATCCCTGCCGGTCCCCCGTGGGCGAACATGCAGGCGTTGCAGAGGACCACCACCGAGAGGACCATGCCGGCGTGCACCACCCACATGGGGAACCTCCCCCCGACGCGACGGGCGACGCCGAGCAGCACCATCCCCACGACCATGGTCGCCAGTGCGTCGCCCAGGGCGACCGGCACCGACGTCCGGGGGGCCGGGTCGAGCAGGATGCCGGGGAGGGTGATGGCGGCTCCGACCGCGTAGAAGGCGCCGAGCAGCTGCGCCCGGAACGCCGCCCCCGAGCGCGCCTCGGCCGACGTCACGGCGGGGATCCACGGCTCCCACCAGCGCAGTGCGCGCCGCTCCGGGGCCGCCGGCGTCCCGGACGCCGTGCGGACCACCCGGTCCCCCCCGCGGCGCTTGGCCTCGTACAGGGCACGGTCGGCCCGGGCGAGGACGGTGTGGACGGTCTCGCCCGGGGCCCAGTCGGCCAGCCCGACGGAGCACGGATGGCCGCCAGCCCGGCGGAGCCCGTCGACCACCGCGGCGGCGCCGGCGGCGTCGCACCCGGGCAGCACCACGACGAACTCGTCGCCGCCGTAGCGGACCACGTCGTGGCCGGGGCGCAGCTGCCGGCGCCACTGCCGCGCGACCTGCCTGAGCAGGTCGTCGCCCGCGCGGTGCCCACCGGTGTCGTTCACCGCCTTGAAGTCGTCGAGGTCGACGACGGCGACGGCCAGCGCCGTCCCCTGGCGCTCGGCACGGGCGACCTCGCGGCCGAGCAGGTCGGAGAGCGCGTGGCGTCCGGGCAGTCCGGTGAGGGGATCGGTGGCGAAGCGGCGCAGCAACAGCGCCCGGAGGAACGCGGCGGTGCCGGCGGCCACGGCGATCGTGCCCACTGCCGAGATGGCGCACGACACCTGTGTCTGTCGGACGGTGAGCACGACGACCACCACGCTCAGCACCGCCGATGCCAGGACATAGGGGGCGGCGCGGCGCCGGGGGAGGAAGGCGGACGCGAACAGGGGCGGCCAGGCGAAGATCCCCATGGCGGCCACCGACGTCAGCGCCCCGTGACCGCACCACACCACCGTGGCGATCACAGCCAGGGCGAGGACGAGCGCGACGTGCACGCCGACGGGGCTCAGCCCCTCCCGGCTCCGGAACGCACGCAGCAGGGTGGCGGCGGCTGCCACCACCGACGCGCACAGCACGACGAGGGCGGCTCGTCCGTGCGACCCGGGGGCATGGTCGAGGGCGACGGCGGGGACGGCCACGGCGGCCCCCGCGCCGAAGAGCATGCACAGCGCGCTGGTCACCACGACGGGCGGTGGCCAGCTCTCCGCGGAGCCGGCATCCCGGGCACCGTCGGCGCGCACCGCGCCGCCGCTCCCGTCCTTCGCCGACTCCTCCGTTCCGCTGCCCACGCGCCTGCCTCCCGACCGTGGTTGTCGGCGCAGGGACGGGTCCACTTGACCCGGTCGACCCCTGCCACCCCGAGCCCGTCGGCACCGTGGTCCGCCCGTCCCGCGGCACCGTGCGCGGCACGACTCCCGCGAAGTCGTCGCGGTTAGCATCGCTCCATGCTCAGGCGCAGCGGGAGGCGTTCGGCCGCGGGGGCAGCAGGACCGACGCGTTCGGCCCGCGAGGTGCTGGCCAAGCTCCGCCTCTCCGGCACGGCACGCACGGTCCTGATCAGGTTCGAGCACCTTCTCATCCGCTGCTCGGGCCTTCCCCTCGTCGGTCGGCGCGCCGGCGCTCTCCTCGGCCAGCTCCAGCACCGCGTGCGACAGGTCTTCGACCTCGACGAGCTCGTGCGGGTCTGCTCGTCGCTCGACGAGGAACGGCTCCGCTACTGGGTCGCCGGCGGTTGGGGCCTCGACCTCCTCGCCGGGTGCGAGACGAGGCGCCATGCCGACCTCGACCTCTGCCTCGACGACTTCGAGCACGACCTCCCACGCGTCGACCGCCTGGTGAGCCGCCTCGGCTACCACGCGGACCCGTCGTTCCAGGGCGGGGTCTGGTTCCCCGACGTCGCCGTCTTCGAGGACCACGAGGGCCACCGGATCGAGGTGGTGAGCGTCAATTGGCGAGTGCTCGACGCCGCCGAGCAGCTCTTCGCTCCGTCGGGGCGCACCGCCGTCGCCGCCCGGGCTCGGGGCGGAGGTCACGCCGGCTCGGGGGTCGAGCGCTGCACGACGTCCGGCACGATCGGAGGCGCCACCCTGCCGACCTTCTCGCTCGCTGCCCACCGTCTCTTCCACCTCGGCTACGAGCACCTCGAGCACCGGCCCGAGGACGTCCTCGCCGGGGACCTCCTCGCCGCGCTCTCGGCCGATCGCAGCACCCCGATCGTCGCCGGGCCGCCTTCAGCCGGCGAGGAGGCGGCCGACTGCTCCTCCGTGCCGTCGACGCTCCTGCTGGTCCCGATCTTCTCCTTCCCGTCCGGGCTGTGGAGGCTGTGCAAGCAGTTCGGCAACGACCTCGACGCGATCCCCCCGCACGTGACGCTGGCGTACCCGTTCCTCCCGTTGGACCGTGTCGACACGGAGGTGATCGGAACGCTCTGCGACGTGTTCGACGAGTGGGCGCCCTTCGAGCTCCACCTGGGCACCATCGGCTGGTTCGGCACCGACGTCACCTACGTGGAGCCGTCGAGCTCGCAGACGTTCGAGGAGCTGATCGCGACGCTCCAACGCACGTTCCCGGACTTCCGCCCCTACGACGGCGCGTTCGACTCGGTCGTCCCCCACGTCACGCTGTCCCAGCAAGGGTCGGTCGCCGATCGGCGCGCCCTCGCCAAGCTCGCGCGGGCGTACCTGCCGTTCACGGCCCGGGCGACGCACGTCTGGCTGATGAGCAACAAGCGCCATCCCGACGAGTGGTCGATCGAGCGCATCTTCCCGCTCGGGTCGGGTCACCCGAGCTGAAGGTCGCGCCGTAGGCGGGACGACCGCCGACCGCCTGGCTGGTCCCGGCCTCGCCGCTGCGCTTCGGGGAGCGTGCCCGGAACGGTCGGGACCACCACCTCGAGCTCGGCACGTCCACGCTCGAGCCGTCCGGCCGAGCGGTCGCCTCAGCGGAGCGCACGCGCGGCCGTGCGCACGCGACGGCCCAGGTCGCGCAGCGCGCCGCTGCGCTCGGGAGGTCCGAGCGCTGCTGCGCCGTCACGGAGCTCGCCGACGACGATGGAGGCGGTGCCACTGGCGGCGAGCGAGGTGCAGACCGTGTCGAGCGCGACCGGGGTGACCTGTGGCCACGAGTGCATCAGGACGACCACGTCGCGGCTCCCTCCGTCGCCGTTCCCGAGCCCGTCGATGGCCTCGAGCGTGGCCGCTGCCACGTCCTCGGGCCGGTCGCGCTCGTAGTCCTTCGGGTCGACGTCCCATCCGACGTGGCGATAGCCGAGCCTGCGCAGTCGGCGCAGCACGGTACGGCTGTCGCTTCCCGCGCCGTAGGGAAGCCGGAACCACGGCATCGGATCGACCCCCGTGACGGCGGTGATGCGCTCGCGTGCCTTCGTCAGGTCGGCGGCGAGCCCCTCTTCGGAGAGCTGGCGGAAGTCGACGTGCGAGTAGGAGTGGCTGCCGATCGCATGACCCCCCTCGACGACGGCGCGGGCGAGGTCCGGGTGCGCGTCCACCCACCGGCCCTGCAGGAAGAACGTCGACCGCACGGACGACCGGGCGAGCACGTCGAGGATCGTCGTGACCGCGCTCGGCCCGTTGTGCCACGGCAAGTCGGGGTCCTCGACGTCGAAGGTGATCGCGACGCGCGTCTCGGACCGCTCGCCGGTCCCCCTGGTTGGCTCCACGGCGTCAGCCTACTGGTGCGGTGGCCCCGCCACGGGGTCCGTGACCGCGCGTCGAGCCCGGGGGCCACCCCGCCCCCCGGGGCCCCGGCCGTGCACCACCTCACGCGTCGGTCATCGCCGCTGGAACGACCTCGCACGGTGGGCGACCTTGCCGACGGTCGTGCGGACCCGCTTCCGGAACAGCTCGTCGGTCCGCACCAGGCCGACGACGAGCACCACCCACGACACACCGGCCACGCCCACGGCCTTGCCCGCGGCGACCACCATCGAGTGGCCCGGCACGAAGGCCCGGAACCCGAGCACGGCGGTCACGGCGAGCACGGCCACGAGCGCCAGCGGAGCCATCGTCTCGCGCAGGTACCGACGCACGGGGACCCCGAGGCTCCGGCAGACGACCACGGGGAGGATGGCGAAGTCGGCCACCACCACCTGGGGGAGCGACCCGATGGCCGGGCCGACCGGCCCCAGGTACCGCGTGGCGACCACCGTCCCCACGAGGTTCACGACCGTTGCCACCAGGGCGAACCGGAGCAGCAGCTGCGTACGACCGATCCCGGTCAGGTAGACGAAGGCCTGGTGCCCGGGGAGCTGGAACGCGAACACGATGTTCAGGGCCACCACGACGTCGAAGGTGCGGGGCGGCACGGCTCCCAGCCACAGGTGGAGGATCGGCTGCCCGAAGCCGATCAATGCCGCCGCCAGTGGCACGGTGACCGCCATGCTGCCGAGGACGGCCCGCGAGAAGAGGAGGAACTGCCGCTCGTTGTCGCCGAGGGCTTCGGCGTGGGCGTACGTCGGGAACAGCTGGTTCGTCCCGTAGGTCGAGAGGTTCCGCGTGAAGCCGGCGGTGCTCGCGGCGAGGTTGTAGGGGGCGACCTGGCTCACGGGCAGGATGAGACCGATGATCAGCGAGTCGAGCCCGTAGGAGACCGTGCCGCTCACCGCCACCAGCGCGTTCCTCCCGCCCGACCGGAGCAGCTGGCGCATCGTCGAGAACGAGAAGCCGCGGAACCACGGCCAGTCACGGTGCCGCGGCAGTCGGCGCGCCACCAGCGTCGTCCACACGACGCCGGCGAGGGCACCGACCGCGCTCACCACCACCAGTCCCACGAGCCCCCCGCCCAACAGCAGGACGGCGATCTGTGCGGCGCGGGTGACCAGCGCCGTGGCGACGCCGACCATCGAGATCCAGTCGCCGCGCCCGGACCCGAAGAGCGCGGACTTCGCCCGGAGCCCGACGAAGTTCACCCCGGTCCTCGCGCCCAGGACGAGGAGCGCGATCCGCGCCGCCGAGGCACCCGAGGCGATGCGGAGAAGCGATGCGATGAACGGCACGAGCAGACCGCTCAGGCCGACGGCTACTGCCCCCGACACGATGAAGAAGACCCCTGCGGTCCCGACCACGCTGGCCAGTCCTTCGTGGTCCTCTCGGGCGATGCAGTTGGCGACCCGGCTGACGACGGCCGTCGACACGCCGGCGTCCAACAGCGACAGGTAGCCGACGATGGCGACCAGCACGACCCACAGGCCGTACGTGCTGGGCCCGAGGGAGTGCAGGGCGACCCGGGCGAACAGCAGTCCCAGCACGAGCGCGACGGCGAAGTCGACGTAGCTGGTGAAGAAGTTGCGCAGCAGCTGCCGGCCGCTGGCGTTCGCCTGTTGCACCTCGGGCAAGGATCCTCCACGAAGCTCGCCGCTTCGACCCGGCACTCCACGTTCCCACGGTGCGCCTCGGCGAGCGGGGCGGGGGGCTACCTCTGCCCGGTGCCCGACCCGATGGCCCACCGAGGGGTCAGGACCCATGCTCGTGACCGTCCGACCCTAAGCTCGAGCGATGCCGCGGGTCGCCGTCGTCACGCCGTGCTTCAACGCGGAACGCTACCTCACCGACACGGTCGAGAGCGTACGCGGCCAGAGCCTCCGCGACTGGCAGCTCGTCGTCGTCGACGACGCCAGCTCCGATCGCTCGGGGTCGATCGCCGACCAGCTGGCAGCCGCCGACCACCGCGTCTCCGTCGTCCACCTCGAGCGCAATGCTGGCGTCGCGAACGCCCGCAAGGTCGGCGCCGAGCTCGCCTCCGCCGATCACCTGCTGTTCCTCGACGCCGACGACGTGCTCGAGCCGACCATGCTGGAGCGGACGGCCGGCGTGCTCGACCGCCTGCCCGAGCTCGCCGCCGTCTACACCGGCCACGGCTACCTCGGCCCCGAGGGCGAGGACCTCGGCCCCGAGCTCGGCGCGTGGCCATGGGCACGGTGCGTCGCCACCCGGTACTGGGTCCGGACGCTCCCCGACAGCGACCCGGCCACGCCCTTCGAGTCCATCTTCGTGGTGGCCGCGATGCTCCCCAGCTTCACGCTGGTGAGGCGGTCCGCCTACCTCGCCACCCCGGGGTGGGACGTCACCCTCGGCCAAGGCTGCGAGGACACGGACCTCTTCCTCCACCTCGCCCTCCAGGGCCCGATCCACCATCTCCCCGATCGGCTCGTGCGCTACCGTCGCCACCCGGACCAGGCGAGCCAGGTCGTCGACCTCGCCGTGCAGTACGAGAAGCTCTTCGCGAAGTGGCTCGGCCTCCGCGATCTCGGCCCGACGCAGCGCCAGCTCGTCCTGGACGCCAACTGGTTCCGGACGCGTCGCGTCGTCCCCGCTCGGAACATACGGTCGGCCTGGGAGCAGGTCCGCAGCGGTGACCTCCCTCGCGCCGCACGCCTGCTGGCCTCGGCAGCGGTGGCCTACTCGCCGCGCCGACCCCCCGCCACGCTGTACCCGCACGGGGGGCCGGGCGCGGGTGCCCCCGGGTGAGGCTGCCGCCCTCGACCAGCTGACGGGTCGCAGCGACCGCCCTGAGCGCTGCCCGCGCGGCGTCGAGCCCCGAGCGTCAGCCCGACCGCTGCGCTCCGGCCCCGCCGCCCGGCGAGCGACCGGCCCCGCCGCCCGGCGAACGACCGGCCCCGCCGCCCGGCGAACGACCGGC
>CAZSYT010000040.1:10373-23567 GCA_964610905.1 uncultured Acidimicrobiaceae bacterium
GACCGGCCCCGCCGCCCGGCGAACGACCGGCCCCGCCGCCCGGCGAACGACCGGCCCCGCCGCCCGGCGAACGACCGGCGACCTCGAGCAGGAGCGTGGCCAGCTCGTCGAGGAACCGCTCTCGACTGAAGTCGACGCGAGCCGACCTCAGCCCCTCGGACCCCATGGCCGCCCTGGCCCCGGGGTCCCGCATCAGGCGGTCGACCGCGTGCGCCAGCGCCTCGGCGTCTCCCGGCGGGGTGAGCAGGCCGGACACCCCGTCGCGCACGTAGTCGCGACACGCGTTGGCGTCGGTGGCGACCACCGGGATCCCCATGGCCATCGCGTCGAGGACGAGCGTCGGCCCACAGGCGAGATCGGTGTCCTCGAACGGCGCCACCACTAGCGCCGCACCCCGCATGATCGCTCGGCCGTCCTCCGGGCTCTGACCGGGCAGCAACGTGACGTTCGCCGGTGCCGACGCCTCGAGGCGCTCGACGTCCAGCGTCGCGACCACGCACCGGTGGGACAGCCGCCCGAAGGCGGCGAGGAGCAACGGCCAGTCGCGATGCGCCGAGCCCGCGGCGTACGCGTACGGCTCGCCGTCGACGTCTCGTGCGCCTCCCTCGGCGTCGCCCCCGGCGTCGCCCCCGCCCCGGCCCTCGGGCTGGGACCCGGCGTCGAGGAGGGGTGCCGGCATGCGGACGAAGCGGGTCCGCGCCGGCTCCACCGCGTAGCGTGCGGCGAACGTGTCCCGGTCGCCGCGGCGGATGCAGAGCACCAGGGCGGCCGACCGCAACCCGAACCCGAAGATCCGGTCGAGCCGGCGCCACCGCAGCGGCAGCGGGTCGAGGATCACCAGCTGCCGCCGGCGCCCGACCAGCACCCGCCACAACAGCGGGACGACGAACGTCTCCAACCCTGCGGAGCTCACCACCGTCACGTCGTGGTGCCTCGCCTGCCACGCCGTCCTCACCGAGTCAGCGAGGTAGGTGCGCATCCGCGCGGCCTGGCCGAGCCGCCAGTCGACCGAGCGGTGGGCGAGGGTGACGGCGATCCCGGCGTCGCGGAGCTCCTCCGGCCGGACCTCGATGTTCTTCTGCCACGCGGCCGAGAAGAGCACGCGAAGCGGGCCGTCGTGGTCGGCCGTGCGCCGACGCGGCGCCGGGTAGAGCTGGCGGTACCGCTCCGCCACGACCGACCAGTCGAACTGCACGACCCGCCGGGCCCCCGCCTCGCCGAGCGCACGGCGAAGGTCCGGGCTGCCCATGGCCTGCTCCAGCGCACCTGCGAAGGCCGGCGTGTCGAACGGGTCGACCAGCAGGCCGTCGACGCCGTGCTCGATCAGCTCGGGCGGCCCCCCGTGCCGAGTGGCCATCACCGCCGTCCTCGCCCGCCACGCCTCGAGGATCACGATGCCGAAGGGCTCGAGGCGGCTGGGCATGACGAAGAGCTCGGCGTCGGCCATGGCCGCGGCGACCTCCTCGCGAGACAGGCGCCCGGGGAAGTGGACGTGCGCGTCGACCCCGAGGTCGCGAGCCAGGCGGACGAGGCTCTCCCGAGCGAGACCGTCGCCGCCGATCACGAGGTCGAGCTGGCGCCGCTCGGGAGGCACGGCGGCGTACGCCCGCAGGAGCAGGTCGAACCCTTTCTTCTCCACGACTCGGCCCACGGCGAAGACGAACGGACGCCCGGGCCCGCCCTGCCAGCTCGCCGGGCGCTCCGCCGCTCGGGGGGACGGCGCCGGCGCCAGGGCCACACCGTTCGGCACCACCACGCCTTGGCCCGCGGCGAGCCCGAAGCGGGCCTCGGCGTCCGCCAGGGTGAACGCGGAGCAGCCGGTCACCACGCGTGCGCGCCGCAGCGCCCACCGCAGGCCGGCTCGGAGCGACGCCGACGTCTCGAAGATGTCGGCGTCGTCCATCACGGTCTCGCCCTGCAACGTCACCACGAGCGGGATCCCGACCAACCCGGACACCACCGTGGCGTAGACGCCGTTCGGACCGAAGCACTGGACGTGCAGGACGTCGGGAGCGAACGAGCGCGCGGCCCTCCGCAGGAGGCCGACGGTCCTCGCCGCTCCGGGGGGGAACCGGGCGAGGGCGCGAGCGTCAGCAGCCGGGAGCGGGAAGGGGAACCGTCGCACCGTGATGCCGTCGAGCACCTCCACCTCCGCCGGACCGACGTCGTCCGGCGTGGTCGTCCACACCTCGACCTCGTGCCCGGCGGCGACGTGGGCCAAGGCCAGGTGCCGGGTCAGCTCCTCCACGCCGCCCAGCGCAGGAGGGTACGAGCTGGGCATCAGCGCGACACGGGTCATCGCCCAGCCCCCACGGCGAGCGGAGCAGGCCTCACGGCGAGCGGAGCAGGCCTCACGGCGAGCGGAGCAGGCCTCACACCGGTGCTCCAACGGAGCGGTACACCGCAGCGGTCTCGCTCGCTGCCCGTTCCCAGCTGAGGACGGCGACCCGGGCCCGTCCCGCGTCGGCCCGAGCCGATCGTTCCTCGCCGTCCGCCAGCAGCCGGCGCAGGATGCGCGCCAGCCCGTCGACGTCGCCCGGCGTGAAGGTGTCGACGACGTCGCCCACCACCTCGGTGAGCGCGGGCACGGGTGTCGACACGACCGCCGCCCCGCAGGCCAGCGCTTCGATCGGCGGGAGCCCGAACCCCTCGTAGCGGGATGCGTACCCGACCACGGTCGCCGCCGCGAAGAGGGCCGGGAGGTCGGACCGGTCCACGTGGCCGAGCGCCGTCGTCCCGGCCGGCTGACGGTGCCCCCACAGCGGCGAGCCGGTCAAGAGGAGCGGGACCCCGACCCGCCGGCACCCGTCAGCCAGGGTGGCCAGGTCCTTGCGCGGCTCGATGTTCCCCACGTGGAGCACGAACCTCTCCGGCAACCGGTGGCGCTCGCGCACCCGTTGCACCTCCGCTCCGGGCGGGACCACCATGTCCGAGCCAGGTGCCTCGTGGACCACCACCGCGTCGCGTCCCGAGCGCGCCTTGACGCGCTCGGCGGTGAACGCCGAGACGGCGATCACCGCGTCGGCCCGCCGGAGCGCATGCCTGACCAGCAGCCGCTCGCCTGCCACGCGGTGCCGGGGGAAGACGGATGGGACGTCGTAGAGCGCCATGTCGTGGACGGTGGAGACCGTCGGCACGCGGGGGCGGAGCGGCAGGTCGACGTCGAGCCCGTGGACGAGGTCCGCGACGCCGAACCCCCTAAGGCCCGAGATCGCCCGGCGCACGCCCTTCGACGGCGGCTGCACCAGCGGCTCCACGTCCGGCGGCAGCTCGCCCACCGCCGTGGACTGTACGGCGGCGGCCACCGTCGAGGACACGGCGGGCGGGAGCGCCCGGAGCAGCTCCCGGATGTACGTGCTGACGCCGCCGCCGTGCGGGTCGAGCGGGAGCGCGTTGACGACCAGGCGCGACATCCGACCGGGGCGTGGTGCGCTCACGAGGGGGACCGGGCGGGGCGCGCTCCAGCGCGGGCGCGTGCCACCCACGGGCGCGGTGCGGCCGAGCCTACGGCCGCACGAAGAGCGGTGGGCACGCGGGTGGCCGGCGCGCCCGAGGCGGTCTGCAGCGGGTCGTGGAGACGAGCCATGTCGGCCATGCCCATCGCGATGCCCACGATGATCATCGACGCGGCCGAGTACGAGCCGATCCAGAACTCGTCGAACAGCCCCTCGGTGAGGTGGCCGACCAGAACGACGAGCGCGAGGGTGCGGAACTCGACCGGCAGGCGCGCCACCACGCGGATGGCGATCACCACGAAGGCGACGAAGCCGAGCGAGCCAACGACGCCCGAGGAGGCCAGGTTGCCGACGAAGACGTTGGGCGGCTGGGTGACGTCGATGAACTGCGGAAGGTGGTAGAAGCGCATCCCCTCCCCGAGCACCGGGCTCAGGTGCCACACGGTGAGGGCTTTCGACAGCTGGCGCAGCCGGATCGAGACGGTGTTGAACTTGGGGTTGACCACGAACTGGGTCGAGAAGCTGTAGTAGAGGAGCAGCCCGAGGGGGACGATCCCGACGAGGAGCAGCTTCGAGCGACGGCGGACCTCGGGGTTCATGAGCACGAAGAGCACCACTGCACCGCAGAGCACGACCCACGACTGGCGCGATTGCGACGCGAGCAGCCCGCCCAGGCACAGCCACTTGGCGATGCGGGCCTGCCGGCGGCTGACCCCGGTCCACGGCGGGTTCAGCTGGGCCACCACGACGGCCACCCACATCATGGCCCCGACGGCGTTCTTCTGGTAGAGGCCCCACTGCGCCGCCTTGAAGTGGAGCTTCACCGCGTGCTCCATGGCGATGACGGCGATCACCGACGCGCCGAGCAGGTAGAGGCGGAACGCCTGCCGGGCCCGCCCGTTACGGGCCACCACCCAGCCGACGAGCACGCTCCCGCCGAGGTAGGAGAGGCGGTGGAACCACTCCACGACGTCGTAGCGGTTGGCGTGGGCCGCCACCACCACGATGAGGGTGGCCTCGTAGACGACGATGCCCTGCAGGAAGCCCTTCAGGTGCCGCCCTTCGCTCCACCTGACGTGCAGGAGGCAGACCAGGGCCCCCAGGAACACCAGCAGGTCGGCGGCCGACAGGTTGGTGCTGCTGCCGCCGACCCGTTGCAGCAGGAAGACCCCGGGGAGGGCGATCACGGCCAAGAGGATCGGGTCGGCGGCGAAGACGCCGAGCAGCAGGACGGCGGCGGCCAGTGCCAGGCCGATCTTGCGGTCCTGCGCGGCGTAGACGGCGACCCCTGCCGTCACGAGGACCGCCGCCGCCCACCCGGCCACCGTCGTGAAGGCGCGACGGACGGAGCCCGCGTCCAGCCACGGGCGGGAACCCCGGAGCCAGCCGGCGAGCTGCTCGGCGCCTCTCGACGACAGTGCTGACATTGGCCTCCCTGGTGCAGCCGCACGGCGACGCCGGCCCCGTTCCCATGCCGGGGCCGCCTCCGGCGCGGCAGCACCCTCGACCTGGTGGATCGTAGCGGCCCGATCGCCGGCCGCCGGGTCTCCCCGTCGCCGTCCTCGCACCCGACGGCCCGTCGCGGCGCCCTCGTCCGACGGCACCTCGCCAGTACACTGCGCGCATGCACGCGCGCTCGCTGCCTGCGTCGTCAGGGCAGCTCGAGCCGTCGGAGCCGCCCGCTGGAGCGCTCGGCCCCACGTGCATCGTGGTCTGCTCGCTCGAGGCCACCGGCCCGACCCGTCGCCGGCTCCAGATCCTCGTGGACGAGCTCATCGCGCTCGACCCCGAACTGCGAGTGCTCTTCGTGGAGCCGGCGGTCGACGTCCCCCAGCGCCTGGTCCGACGCGAGGCCGTCGAGCTCGGGCACCAGCGCCTCAGGACCGTCTCGCCTCAGCTGGCCGTCCTGCGACCCCGGAAGTGGCTTCCCCGCCTGGTTGGCCCGTTCGCCGACCGGTCGCTGCATCGTCAGGTCGACCGGGCGATCCGCCGGCTCGGGCTCGACGAACCGGTGCTGTGGCTGAACGACGCCGGCTACGCGCGCTGGGCGGTCGCCACCGGGTGGGCGGTCCTCTACGACGTCACCGACGACTGGCTGCTCACGTCCATGCCCCGGCGCGTGCTCGCCCGCCTCGAGCGTGACGAGCAGCTGCTGCTCGACCGGGCCGACACCGTCGTCGTCTGCTCGCCCGAGCTGGCCCGGACGAAGGGGAGCCGGCGTGCCGTCGAGCTGGTGCCCAACGCCGTCGACGTCACCCGGTTCCGGCGCCCTCGTCCTCGGCCGGCCGACCTCCCTCGAGCGCCGACCGCCGTCTACGTGGGGACGCTCCACGACGACCGCTTCGACGTCCCCCTCCTCTGCGAGCTGGCCTCGGCCCTCCCGAGCCTCTCCGTCGTCCTGGTGGGCCCGAGCAACCTCCGTCGGACCTCCACCGAGCAGCTGGGACGCCACCCGAACATCTCCCTGCTCGGCCCGCGCCCGTACGACGAGGTGCCGGCCTTCCTCCACCACGCCGACGTCGTCGTCGTGCCCCACCTGGTGAACCCGTTCACCGAGACCCTCGACCCCATCAAGGCCTACGAGTGCCTCGCCGCCGGCCGCCCCACGGTGGCCACCCCGGTCGCCGGCTTCCGCGACCTCGGCCCCCCGGTCGCGGTGGCCGACCGGGAGGGCTTCGTCGACGCGGTCCGCCGGGCGATCGGGTCACTGCCGGGTCCCGGCGGGGACGACGTCCCCACGTGCCCTCCGGGGGGCTCGCCACCGGACCCCCCGACCGGCGCCGTCATCCCGACGTGGACGGACCGCGCTCGCGAGATGGCCCGCCTGGTCGAGCGGACTAAAGTCTCCCGAGGTGGAGCAGGTCGGAGCGGCGAGGCGGCGGTGTGCTCCCCTGACCGCACTACAGGACCGCCGGTCGCTGCCGATGATCAGAGCACTCGGCGGGCGTGCGCACGGCCTCCCGGGCAACAGTGACCTCCCCATCGACAGTGACGACCTCGGCGCCGAGCGCCGGGGGCTGACGTGAAAGCAGGCAGACGGTGACGTTCTCGCAGCTCCTGGCCAGCCTGTGGCGGCGCCGGCTGACGATCCTCGTCTGCATCGTGGTGGGCGCCATCGCCGCGGTCGGCTACGACCGCCTGCAGACCAAGTCCTACGAGGCCACGGCCCAGGTGGCGATCGCCGGCTCGGGCCAGCAAGGAGGCTCGTCGAGCTCCTCGGCTCCTCCGGTGAACCTCCCCGACCCGAGCCAGGAGCTCCAGAGCACGACCGTGCAGAAGCAGGCCGCCACCATCCTCGGCGCGAAGGACGCGGCCGGCGCGGCGGGCGACGTGTCCGGGTCGGTCAGCTCGACGACCGGGAACCTCTCCATCACGGCGTCGGACACCGACCCGGCGCGGGCCGAGGCGGTGGCCAACGCCTATGCGCAGGCGTTCCTCGACGGCATCCAGGGCGTCGTGCAGTCACAGGAGGCGAAGATCAGCGCCAGCATGCAGACGCTGAGCAAGCAGATCACCGCCCTGCAGGCAGCCGGTGCCATTCCGCCGGGGGGGAACGGCGGAACCGGCGCGAGCACCTTGGCGTCTGCCCAGCTCGGAGCGCTGCTCAACGCCTACGACGGCCTCCAGACAGAGCTGACCAACATCCAGATCGGCGGGCCCTATGCGTCCATCGTCAGCGCGGCGCGCTTCCCGACCGCACCGACCGGCCTCAGCACGAAGAAGCTGGCGGGCATCGGGCTACTGGCGGGAATCCTGGTCGGGATCGGCATCGCGCTCGTCCGCGACCAGCTGGACACCCGCCTGCGGGCCAGCTCGGACGTCGCCTCGGTCACCGATGCCCCGGTCCTCGCCGAGCTCCCGCTCGACACCGAGATCATCCCCAACTCGGGCTTCCTCGCCCTCGCCGACGCACCCCGGTCCCTGCTCGCCGAGTCCGTACGGGAGCTCCGGACCAGCCTGCGCGTCGCCCTCGAGGACATCGCGTGCCCGATGGTCGTCGTCACCAGCCCTGCTCCCAACGACGGCAAGACGTTCGTGACCGCCAACCTGGGAGCCGCCCTCGCCCTCACGGGCAGCCAGGTGGTGGTCGTGTCGGCGGACTTCCGCCGGACGGCGATCGAACAGGCCTTCGAGTTCAACACCACGCCTCCCCCGCTCGGCCTCGCCGACGTCGTCAACGCCGCGTGGGAGGGGGACGACGAGACGGCACCCGAGGAGAACGTCCGGCGACGCCTCCCGTCCCTCCTGCTCCCCACGCGGGTCAACGGCCTGTGGGTGCTCCCGGCGGGTCGCCAGCGAGGCAACGCCAGCGAGCTCTTCGCCAGCCCGGGCCTCCAGACGGTCATGAAGCACCTGCCGGAGTTCGCCGACATCGTGCTGTGGGACATGCCGCCCGTGCTCGTCCTCCCCGACGCGACGACGTTGGCGCGCTTCGTCCACGGCGTGGTCGTCGTGGCCGCAGAGGGCCGGACCGACCAACAGTCCCTCGGGAGCACCTTGCACCGCCTGGAGGAGACGCGGGCTCGCGTGCTCGGCGTCGTCCTGAACCGGGTCCGCCACCCGTCCACGGCGACGTACCACCCGTACTACTACTCGAACGAGCCCGACCCCGCTGTCTGAGCGACCGCCTCCCACACTCGTCGGTAGAGGTCGAGGTGGCGGTCGGCCACCTGCTCCCACGAGTACCGCCCGGCGTTGACCAACCCGCGTGCCCGGTGGTCGGTCCACACGCCGTCCTCGTCGAGCATGCTGGACAGTGCCCGCCGGAGGGCCTCGGGATCACCCGGAGGGACGAGCAGCCCACCGTCGCCCACGACGTCGGGGAGCGCCCCGACGGCGCTCGCCACCACGGGCACGCCGGACGCCTGTGCCTCGACGACCACCCGTCCGAACTGCTCGACCAGTCCGGCGAGGGCGAGCGACGGGACGGCCAGCACGTCGAAACGGCGGTAGACGTCCGGAAGCTGCCCGGCGTCGACGTGGCCGGCGAAGACGACCCGGTCCTCGATGGCCAACGCTCGGCACCGGGTGCGGAGGTGGTCCTCCTCGGGACCCGAGCCGTAGACGTCCAGCTCGAGCCTCGGGTCGCCGGCGACGGCGTCGAGCAGGTGCTCGACGCCCTTCTGGAGCGTGAGCCGCCCCACGTAGCCGACACGGAGGTGCCCGACGGGCGGGACCCGGTGCGCCGGCCGGAACCGCTCGACGTCCACCCCGAGGGGCACCTCGGCCAGCACCCCTCGGAATCCCTTCCGTCGCAGGATCGCCGCGGCGTCGCGGTTGCAGGCGTAGGCCCCGGCGGCACGCTCGAGCACCCGTCGCTCGGTCCACCGGAACGGTAGGGGGAAGCGCTTCATGACGTTCTGGGCCGACGACACCACGAGCGGCACCTGCGCTCCCCGCCCGAGCCGCACGCGGAGCCAGCACAAGACGGCCACCTCCGCGGTGGCGAGGCTGTAGGGCTCCTCGTGGAGGTCGACGAGGTCGAGCTCCCCCGCCGCCAGCAGGCGCCACAGCGGCCTCGGGTCGAAGAGGAAGAGGTTGGGATGGCGGCCCACCGTGCGTGCCACCGTCACGAAGTCGTCCCCACCCGGCTCGCACGCCACGAGCGCCCCGCCTTCGTCCCACCGGGCGGCGGTGACGAGACGTACGTCGATCCCGCGCCGACGGAGGACGCGGTCACGCTCGCGCCACGGTCCCACCACGCTGCTGTGCGACACGCGGAGCACCCGCGGCCGGCGCCCGCCGCGACGGTCCTCGGTCGGACCGCGTCCGGCCCGGTCGGCTTCGGGGCGCTGGCCGTCTCCAGCCGTCGGCAGGCCCCGTCGCTCGCCAGCCGTCGGCAGGCCCCGTCGCCCGCCAGCCGTCGGCAGGCCCCGTCGCTCGCCAGCCGCCGGCAACCCTCGACGTCTCGCCATCCTCGACGTCCTCTCCGTGCTCACCATGGCGCTCGACCTCGCCCCCGCCGACGCGTGATGGGCGCCCTCGTCGACAGCGGGCACGTCGACACGGTCACCTTCGCACGTTCCACCGGGCCGACGACCACCGGGCCGACGACCACCGGGCCGACGACCACCGGGCCCGACCGCGTCTCCCCCTTCAGTCTGCCCCGATTTGGCCGATGTACCCACAGTGAGGTTACCCACCGGTACGGCGCGCACGCGGTGGTCGGTCGCGCGGCTGGGGCGAGCCATCGCCACCGCAACCCTGGTCGCCGGCGTGGTCGGCGTGCTGGCCTCGCCGACGGGCACCGCCGCCGCCGCCTCACCGACGCCCCAGATCAGCGGCAGCGTCGCGGCCCCGACGGCTTCCCAGGTGAGCCCGATCTGCCAGGCCCCGGACCCCAGCGCCAACCTCGGCCCCACACCGTCCCTCCCCGACCACCCCGTCTCCACCGTGTCGAGCCCACCAGGTGGGGTCGACACCTTCACCACCACCTCGAGCGGGATCTACGTCGACACGGGGAGCACGCTCGTGATCGACTCGCTGAGCGGGGTGCAGGAGCACGTCGTCTCCCTGCCGGGCTCGTTCGTCTCGCAGGGCGACGGCTACAGCGAGCCCGTCGTGGGGCCCAACGGCAACGTCTACCTGGCCAGCTACTTCGGCCAGTCGGTGGACAAATTCTCGCCGAACGGGGCGTTGTTGTGGTCGATCGACCCCCAGGGAGGGAACCCCACGGGGATCTTCGGGGTCACGGGGCCTTCCGGCTTCTCGCTCGCCGTCAGCCTCGTCCAGGACCCCTCGGCGAGCACGCTCGTCGACCAGCAGGGTCGGGCCATCGGGACGTTCCCGCTCGTCGACTCCGGCTACGTCACCCAAGAGGCGAACGGCGACTTCCTCCGCTCGGGCAACGGCTACGTCCAGACCTTCGACCCCACCGGGACGACCATGCTCTCGGAGTTCGGCTCGCCCGACACGGAGGGAAGCAACGCCCGGACCGGGTCCGGCACCGCCTTCTACTACCCGGGCCAGGCGGTGCAGGGGCCCGACGGGACGATCTACGCGGCCGACCCGCTCACGACCCTCACCGCCACCAGCCCGCAGGGCTACCTCGAGGGGACGACCAGCTTGGGCGGGGCGCTCCGCTTCGGGACGTGGGGGCTCTCCCTCGTGGGCAGCACCCTCTACTTCGCCAGCGGGCCGCCGTTCGACACCTCGGCCGACGCCATCTCGTCCGTCTCGCTGGGATCGGTCGACACCTTCCTCGCCGAGACGCACTCGCCCCGGAACAGCCTCGGGTGGGGCGCCGGCCTGTCGACCCCGGAAACGGGCAACTACTTCCCCCCGGGGACGACGCCTCGGGTGAACGCAGACTTCGCGCCGTCGTGGGTCGGCGACGCGACGCACGTGCGGCTGTCGTACTCCGTCGAGACCGCGTCGTCGCTCGACGCCGAGACGATGCCGGCACCACTCACGGTCACGCTCCCGACCACCGCCTCGGCCCTCGCCTCGGTAGAGCTCCCCCTGCCGTCGGTCGACCAGGCTCCAGGCCCGTACCAGGTCCAGGCCACCCTCTACGACACCTCGACGTCCCCTCCGACGGCACTCGGGACCACGTGCATGCCCTACACCGTGGGCGCACCTGGGGACACGCTCGACCTCTCCTCGCTCCCCGGTGGCATCGGGGCAGGAGGACCGGCCGACCCGCGCGGCGTCGCCCTCAACGCCCAGCTCGGCCTGAACGGCTTGCGGGGGGCCTCGATCGACTGGCAGACCTTCCTGCCCGACTGCTCGGCGTCCAACCCGACGGCGGCCGCCTGCGGCCCGTCCGCCATGACGTTCGCCGGGGCCCCCCAGTCCTACTTCCGAGCAGCCGCGCTCGCCGTGAAGGACCACGTCACCTACTGGGTCCAGACGAGCGGTGGCGGTGCCATCTCCAGCGCCCTCGTCGCCAACGGCTGGTGGGAGGGCGACATCGCCTCCCTCGTCGACTACTACGCACACCCACCCTCCGGCTGCACGTCGTGCGCGCCCGTGACCGTCTGGGAACCGTGGAACGAGTCCAACAACACCGGGTGGGGCGACGCGGGCGCCTACGTCGCCCAGGTGCTCGAGCCCTTCTACACCGCCGTGAAGTCGGTGGAGCCGTCGGCCACCGTCGTCGGCGGCACCACGCTCAACATCCCGATCTGGTGGTGGCAGGGCCTGATCGACGCCGGCGGCCTGCGCTACATGGACGTGGCTGCCGTCCATCCCTACACGGGGAACAACGACTCGTTCGAGGAGGCCGGCATCCCCGCCCAGGTCGCCCAGCTCGAGCACATGCTCCACGGCATGCCGCTGTGGTTCACCGAGGTGGGCTGGTGGAGCAACGGCAGCTTCGACTTCCTCCACCAGGCCGACGTCGTGGCCCGGGCGATGGTCTGGCAGAAGGTGCTCGGCATCCCCGTGTGGAACTACTTCTTCGACGAAGGCAACTGGGGCAACGACGGCGTCACGTTCTCGCTGATCCAGACGGACAACGGTGACGACTGGGTGAAGCCGGCCGCCCTCGCCACCATGACCACCTCCCACCAGCTGGCCGGTCGCCCGTACCTGTCGATGCCGTCGACGGGGATCCCCCACACCTACGAGGCGCTCTTCGGGCCCACGTCCGGTGGCACCACCGACCTGGCGGCGATCTGGTCGGACGGGCTCGCCACCACGGGGACGGTCACCCTTCGGGGGACGACGTCCGCGACGGTGCCCGTGACGGTGACCGGCCAGTACGGCAACGTCACCTCCGCCGGCATGGTCGCCGGCACCACCTACGCGCTCCCCATCTCGAACCAGGTCACCTACGTCACGTACCCGGCAGGGTCGACCCTCTCCGTCGGGCCCACCGAGCCCTTCGGCACCGACGTCGCCCTGGCCAGCGCTGGCGCGAGCGCCGCCGCGTCGTCGGGCGACGCGTGGGGCGCCATCGCCGGGACCACCACCGGGGCCGGTTGGACGTCGGGGTTCGGGGACAGCACGCCCAGCCTCACGGTCACGCTCGACGAGCCCACGACCGTGAACCGGGTGATGGTGGACACCCAGTCCCTCGGGAGCACGGCGCCAGGCGTACGCGACTACACGATCGCCGTCGAGAGGCCGTCGGGAGGATGGACGCAGGTCGCCTCGGTGACGGGGCAGTTCCGCTACCACGTCGACCAGGTCGCCTTCGCCCCCGTCGTGGCGTCGGCCGTGCGCATCACCGTCACCGAGGTCAACTTCGGCGGCTACTACGGAGGCGGGATCCCGCCCTTCGAGTCGTCGAGCGACGCGGCGCCGGCGTTCCTCCACTCGTTCGAGGTCTACGCCGGCACGTCCTCCCCGGCTGCCGTCGCCGGCAGCGACCTCCCCTTCCTCTCCGCGCCGCCGCCCACGCCGACCAGCTCGCGTGCGCCGGTCTCCACGCCACTGCCCACGCCCTCGCCCACGCCGACCGGCACGCCGACCGGCACGCCGACCGGCACGCCGACGTCGACCGGCACGTCGACCGGCACGACCGACCCAGGACGCAGCTCCGGGGACGCCCCGGCGCCCCGTCCCGCCAGCGTCCCCGACGGCGGCTATCGGGAGGTCGCCTCCGACGGCGGGATCTTCGCCTTCGGGGACGCCGGCTTCTACGGCTCGATGGGCGGGCACCCGTTGAACGCGCCCATCGTGGGGATCGCCACCACGCCCGACGGGAAGGGCTACTGGGAGGTCGCCTCCGACGGCGGCATCTTCGCCTTCGGGGACGCCGGCTTCTACGGCTCGATGGGCGGGCACCCGTTGA
>CAZSYT010000040.1:23667-25495 GCA_964610905.1 uncultured Acidimicrobiaceae bacterium
ACGCGCCCATCGTCAGCATGGTCGCAGCGCCACGGGCGTGAGCCACGCCCCCTGGTCGACCACACGGTGGTCCGCCGGCAGGCACGCGCCCTGAGCGCACACGAGCCCGCTCCGGCACCAGCCGGCTCAGGTCGGTCCCCTCGAGCCGCTCCTGCGTCCGACGACCCGTGCCGGGACGCCGAGGGCGATGGAGCCCGGGGGGATGTCGCGGGTGACCACGGCGTGCGCGCCGACCACCGAGCCGTCGCCGATCGACACTCCCTTCACGACCGTCACCTTGGATCCCAGCCACACGTTGTCGCCGATCCGCACCGGCGCCACCACCCTCCCCTGCCTCACGATCGCCGTGCCGACGGCGTCGAAGGCGTGGTCGTGGTCGCGGACCGAGACCAGCTCGGCCAGGAGGCAGTCCCGACCGATCTCGACCCGGTCGTCTGCCGCCAGGGTGCAGTGGTGGCCGAAGACCGTCCCCGGTCCCACCGTGATCCGACCGCGGCACTCGAGGTCGAAGCCTCGGTCGAGGACGCACCCGGCCCCGAAGCTGACGGCCGCGCCTCGCGCCACCAGCAGCCGGGCTCCGGCGCGCACGTCGCACCGGGGGCCGAACACCACCCGCCGATGGCGGAGGCGCGCCAGCCACAGCCCCAGCCGGCGCCGCAGGTACCCGCTCGCTCCCCGGACGACCCCGAACTCGGCCGCCGCACCGAGCCGTCGGACGCGTGCCGGCTCTCCCGTCAGCGTGGCACCGTCCTACGCGACCCACCTCGTGCGTGGTCGGCCCGCTCCCCGCGACACCGGCGAGCGCGGACCGTCGGGCCCGGCGCTCGTGGCGTCCGGGCACCGTCGACGGCGCCGTCACGGGCAGGAGGGCTCACAGGCACACGACCCCGCTCCGGATGCTCCCCTCGATGCGACCGACCGCGTAGGCGAGCTCGCTGCGGGCCCAGTGGGCCTCGTCTCGCTCTAGCCACGCCTTGAAGGCCCGCGGCACGATGCTCGCGTAGCGAGAGAGCACCTCGCTGAGCGGCTGGCTGCGGATGCCCACGTCGCGGAAGCGCTTGACGAGCACCGGATCGGCTCGCCCGTAGAGCCGCATCTGGTGGCGGGTCGCGGCGCCCACGGGCCGGAGCCGGTAGTGGACGACCGCGTCGGGCGCGAAGCCGAGCGTCTTGCCCTCCCGGACCAGGCAGCAGCCGGTCACCCTGTCGTCACCGATCGCCCACCCGGGGAGGTCGCACTCCGGCCCGTCGATCGCGTCCCAGACGTCTCGCCACGTCGCCCAGTTGCCGGCGTGCGGGAACGGGATCCCGCCCAGCATCTTCGGCAGTCGATCGACGATGTGGACCCACGGGCGAGCGGTGATCTCCGCCTCGTCGTTCAGGGCATGGAGCTCCAACGCTCCGCTCACCGCGTCGAAGTCGGCGGCCGCGGCCACGAGCGCCGCGAGCCAGCCCGGAGCGCAGACGTCGTCGTGGTCCACGAAGGCCAGCAGGTCGCCCTTGCTCGCCGCCACGCCACGTCGCAGCGCGTGCTGCTTGCCGAGTCGCTCGCCGGCGTCCACGACCACGAGGTGCGGCACGCGATCGGCGAAGCCCTGGGCCACCTCGACGGTCCGGTCGGTGGAGCCGTTGTCGGCGACCACGAGCTCCCACGGCACGTCGAGCTGCTGGGAAGCGACCGACTCGAGCTGCTCGGCGAACAGCTCCTCGCCGTTCAGGACGGCGATGACCACGCTGACCAGGTTGGGAGACCGTTTCGGCATCAGGGGCCCCCGACGGCGTCACGGCGCATCGGAACAGGATACTGAACGCGTCGATCGTCGCCGTGT
>CAZSYT010000041.1:0-13126 GCA_964610905.1 uncultured Acidimicrobiaceae bacterium
TGCCGCCGCTGCCGCCGCTACCGCCGCCGGCACTCAGCGCGCCGCCACCACCGCCGCCACCGCCGCCTCCGGCCTCGGCGACCGTCACGCCGCCGACCACGAGCGAGGTGCCACCGCCACCGCCGCCGCCTGCCGACCCGCCGGCGCCACCGCCACCGCCACCGCCGCCGCCGCCGTTGAAGCCGCCGCTCTGGCCGCTGCCTGCTCCACCCACCACGAGCGTGAGCGACGAACCGCCGCTCAGGCCCTTGAGGACGCCGGAGACCTTCCCGCCCGCGCCTCCCGACGCGCCGCCGGCGCCCTCGAGGGTGACCGACACGGTCGACGTCGACGTCGCGATGTCGGGGGGCAAGGTCACCGTGTGGGTCCCCGGCCCGTACGTGCAGATGACCTCGGTCGCGGGCTGGTCCGTTCCGCACCCCGTGTGCGTCGACACGGAGGCGGTCGTCCGTGCCGGCAGCGGGCCGGCCGGGACAGGCGGGCGGGCCGGGGCAGGTGGGGCGCCGACGGGGGTCGAAAGCGGTGGCACGACGGCGACCACGGCGACGACCGTGCTGAGCACGAGCGGGGCCCAGCCGCTCCGCGTCCGGGGCACGGCGGCGGCACCGAGACGCCGGGTGGTGCGGGAGGCGGCACGGGCAGCACGGCCGACGCGGTCCGCGGCAGCTCGGCTCGTGCGCCCGATGCTCGTCGACGCGCGCCGTGGGACGTCGCGCGTGCTCGGTGGACGTGGGTCCGCCCCCTGGTGCCCCATCGTCGCCGAAGGTTACTGCACCGCCTCCAGAATTTCCCGGAACGTGGTCGCTTGGTCGGCGGAGCGTGGCCGGTGGTCACCTCATCGCGGTCGAAGGGTGGACGGAGCGTGGCCGGCGGTCGCCTCGGCGAGCGGCCGCACCGGAGGACCGTCGCCGCAGCCCGGTCGGTCACTCATCGGTGACGGGGAGCGGTAGCGCTGCGGGGCGGCGCAGGTCGGGACTGCCCGCGCCGGGCACCGTGGCGACGCCCGCGCCGGGCACCGACGGCTCGACCGTCGGCAGGGAGAGCCCCCGCTCCCGCCCGCGCCGGATCGCCGCCCGGCTGATCCTGAGGGTGACGACGAACATCCCGGCGGTCACACCACCGAGGAGGATGGACGACGCGGCGAGGAACGCGGCGGTGGGCAGGACCACGGCGAGGAGGACCCGGAGCCCGGCCTCGACGACGAAGCCGACGCCCCACAAGGCGGTGATGGTGCGGAACGTGCGCGGGCCCTCGTCGAACTCGTAGAGCGAGTCGAAGGCCGCGACGCGGGCGGGGTCGTCCCCGGCCGAGAGCGCCCGGCCGATGAAGAACATGAGCGGTCGCCGCCACGACAGCGACGTGAGGCACGCGAGGCCGAAGAGGAGGGTGAAGGCCGAGTCGCGCACCTTGAGGACGAAGGCGTTCCCGCCCAAGGAGACCGACGCCACGACGCCCACGACGAAGCCGAAGAGCACGATCATGCCGATGGGGTCGAGGCGACGCCGACGCACCCACTGGACGGCCACCCAGGCGGCAGGGAAGGCGCCGGCGATCATGAGGGCCTCGGCGTCGCTGCCGACATGGCGGCGGACGAAGGTGTAGACGACGAAGGGCACCACCCCGCCGCCGACGGCGCTCGGCAGCATCGCCCGCACTGACGGCGGGCCGGGCTCCCACTCCTTGGTCACGTCCCCTCCAGCCGCCTCGACGCTCGGGCGGCGCACGGTGCCCAGGGCCCGGCGCGGCACCCACCGCCCCGCCGCGCCCGTCGGCCGCACCAGGGTACCCGCGACCCCCTGCGCCCGTCCGTCGGGGGGCGGCGCCGCCGGGCCGACGCCGCGTCGCCGACGGATGGCGGTCCGTGGTCCACGGGGGCCCGCGGTCGGGGCGGTCGACCGGGTCCCCCGATCCGGCGGCGGCGGGTGCCTACACTGCCGGCCAGCCGATCTGCTTCGGCGGTGCGCGAGAGAGGGAGGGGCGATGGGCACGGTGGCCGACGCCTACGCCGGGTGCCGACTGCGGATCGGCGCCCTGGTCCGGGGTCTCGACGCAGGGACGGCGTCGCGGCCCGTCGCCGCGTGCCCGGCCTGGTCGGTCGCCGACGTCGTCGCCCACCTCGCCGGCGTGGTCGACGACGCCCTCCACGGTCGTCTCGACGGGGTGACGACCGAGCGGTGGACGGCGGCCCAGGTCGACGCCCGACGTGGCCGGTCGGCACCCGACCTGGTGGACGAGTGGGACGCGCAGGCGCCGAGGTTCGAGTCGCTGCTCGACGTGGTCGGCGACGCGGGACGCCAGGCCGTCACCGACGCCGTCACGCACGAGCACGACCTGCGGGCCGCGCTCGCCGTGCCGGGCGCCCGGGGCTCCGACGCCGTCGGGATCGGGCTGGGCTTCGTCGCTCCCCAGGTCGTCGAGGCCGCGCACGCCGCCGGGCGGGCGCTCCGCGTGGAGGTCGACGGGGGCCCGGTGATCGGGCCCGGCGACGCCGAGGTCGTGGTGCAGGGTCGCCCCTTCGAGCTGTTGCGGGCGATGACCGGTCGGCGCACGACCGCCCAGCTCCGCGAGCTGCGCTGGCTCGGCGATCCCGAGGGCGTCCTCGACGCCTTCGCCCACGGGCCCTTCAGCTTCCCGGACGTGCCCGTCGAGGACGCTGCGGGCTGAGCAGCCGAGCCCCTCGGCGGTCCTCCGCGGCCGGTCGAGCGGGTCGCCCGGCCGGGTCCGGGCCGGGTCCGAGCAGCCCGGACGGCGCGTCGCGACGCACGGCGCCCTACGATCCGGTGTGGGAGCACCGGACGGGCCGGTGCACCACCTGGCGGGGGCGGGCAGGGACCGCACCGCAGCGACGAACGAGCAAGGGAGCGCCGATGTACCAGCGCATCGTGGTCGGGACCGACGGTTCCGAGTCGGCAGGCAAGGCCGTGGAGACCGCGGCGGACATCGCCCGGTCGTGGGGAGCGGCGATCCACGTGGTCACCGCCTATCGCCCCTCGGACCCCGGCATGGGGAGCTTCGCCGGCGCGGCCCTCGCCGACTCGGACGCCGATCGCCTCCTGAAGGAGGAGGCGGCACGCCAGATCGCCCGCGAGGCGGTCGGGCAGTGGTGCGAGGGACTGTCGGCCGAGGCCCACGCCGTCGGCGAGGACGCCGCCGACGCCATCCTCGGGACCGCCCAGGCTGTCGACGCCGACCTCATCGTCGTGGGCAGCCGGGGGATGCGCGGAGCGAGGCGCTTCCTGGGCAGCGTCCCCAACTCGGTGTGCCACGGAGCCGAGTGCGCCGTGCTGGTCGTCAAGACCGACTAGCGGCCGGCGAGGAGCTCGGACCCACCGGGCCCTCGCCGTGGCCGGGCGCCCGAGCGCCGGCCCCGTGAAGGTCGTCCTGTCGCGCAAGGGGTTCGACTCGTCGGCTGGCGGGGGCCCGAGCCCCGTCCTCCCCGACGGCACGATGGCCTCGCTGCCCGTGCCCGAGCAGCCGCCCTTCGCGGGGGGGAGCGTCTCCTACGAAGCCGTGGCTGTCGCCCCCGGGTGGACGGCCGGCAGCCTGGCCCGGGCGCTCGGCACGGACGACGCCGTGCTGGCCCGGGGCGCGCACCTCGACCCGGACCTCGACGCCGCGGCGCGTCCCCGCCCCGCCGGATGGCGCCCGGTCTTCGGCCAGGCCGGCGCGGCGGCGGCCCACCTCTCCAACCAGGGCGTCGGCGTCGGGGACACGTTCGTGTTCTGGGGCCTGTTCCGCCACACCGTCGTCACGGACGGCGCGCTGTCGTGGGACCGGTCGCGCCCGGCCTTCCACGCCGTCTTCGGCTGGCTCGCCGTCGGCGCCGTGGTCCACCTGGCACGGGGGGACGCCGCGCCCACCTGGGCCGTCGACCACCCGCACGTCGCCGCGCGGAGCCGCGCCGCCAACACCCTCTACGTGGCCGCCGAGCGGGGCCCGGGCGGGCTGCCCGGCGGAGGGCGCCTGGCGTGGGACGACGTCCTGCGGCTGAGCCTCCCCGAGGGACCCCGATCGTCGTGGGAGCTCCCGCTGGCGTGCCACCCCGACCACGGCGGTGCGGAGCTCACCTACCACCGTGACCGGTCGCGCTGGGGCGAGGCCGACGGCCGGGCGAGGCTGCGCGCCGTCCCACGTGGCCAGGAGTTCGTGGTCGAGGCCGCTCCGGGGTGGTCGGCGTGGCTCGAGCGCGTGCTGGCGGCCGGCGCCCGTCCGGCCCGGGCGAGCCCGGGCGAGCCTGCGCCCGGGACGGGTGCACGTCCGCTCCCCGCCCTCAGGCCGACTCGGCCGCCGCCTTGATGGCGGCCAAGGTCTGCGGGATGCCCGTGCGGGCCGCCTCCTCGCGGGCGGCGACCTCGGCGGGGGCGGCGTCGCCGAAGCGCTCGTCGAACCGGGCGAGCCCGTCAGGGAGGAACTCCCACGACTCGGTCACCTCCGTCCCGCCTTCGACCGGGGTGAAGGAGTACCCCCATCGGACGAACGACCCTCCGACCACGAAGGCGAACTCGCGGCCGCGCTCGGCCGCGACGACCTGCGAGCGCGTCTCCCAGGTCCGCTCGGGCGTGACGTTGCGACCGGTGAACCAGTCCCCGGGCCTGGCGCTCGCACCCTCGTCCCACCAGCACGCAGTGCACACCGGGCTCCACTCGCCCATCCGGGTGACGTCGGCGACCAGGTCGTAGACGAGCTCGGGCGGGCGTCCGACGACGATCGACGCGGAGAAGGACGGGTTGGCCATCCCGCCAGTATCGCCGCTCGGCGCCGGCCCGACCCGGCGGGCGCCGGCCGGCCATGGCAGGTGCCGGCCGGCCATGGCAGGATCGGCAGCGTGCCGCCGCTGACCGCCATGGACGAGCACCTCGCCCACCAGCTCCCCGAGCCGCTGCCGAACGTGCAGACGCACCACCCGCACTGGCGCGAGAGCTACTTCTTCGTAGCGCACCGCCCCGACACCCTCGGGGACCTCGTCATCCTCACGATGGCCACCTACCCCCAGCGCGGAGAGCTCGACTCGCTGCAGATGGGACGGGTCGCCGGGGTCCCCGTGCTCGGCCGGCACGCCCGGCCCTTCGGCGACGACCCCCACACCCCCGACGTGGGTGCGGCACGTGTCGAGATCGTGCGTCCCTTCGAGGAGGTCCACCTGTGGGCCGACCCCGAGCGTTGCGAGCTCGGGATGGACCTCACCTTCCGAGCCCGGACCCGCCCCTACGGACTGCGTCGGGGCACGATGCGCTGCGGGGACGAGCTCGTCTGGGACCAGAGCCACTTCTTCCAGTCGGGCACCTACCAGGGCACCTACCAGGTCGGCGACGCCGTCACCGAGGTCGACGGCTGGTGGGGCCAGCGCGACCACTCGTGGGGCGTCCGCGACCACGGGCGCTGCCCGCTCTGGTTGTGGCTGCAGGTGCAGCTGCCCGACGGCTTCCTCGGCGTGTGGCACTGGGAGCTGGCCAACGGCGCCCGCGTCTACACCGACGGGTGCTGGGCACCGTCGGACGGCGGCGACCCCGTCCCGCTCGTCGACTTCGCCCACGACTTCGCGTGGGCCGACGACGCTGGCGCGCCGGTCGCCTACGGGCGCGACGGCGCCGGCGTGGCCGGGCTCCGCGGGACAGCGGCGTTCACCCTCGAGGGCGGGCGCCGAGTGACCGTCGAGGCTGACGGCCACTTCGCCCGCCCCTACGAGCCGTTCCACCGCGGCGGGCTCAACCAGGTGCGGGTCACGACCGACGACGGGCGCTCCGGGACGGCGATCTTCGAGGTGACCGGGGCACGGCACCATCGCTACTTCCCCGACACCGTCGTCGACGGGGACCTTCCTGCGTGACGATCCCCGCCTCACCGGACGAGCTCGACCCCGCCTGGCTCACCGAGACGCTGGGCGAGGCCGGTGTGCTCGGCGGCGCCCAGGTGGCGGCGGTCGAGCGCACGCCCATCGGCACGGGGCAGATGTGCGACACCTTCCGGCTCGGCCTCGCCTACGACCGGCCGACCGACGCGCCGGCCTCGGTGGTCGCCAAGGTGCCGGCGGCCTCCGAGTCCAGCCGGCAGGCTGCACTGGCCCTCCGCTGCTACGAGATCGAGGTCCGCTTCTACCAGCAGCTGGCGGGCACCCTGCCCGTCCGGACCCCCCGGGCCTTCCGCGCCGAGATCGGCGCGGCCAGCACCGACTTCGTCCTCGTCGTCGAGGACCTTGCCCCGGGCCACGTCGGCGACCAGCTCGCCGGCTGCACGTCGGGGGAGGCGGCGGCAGCTGTCGACGAGCTCGTCCTCCTCCACGCCCCGCGCTGGGGAGACCCCTCGCTCGCCGAGCTCGAGTGGCTGCACCGCGACCCAGAGGGCTCGCGCCAGTTCCTCCTCGGCCTGCTCCCCCAGCTGTGGGACGGGTTCCGGGCCCGCTACGGCGAGCGCGTCGCTCCCGACGTCCACCGGGCCGGCGACGCGCTCTTCGGCCGGCTCGAGGCCTACCTGTGCGCCGACGCCGGTCCGTCGACCGTGACGCACGGCGACTACCGGCTCGACAACCTCCTCTTCGGCAGCGACCCGGGGCGTGCTGGCGGCGGGGGCGCCACCGTCCGGTCCGATGGCGCGGCGGCCGGTCGGGTCGCCGTCCTCGACTGGCAGACCGCCGGCCACGGCCCGGGGCTCGCCGACGTGGCCTACTTCATCGGTGCAGGGCTCCTCCCCGAGGACCGTCGAGCCTACGAGCACGACCTCGTCCGGCGCTACCACCGCGGCCTCGTGGCGGCCGGGGTGCCCGACTACCCGTGGGAGCGCTGCTGGTCCGCCTACCGACGGGGCAGCTGGTCGGGGCTCGTGATGGCCGTCGCCGCGTCGATGCTCGTCGAGCGGACCGAGCGCGGGGACGACATGTTCCTGGCCATGGCCGAGCGCCACGCCCGGCACGCCCTCGACCTCGACGCCGCCGCCGTCATCGGCTGACGGCCGGGACCGCCGTCGGCGGTCCGGCGCCCCTCGGGCCGCACGAGCTGTCCCCCCCCGGGGTCGAGGGAGCGCGGTCCCCGCCGACCGGGGCCCACGGGGACCGACTGGCCGGGTCCACCCCGCGAGGCTCGCCGGCAGAGGTGCCGAACGACCCTACGACCACCGCCCTCGAGCGTCGGAAATTGGCGTGAGCACGCCGTGGCGCGTGGGCAGAGGGAGCAGGACGATGACGAGGACAGCGCACGGCCGGTGGCACGGACACCGGCAGGACCCCAGCCGGAGCCGGTGGACGGACCCGCCGGGGCGCGGCCCCGTCGTCTTCGACCCGTCGCTGCGCACCGCGGCGGAGCTCGCCGCCCGGGGTTGGGCCGGCGGAGAGCCTCCGGTCACGGAGGGTCCCGCCGGCCTCCCGGAGGCGCGCGAACCGGAGGCTGCCCACCTACGAGGAGGACGCGAACCATGAGCGACGTCGCACGAGTCACCGAGATCTCCGCCCGCTCCCCCGAGAGCTTCGAGGAGGCCATCAAGACCGCCCTCGACCGTGCCTCGCAGACGCTGCGCGGGATCACCTCCGCGTGGGTGAAGGAGCAGACGGTCAAGGTCGAGGACGGGCGCCCCGTCGAGTACCAGGTCAACCTCCTCGTCACCTTCGTCCTCGAGTAGGTCGCTCACGCCCGCGGGCAGGCGGCCCGCGCCCACACGGGGCCCCGGATCGACGGGCCTCCCGCGACCCCGCGCGTCCTGCAATGATCGAACGGGTCGGTGGTGGCGGTCACCGCCAGGGACGGGTCGCCGAAGAGCAAGGGGAGAGCCATGGGGGACGCCCTCGGGGCACTGGACGCCACCGGCCAGGCCGAGCTCGTACGGAGCAAGGCCGCCTCGCCGAAGGAACTGGTCGAGGCGGCGGTGTCCCGTATCGAGACGCTCGACGACCGGCTCAACGCCGTCATCCACCGTCGGTTCGACGCGGCCCTCGCCGAGGCAGCCGCCCTCACCGACGCAGGCGGCGCGGCCGGGGCAGCGGGCGTCGGCGCGGCCCCCTTCGCCGGCGTCCCCGTCCTCCTGAAGGACCTCGGTGCCCCGATGGCTGGCGAGCCCCACTACGCCGGCACGGGGTTCGCCCGCGACGCCGAGTACCGCGCTCCCCACGACAGCTTCATCGTCGAGAAGCTGCGCGCCGCGGGGTTCGTGGTGCTGGGGCGGACCAACTGCCCCGAGCTCGGGACGACCATCACCACGGAGCCGGTGACGTACGGACCGTCGCGCAACCCGTGGGCGACCGAGCGCACGACCGGTGGCTCGTCGGGCGGCTCGGCGGCGGCCGTCGCGTCGGGCATGGTGGCCGTCGCGCACGCCAACGACGGCGGGGGCTCGATCCGCATCCCCGCCAGCAACTGTGGGCTGGTCGGCTTGAAGCCGAGTCGGGGGCGGGTGAGCCCCGGACCCGACCCAAGCGAGGCGGCGTGGGCCGGCTCGACGATCGACCACGTGCTCACCCGCACCGTGCGCGACTCGGCTGCCCTGCTCGACGTGCTGAGCGGGGAGATGCCCGGTGACCTGTTCGTCGCGCCGCCCCCGGCACGTCCGTTCGTCGAGTCGCTCTCGGCCGACCCCGGGTCCCTCCGGGTCGCCTCCTGGGACGCTCCCGCCCTCGAGCACTTCGGCGTCGACCCCGAGTGCGCCGCTGCCGTGCACGTCGCGGCGACCGCCCTCGAGGACCTCGGGCACCGCGTCGAGCGGGCGCGCCCCGACGCCCTATGCGACCCGACCTTCGAGGACCACTTCCTCGTCCTCGTCACCACCGCCGTGCTCGCCGACCTCGCGTCGTGGGGCGAGGCGCTGGGCCGCACGGTCGAGGTGTCCGAGCTCGAACCGGCGAACCAGCTGTTCGCCGCCCTCGGGGCGAGGCACGACGGCGCCGACTACCTGCGGGCCGTGCTGTGGTGCGAGACCTGGCGTCGGGCCATGGCGTCGTTCTTCGCGCCCGGCGGCTACGACCTCCTCGTGACCCCGGTGCTCGCCTACCCACCCGCGCGCATCGGCGAGCTGACCGACCCCGACCACGGGCTCGAGCGGGTGCTGGCGACGCTGCAGTACACGGCGCAGTTCAACGTGAGCGGCCAGCCCGCCGTGTCGCTCCCGCTCCACTGGAGCGGCGACGGGTTGCCCATCGGCGTCCAGCTCGTCGCCGCCTACGGCCGCGAGGACCTGCTCGTGTCCGTGGCCGCCCGGCTCGAGGAGGCGCTCCCCTGGGCCGACCGGGTCCCGCCCGTCCACGCCTGACCGCGCGCCGGCGGCCACCGATCGGCGAGGAGCGCCGGGGCGCGCCAGGGCCCCGGCTCCCCCCGGCGCCTCCGTCGGGCTCCGGGGGTCGCGAGCGCCCCGACGCACGCGGGCGCTCGATCCGCGGCACGATGTTGGCCGCCGGGACCAACCCGGTCGCCGGCCGGGCCCGGGCCCGGCGTGCGGGTGGGAGACGGGCGCAGCCGGCGTCCGCGCCCGAGGAGGCTCGATGATCGAGGCACGAGGCCTGACCAAGCGGTACGGCACGACCCTGGCGGTGGACGACCTGTCGTTCGAGGTCCGCCCCGGGCAGGTGACCGGGTTCCTCGGCCCCAACGGCTCGGGCAAGTCGACGACGATGCGCATGATCATGGGGCTCGACCACCCGAGCGCCGGGGCGGTGACCGTCAACGGGCGCTCGTACGGCGACCTCCCCCGGCCCCTGCGCGAGGTCGGCGCGCTCCTCGAGGCCAAGGCCATCCACCCCGGCCGCAGCGCCTACAACCACCTCTGGTTCCTCGCCCAGACCAACGGCATCCCCCGCTCTCGGGTCGACGAGGTGCTCGAACTGGTGGGGCTGGCCGACGTGGCGCGGCGGCGGGCCGGGGCGTTCTCCCTCGGCATGGGCCAACGCCTGGGCATGGCTGCCGCACTGCTCGGCGACCCGGGCGTGCTGCTCTTCGACGAGCCGGTCAACGGGCTCGACCCCGAAGGCATCAGGTGGGTGCGCAACCTGCTGAAGGCGCTCGCAGCCGAGGGTCGGACGGTGTTCGTCTCGAGCCACCTGATGAGCGAGATGGCCCTCACCGCCGACCACCTCGTGGTCATCGGCCGCGGCAAGCTGATCGCCGACCTGCCCGTGCAGGAGTTCATCGCCCAGAGCTCACGTCAGTACGTGCGGGTCCGCTCGCCCCAGGCCGCACGGCTCGGCGAGGCGCTGCGCGCCGCCGGCGCGTCCGTGGTCACCGAGCCCGACGGGTCGCTCTCCGTCACCGGGCTCGCCATGGCCGAGATCGGCGAGACGGCCGGGCGCGACCAGGTCGTCCTCCACGAGCTGTCCCCCCAGGCCGCCTCGCTCGAGGACGCCTTCATGGAGCTGACTCACGACAGCGTCGAGTACCGGGGAGACGTCACCACCGACGCCTCCGGGGCCGGCGTGATCGCGCCCGACGGCGCGTCGACCACCGACACGCTCTCCGACCTCGCGAGGTGACCCGATGACCGCGACCACTCCCCCTGTCACCACTCCTCCCGGAGCGGCGGTGCCGCTGTCGCCGACGACGTCGCACCTGTCCCCCGTCGACGTGCTGCGCTCGGAGTGGACCAAGCTCCGCTCGGTGCGCTCGACGGTGTGGAGCCTCGTCGCCCTGGCAGTCGCCACCGTCGGGCTGGGGGCCATCATCACCGCCGTGTCGAACAACCGCTGGCGCACGTTCAGCCTCGTCGAGCGGTTGAGCTTCGATCCCACCAGCCGGAGCCTGCGCGGCGTGTTCCTCGCCCAGCTGGCCATCGGGGTGCTCGGCATCCTGGTGATCACGAGCGAGTACGGAACGGGGATGATCCGGGCCACCCTCGCCGCCGTGCCGCGCCGGCCGCTCGTGCTCGCCGCCAAGGCGGCCGTCTTCGGCGCGGTCGCCCTGGTGGTGAGCGAGGTGGTGACGTTCGCCGCCTTCTTCCTCGGGCAGAGCCTGCTGAAGAGCCCGGTGCCCCATGCCACGCTCGGACAGCCCGGCGTGGCCCGCGCCGTCGTGGGCAGCGGCATCTACCTCGCCGTGCTCGGCCTCTTCGCCCTCGGCATCGGCTCGCTCATCCGCCACACCGCCGGTGCCATCAGCATCTTCGTCGGAGCCCTGCTGATCCTGCCCCTCATCCTGAACGCCTTCCCGACCTCGGTCCAGCAGGCGCTCTCGAAGTTCCTGCCGCTCACCGTGCTCCAGGCGATGATCTCGACCCAGCCGCGGCCGGACACGTTCGCTCCGTGGACGGGCCTCGGGCTGATGGCGGTCTACGCCGCCGTCGTGCTGGTGGCTGCCGGGGTCCTCTTCGTCCGCCGCGACGCCTGAGCCGGACGCCGGGCCCACCGCCCCGGCTGGCGGTGAGACGGTCCGCGCCCTGGCGGACAGGCCTGGCGAGGGGGATGATGGGCCCACGATGGCCGTGCACCCACTTGCGCCGCGCCCCTCCCCCGCGACCCCGTCACCGGGCGCCGCGCCGGCCGGCTCTTCGCCACGGGGAGGTGGCGACCACGCCGGCGGCGGGGACCGGGACGTACGACGCGGCCGCACCGGTCGAGGGAGCGCTCGCCCGGCGGTGCCAGGCGTCGGCCCGGTCGGCCCGGTCGGCCCGGTCGGCCCGTCCGGTCACCGGTCGAGGTCGCGCCGCACCGTCGTCGGCGGCTCGCTGCTCGCCGTCGCCCTCGTCGTCGTGCTCGCCGGGGCGATGGTGCCGCTGCGCGACCACCTGAACGTCGCCACCGCCGCCCTCGTCCTCGTGGTGCCCGTGGTGGCAGGCGTGGCCGTCGGGGGCTTTGCCGCCGGCATCGTGGCGACGGTCACCGGGTTCCTCGCCTACGACTTCCTCTTCATCCCGCCCTACTCCACGCTGTCGGTCGGCGCGGCGCAGAACTGGGCGGCGCTCGGCGTCTACGCCGTCGTCATGGTGGTGGTCGCCCGGGTCGTGGCCCGTCTCGACGCGGCGCGCGCCGAGGCCCAGTACCGGGCAGCAGGGGTCCGCCGGCTCTTCGACCTCTCCGAGCTGCTCGTGCGCGACCTGGCCGTCGAGGAGCTCCTCGAGGCCATCGTCGACGCCATGGTGCCGGCCTTCTCGCTCGCCGGGGCGGCCCTGCTGCTCCCCTCCGACGCGGGCCTGTCCCTGGTCGCCTCGGCCGGACGACCGCTCGCCGGCGAGGAGCTCGACCGCCTCTCCGCCCATTCGGCCGTACCGGTCACCGTCGGCCGGACCGCGGCGCACCAGGGTGACGTGCAGGTCGTGGCCCTCGAGGCCTCGGGTCGGGCGATCGGGCTGCTCGTCCTCCGAGGGCTGGCCGAGACCGGCGCCGACCGCGAGCTGCTCGGAGCGTTCGCCAACCACCTCGCCCTCGCCCTCGAGCGGTCCCAACTGCGCGAGCAGGCGGTCCGAGCCAGGCTCCTCGAAGAGGTCGACCGGCTCCGCCGCGCCCTCGTCGGGGCCGTCTCCCACGACCTCCGCACGCCGCTCGCCACCATCAAGGTGGCGACCTCGACCCTCCTCGACGCCGAGGCGACGGTCGGGCCCACGGACGCCGCCGAGCTCGTCGGCCTGGTCGACGCCCAGGCCGACCGCCTCGAACGTCTGGTGTCGAACCTCCTCGACATGACGCGCATCCAGTCGGGGGCGCTCGAGCTCCGCCGACGCAGGACCACCGTGGCCGACGTCGTCGACGAGGCGCTCGCCCTCGTCGGCCGCTCGCCGGAGCGTGGGCCGGTCGCCTTCGTCTCCCCCGGGGACCTTCCCGAGGTCGACGTCGACCCCGTGCTCGTCCGCCAGGTGCTGGCCAACCTGCTCGACAACGCGGTGCGCCACGCCCCGGAAGGCGCACCGGTGACCGTCTCCGCTGCCCGCCGGCGCAGCGGGCGCGTCGAGGTGGCCGTCGAGGACCGAGGGCCCGGGGTCACCTCCGACGAGCGCACGACGATCTTCGAGATGTTCAACCGTCGAGAGGCAGGCGGACGGGGCGGCCTCGGGCTCGCCATCGCCAAGGCGTTCGTGGAGGCCCACGGCGAGCGCATCTGGGTCGAGGACGCCCGAAGCGGCGGCGGGGCGCGCTTCTGCTTCACTCTCCCCGCTGCCGCCGCGGACCCGGTTGCCGCGGACCCGGTTGCCGCGGACCCGGTTGCCGCGGACCCGGTTGCCGCGGACC
>CAZSYT010000041.1:13226-25192 GCA_964610905.1 uncultured Acidimicrobiaceae bacterium
CGGTTGCCGCGGACGGGGCGGCCTGAGCATGGCCAAGGTGCTCGTCGTCGACGACGACCGCGCCCTGCTTCGGGCGCTCCGGGTGGGCCTCGCCGCCCGTGGCCACGACGTGTCGGTGGCGGTCACCGGCGAGGAGGGCTTGTCGAAGGTCGCCCTGTCGGGCCCGGAGGTCGTGGTGCTCGACCTCGGGCTGCCCGACCTCGACGGCCTCGAGGTGTGCCGCCGCGTCCGCCAGTGGAGCGACGTGCCGGTCATCGTGCTGTCCGCGACCGGTCTCGAGGAGCGCAAGGTCGCCGCCCTCGACGGCGGAGCCGACGACTACGTGACCAAGCCGTTCGGCATGGCCGAGCTCGAGGCCCGCATCCGCACCGCCCTCCGGCACCGACCGGCCGAGGCGGCGTCGGGCGACGAGGTGGTCACGGCCGGCTCGCTGGTCGTCGACCTCGTCCACCACCAGGTCTCCCGTGACGGCGAGCCGGTCGACCTCACCGCCCGCGAGTTCGACCTCCTCGCCTACCTCGCCCGCAACGTCGGCAAGGTCTGCACCCACCAGATGATCCTCGGGCAGGTCTGGGGCAGCGAGTACGGGAGCGAGACGGAGTACCTGCGCGTGTACGTCTACCGCCTCCGCCGCAAGCTCGGCGACCCCGACGGCCGGCTGGTGCGCACGGCGCCGGGCATCGGCTACGCGCTCGAGCCCGGCTGAGCCCGCGCAGCACCGGGGCGGACCGGGTGCCCAGTCAGGACGCGGCGCCCGCGTCGACGTTCACGAATTGTTCACGGCCCGGGGCCCGCCGTTCACGCCGGGTTCACGGCGCGCCGGGCAGGGTGGGCCCATGGGAGATCTCATCGCCGTCGTCGGGACGCTCCTCTTCTTCGCCGCCATGCTCGGCCTCGTCTGGGGGCTCGACCGGCTGTGAGCGTCACCGACGGGATCCTGCTCGCCCTCTCGGTGGCGCTCCTCGTCTACCTGGGCGCTGCCCTCTTCAAGGCCGAGTGGTTCTGATGGGCTACTTCTGGACGATCGTCGTCCTCCTCGCCGTCATGGCCGTCGCCTGGCGGTTCCTCGGCTCCTACCTCGCCGCCGTCTACGAGGGCCGTGTGACCTACCTGCGGTTCGTCGAGCGCCCGGTCTACCGCCTGCTCTCCCTCGACCCCGAGGCCGAGCAGCCGTGGACCCGGTACGCCGGCGCCCTCCTCGTCTTCTCGGCCGTCGCCCTGCTGCTGTCGTACCTCCTGATCCGCGTCCAGGGCTCGCTCCCGTTCAACCCCCAGCACCTCGGCGCCGTGCCACCGGCGCTCTCGTGGAACACGGCGGTCTCCTTCGTCACCAACACCAACTGGCAGAACTACGCGGGCGAGTCGACGATGTCGTACTTCTCGCAGATGGCCGTCCTCGAGGTCCAGCAGTTCGTGAGCGCGGCGGTCGGGATCGCGGTGGCCGTCGCCCTGATCCGGGGGTTCGCCCGGCGGGGCTCGGCCACCATCGGGAACTTCTGGGTCGACCTCGTGCGCGGCGTGCTCTACGTGCTCGTCCCCATCGCCTTCCTCGCCGGCATCGTCTTCGTGGGCCAGGGCGCCGTGCAGACCCTCGGCGGCCCTGCGGTCGTCCACAACGCCCTCGACGGCGCCACCCAGACCATCGCCCGCGGCCCGGTCGGCTTCATGGAGACGATCAAGCAGCTCGGGACCAACGGCGGCGGGTTCTTCAACGCCAACGGGTCACACCCCTTCGAGAACCCCACCGGGCTCACCAACCTGCTGTCGATCGCCCTCATCCTTTGCATCCCGGTGGCGCTCACCTACACCTTCGGCAAGATGGCGGGGAGCGTCCGCCAGGGAGTCGCCGTGCTGGCCGCCATGGCCATCATCTTCGGCGCCTGGCTCGGCATCGCCTCGTTCGCCGAGTCGCAGCCCAACCCGGCCGTCACCGCCGCCCACGCCGTGGCCCAGCCCCAGGGGAACATGGTGGGCAAGGAGGCCCGCTTCGGCCCCCTGTCGTCCTCCCTCTACGCGGTCACGTCGACGCAGACCTCGACGGGCTCGATCGACGGCGCCAACGACTCCTACACGCCGATGGGCGGGTTCGCCCTGCTGACCGGCATGATGCTCGGCGAGGTGACGCCAGGCGGGGTGGGGAGCGGCCTCTACACGATCCTCCTCTTCGCCATCATCACCGTCTTCATCGGCGGGTTGATGATCGGACGGACGCCCGAGTACCTGGGCAAGAAGATCCAGGCGCGCGAGGTCAAGCTCGCCGCCTTCGCCGTGCTCGTGATGCCGATCGTGGTGCTCGTGCTGACCGCCGTGGCCACCTCCGTCCACGCCGGGCGGGCCGGCCCGCTGAACGCCGGGCCGCACGGCTTCTCGGAGATCCTCTACGCCTTCACCTCGCAGGCCAACAACAACGGCTCGGCCTTCGCCGGGCTGTCGGGCAACACCGCCTTCTACAACGTCACCGGTGGCCTGGCCATGCTCTTCGGGCGCTTCGCCATCATCGTCCCCACCCTGGCGCTCGCCGGCACCCTGGCCGCGAAGGAGGTCGTGCCGGCCGGGCTCGGCACCTTCCGCACCGACACCCCCCTGTTCACCGGGCTGCTGATCGGCGTCATCATCATCGTTGGCGGCCTGACGTTCTTCCCGGCGGTCGCCCTCGGGCCGATCGTCGAGCAGCTCAGCCACGGGAGGCTCTTCTAGATGGCCGCGCCACCGAGCGGAAACACGGCGCCGGCGCCGGCCCCGGCTCCCGCAGCCGAGGAGGCGGACACCACCCGCCCCCACGGGGTCGCCAAGCCCCGACGGCTCTTCGACCGCGAGATCCTCGGTCCCGCCGCTCTCGAGGCGCTCCGCAAGCTCCATCCCAAGGTGCAGGTCCGCAACCCGGTCATGTTCGTCGTGCTGGTGGGCACCGTGGTCACCTTCGTCGAGGCCATCGCCCACCCCTCGGTGTTCACGTGGTCGATCACCGTGTGGCTGGCCCTGACCGTGCTCTTCGCCAACTTCGCCGAGGCCGTGGCCGAGGGCCGGGGCAAGGCCCAGGCCGAGACGTTGCGGCGGATGCGCTCGGAGACCATGGCGCGTCGCCTCGCCGGCTCGGGGGACGAGGAGCGGGTGCCCGCCGCCGAGCTGGCCCGGGGCGACCTCGTCGTGTGCGAGGCCGGCGACCTCGTCCCCTCGGACGGCGACATCATCGAGGGCATCGCGTCGGTCGACGAGTCCGCGATCACCGGCGAGTCGGCCCCGGTCATCCGCGAGTCGGGGGGAGACCGCTCCGCGGTCACCGGCGGGACGCGCGTCCTCTCCGACCGCATCGTCGTCCGGATCACGGCCGAGCGCGGCCAGACGTTCCTCGACCGGATGATCAGCCTCGTCGAGGGGGCCGACCGCCAGAAGACACCCAACGAGGTCGCCCTCACCATCCTGCTCGCCGCCCTCACCCTCGTCTTCCTCCCCGTGGTGGTGGCGCTGCGGCCGTTCGGCACCTTCTCGGGGGCCTCCGTGTCGGTGACCGTGCTCGTGGCCCTCCTGGTCTGCCTGATCCCGACGACGATCGGGGCGCTGCTCTCCGCCATCGGCATCGCCGGCATGGACCGCCTGGTGCAACGCAACGTGCTGGCGCTCTCCGGACGGGCCGTCGAGGCGGCCGGCGACGTCCAGACGCTCCTGCTCGACAAGACGGGCACCATCACCCTGGGCAACCGCATGGCGGCGACGTTCGCGCCCGTGCCCGGCGTCGACGAAGCCTCCCTGGCCGAAGCCGCCCAGCTCGCCTCGCTGGCCGACGAGACGCCCGAGGGGCGCTCGATCGTGGTGCTCGCCAAGGAGCGCTTCGACCTGCGCGAGCGCGCGCTCGGCGAGGACCACGTCTTCGTCCCCTTCTCGGCCACGACGCGCATGTCCGGGCTCGACGTCGACGGTCGGCAGGTCCGCAAGGGGGCGGCCGAGGCGGTCCGGCGTTGGGTGGTCGACCAGGGTGGCGACGTTCCCGACGGGCTCGACGACCTCGTCGACGGCTTCGCCCGAGCCGGGTCGACCCCGCTCGTGGTGGCCGACGGCCCGGAGGTGCTCGGGGTCATCGAGCTGAAGGACGTGGTCAAGCAGGGCATCCGCGAGCGCTTCGACCAGCTCCGGGCCGTCGGCATCCGCACGGTGATGATCACCGGCGACAACCCGCTCACCGCGGCCGCCATCGCCCAAGAGGCCGGTGTCGACGACTACCTGGCCGAGGCCACCCCCGAGACCAAGATGGAGCTGATCAAGGCCGAGCAGGCGGGCGGCAAGCTCGTCGCCATGACGGGCGACGGGACGAACGACGCCCCCGCCCTCGCCCAGGCCGACGTGGGCGTGGCCATGAACAGCGGCACGACGGCGGCCAAGGAGGCGGGGAACATGGTCGACCTCGACTCCAACCCCACCAAGCTGATCGACATCGTCGAGGTGGGCAAGCAGCTGCTCATCACCCGGGGCGCCCTGACCACGTTCTCGATCGCCAACGACGTGGCCAAGTACTTCGCCATCATCCCCGCGCTCTTCGTCTCGACCTACCCGCAGCTCGGCGCCTTGAACATCATGAAGCTGCACAGCCCGCAGAGCGCGGTGTTGTCAGCGGTCATCTTCAACGCGTTGGTCATCGTGGCGCTCATCCCCCTGGCGCTGCGCGGCGTGCGGTTCCGGCCGTCGTCGGCGTCGGCCATCCTGCGCCGCAACGTCCTCGTCTACGGCGTCGGCGGGATCGTCGTCCCCTTCATCTTCATCAAGCTGATCGACCTCATCCTGACGGCGACGGGGGTGTTCTGATGCTCGTCCACCTGCGACGCTCGGTCGTGGTCGCGCTGTTCTTCCTCGTGCTGTGCGGCCTCGCCTACCCTCTCGCCGGCACCGGCCTCTCGCAGCTCGCCTTCCACCACCAGGCAAACGGGTCGCTCACCGCGGACGGCTCGACGATGATCGGCCAGCAGTGGAAGGGGCCGCGGTGGTTCCAGGGCCGTCCCTCGGCGACCGTCTCGCCGTCGGGAGCGCCCAGCCCCTACGACGCCATGGCGTCGGGGGCCTCGAACCTCGGGCCTCGGTCGAAGGTGCTCGAGCACCACGTCGCCGCCCGGGCGGCGGCGCTGCGCAAGGAAGGCATCACGCCGACCGACGAGCTCGTCACCTCGTCGGGCAGCGGGCTCGACCCCGACATCAGCCCGCACAGCGCCTACGCCCAGGTCGACGCCGTCGCCGCGGCGCGGCACCTGCCCCGCTCCGTGGTAGCCCACCTCGTCGCCACGCACGTCCAGCAGGCCGAGCTCGGGTTCCTCGGCGAGCCCGTCGTCAACGTGCTGCAGCTCAACCTCGCCCTGTCGAAGCTCCGGTGAGCACGGTGTCGTTCACCGACGGGGACACCTGGGGCGGTCGACCGGTGGCCCGCCGGCTGGCCGACGCCGCCCCCCGAGGCCGGATCGTGGTCACCGGCACCGTCTGCGACACGGGCACCGCCCGCTCCGGTGCGCTGGGGACCGGCGGCTCGTTCCGGTGCGAGCTCGACGACGGCACGGGTCGCGTCGCCCTGCTCTTCCTGGGTCGCCGGAGCGTCCCGGGCCTCGCGCCGGGCACGCGTTGCACGGTGGAGGGGACCGCCCGAACCGACCGTGGTGGACTGGTGGTGTGGAACCCGCTCTACCGCATCGAGCTTCCCGGTGACCGCTGAGCCACCGGACATGCCTCGGAGGAGCCTTCCCGGCGGGGCTCGGGGGACCGGCGTCGACACCGACGCCGCCGACGCCGTGGAGGCCGCGGGCCGGTTCCGGATCTACCTGGGCGCGGCCGCCGGCGTGGGCAAGACGTACGCCATGCTCAACGAGGGACACCGGCGCAAGGAGCGGGGCCTCGACGTGGTCGTCGGCTTCGTCGAGACCCACGGCCGACCCCTCACGGCCCAGCTCGCCGACGGCCTCGAGGTCGTCCCCCGCAAGGCGGTCGAGTACCGGGGCAGCCGGTTCGAGGAGCTCGACGTCGACGCCGTCCTCGCCCGCCGCCCCGAGCTCGCCCTCGTCGACGAGCTGGCGCACACGAACGTGCCCGGTTCGGGCCGCCACGAGAAGCGGTGGCAGGACGTGCTCGAGCTCCTCGAGGCCGGCATCGACGTCATCACCACCGTCAACATCCAGCACCTCGAGAGCATCGCGGACGCCGTCGAGCAGATGACCGGCACGTCGGTGCGCGAGCGGGTGCCCGACCGAGTCGTGCGCATGGCCGACCAGATCGAGCTGGTCGACTCCTCGCCCGAGCAGCTCCGGCGGCGCATGGTGCACGGCAACATCTACCCGCCGGTCAAGGTCCCCCAGGCCCTCACCCACTTCTTCCGCACCGACAACCTGATCGCCCTGCGAGAGCTCGCCCTGCGCTTCCTCGCCGACGAGACCGAGGAGGAGCTCCTCGCCCACCTGGCCCGGCGTCAGACGGCCACGGTGTGGGAGACGACCGAGCGCATCATGGTAGCGGTGACCGAGGCGCCCGGAACCGACGTCCTGCTCCGCCGGGCGGCCCGCATCGCCTCGCGGACCAAGGGGGACCTCGACGTCGTCCACGTGGTGGCGGGCGACGCCGCTCCGGTCACCGGTGGCGAGCGGCTGGAGGCACTGCGCGAGCTGGCTTCGTCGCTCGGGGCCCGCTGGCACGAGCTGCGCGACAACGACCCGGCGCGAGCCCTCACCACCTTCGCCCGCGACCACCAGGTGACCCAGATCGTCATCGGCTCGAGCCGACGGACCCGCTGGCAGGAGCTGACGGGCGGTGGCTCGATCGTCCGGAAGGTGATCAGCGCGGCGTGCGACGTCGGGATCGACGTCCACATCATCGCCCGTCGGGAGCTGCCGGCGGGCGATGACGCCGGCGAGGGCGACGGCCTCGACGACGGCGGCTAGGTCCGACGGGCATCGGGACCGGCGGGCCGCAGCCGAGGCCATCGGCGCCTGGCACGGGTACCCTCCGAGGAGCGCCCGACGAGGACGCGGGCGGACGGAGGAGGGCGCGATGGAACCGATCAGGCGGGTGGTGACCGGGCACGACGAGCGCGGTCGGGCGATGGTCGTCGACGACGGGCCGGTCGAGCCCACCACCCTCTCCCTGCTCCCCGGGTTCGAGACCATCGAGCTCTGGCACACCGAGGGCACCCCGGCGATGCCCGGGGCGCTCGGCGCCGCCGGGATCCCCCACTACTTCCCCGCCCCCGGCGGCACGGTCTTCCGGGTCGTGACGTTCCCGCCCGACGGCACACCGGCCCCAGCCGACCTCGACGTCGGCGCCGCGCTCGAGGAGGCCCAGGCCAAGGTGCCCGACCTCGTGGCCCGGCTCGAGCCCGACAACCCCGGCATGCACACGACCGACTCGGTCGACTACGCGGTGGTCCTCGACGGCGAGCTCGACCTCGAGCTCGACGACGGCGCCACCACCACGGTCCGCCCCGGCACCGTCGTCGTCCAGCGCGGCACCCGCCACGCCTGGCGCAACCGGTCGGGCCGCCCGGTGCGGGTGGCCTTCGTCCTCGTCGGGGCGACGCCCGCCGGCTGAGCCGTGCCGGCGCGGCGGGCTGAGCCGTGCCGGGACCGGGACGGCTGGGCCCGGGCCCGTGGCGGGACGCCCGGCTCACCGCACGAGCAGCACCACCGCCACGACGACGCCGACGACCACGACGACGGCCCGCAGGACGGCCGGCGGGATGCGCTTGCCGACGTGCACGCCGAGCTGGCCGCCCGCCAGGGAGGAGACGGCCAGGATGCCGGCGACCACCCACTCGACGTGGCTCGCTGCCACGAAGACGACGGCGGCGGTGGCGTTGGACAGCCCCACCACGGCGTTCTTCCAGACGTTCAGGCGGTGGATCTCCTCGGTCAGGGCGACCGCCAGCAGCGAGAGCACGATCACGCCCACCGCCGCCCCGAAGTACCCGCTGTAGACGGCGGCGCCGAAGAGGGCGACGGGAAGCCAGGTGGGTGCGGGAGCCGGCGCGGACGTGGTGCCGCTCGCCGGGGTGGCGCCTCGTGTCGGCACCGCACCGGGCGCCCCCGGACCTCCCGCCTCGGCGCCCGCATGCCCGCCGGCCTGCCTCCGGGCCGCCCGGTCGCGCACCCGGACAGCCAGTCGGGGCCGCACCGCCATGAGCGCGGCCGCCACCAGGATCAGGTAGGGGACGACCCGCTCGAACACCGAGCCGGGGAGGACGACGAGGAGGACCCCTCCCGCGCACCCGCCGACGGCGGCGGTGGCGAGGAAGACGGCGAGCTGCCGTGGCCGGCCTGTGAGCTCGCGGCGCTGGGTGACGGCGGCACCGACCGAGGCGGGGACCAGCCCGACGTTGTTGGAGACGTTGGCCACCACCGGCGGGTAGCCGAGGGCGAGCAGCAGGGGGAAGGTGATCAGCGAACCCGACCCCACCACGGCGTTGACCAGGCCCGCGGCCAGACCGGCCGCGGCGACCTCGATGCCCGCGGCCGGCGTCACCGGGGGATCATCGCCGGGGCCGGCCGGACCCGGCAAGCTCGGGGGAGCCACCCGGTGTCCCCGACCGGCGAGTGCGTCGCGCCCCCTAAGGTTGCGGGGAGCCGCACACGGGGAGGTCCGACATGGAGATGGAGTACCGGCGTCTGGGGAGGTCCGGCCTGAAGGTCAGCGTGCTGTCCTTCGGCTCGTGGGTGACCTTCGGGCCGCAGCTGGCCGGCAGCCTGGCCGAGGAGTGCCTGGCCGCCGCCTACGAGGCGGGCGTCAACTTCTTCGACAACGCCGAGGCGTACGCGGGCGGGGAGTCCGAGCGCATCATGGGCGAGGCGATCGCCAAGCTCGGGTGGCCACGCGAGAGCTACGTCGTCTCCACCAAGCTGTTCTGGGGGCTCCGCAACGTCCCCAACATGCGCAACACGCTCAACCGCAAGTACCTGCTGCAGGCGATCGACGGCTCCCTCGGGCGCTTCGGCCTCGACTTCGTCGACCTCGTCTACTGCCACCGGCCCGACCCGGAGACCCCCGTCGAGGAGACGGTGCAGGCGATGTCGGACATCGTCTCGAGCGGCAAGGCCCTCTACTGGGGCACCTCCGAGTGGTCGGCGGAGGCCCTGCAGGAGGCGTACGACGTCGCCGAGCGCCACCACCTGCACAAGCCGGTCGTCGAGCAGCCGCAGTACAACCTGCTGTGGCGCGACCGCGTCGAGAAGGAGTACGCGCCCCTCTACGAGTCGATGGGCCTCGGCCTCACCATCTGGAGCCCGCTCGCCTCGGGGCTCCTGACCGGCAAGTACGCCGACGGGGTCCCCGAGGGCTCGCGCGCGACCCTCCCCGGCTACGAGTGGCTCCGCAACCTCCTCACCGACCGTGACCGCAACGAGAAGGTGCAGAAGCTCAAGGGGATCGCCGACGAGCTCGGCTGCACGCTCGCCCAGCTCGCCATCGCCTGGTGCACGTGCAACCCGCACGTCTCGACGGTCATCACCGGTGCCAGCCGCGTCGAGCAGGTCCGCGAGAACCTCACGGCTCTCGACGTCGCCCCCATGCTGTCCGGCGACGTTCTGGCACGAATTGACGTCGCCGTCGGCTGAAGGCGTCGGGCATCCGGGCCTCGGGGGCCGGTGCCGTCCGGGCGCGCTCCTCGTCGTGGGGGACGCTGCGGGCGAGCGCGGCGACCCCGAGGGCGCGCTGGGCGTCGACACCGTCTGAGGACGGGACCCGGCTCCACGTGCCGTCGGCGGCGAGCGACCAGGCGTGGGTGTCGTCGGCCAGCTCGAGGGTGAGGATCTCGTCGAGCCGGGCCACGGCGTCGGGGTCGGTGACCGGGATCATCGCCTCGACGCGCCGGTCGAGGTTCCGTCGCCGGAGGTCGGCCGAGCCGATGTAGTGCGTCGCCGGCCCGGTCCCCCCGCCGAAGCGGAAGATCCGCGAGTGCTCGAGGAACCGCCCCACGATCGAGCGGACGCGGATCGTCTCGGACAGCCCGGGCACGCCCGGGCACAGGCAGCAGATGCCCCGCACGACGAGGTCGACCGGCACCTCGGCCTGGGACGCCCGGTAGAGGGCGTCGATGACGGCCTGGTCGTCGAGACCGTTGGCCTTCAGGACGATGCGTCCGCCGGGGCCGAGCGCCGTCTGCTCCTCGATGGCGGCGAGGACCCGCTCGCGGATCCCCCCCGGGGCCGTCACCAGCTCGCGGTACTCGGGCGGCCGGCTGAACCCGGTGATGTAGTTGAAGAACCGGGTGACGTCGTCCCCGAGCGAGGGCCGCGACGACAGCACCCCGAGGTCCTCGTACATGCGCGCCGTCTTGGGGTTGTAGTTGCCCGTCCCCACGTGGCAGTACCGGCGGACCTCGTCACCCTCCTGGCGCACCACGAGCGTCGTCTTGGCGTGGGTCTTCAGGCCCATCAGGCCGTAGATGACGTGCGCCCCCGCTTCCTCGAGGGCGCGTGCCCACCCGATGTTGGCCTCCTCGTCGAAGCGGGCGGTCACCTCCACGAGGACGGCCACCTGCTTGCCGTGCTCGGCCGCCCGCACGAGCGCGGCGACGACCGGGCTGTCGCCGGAGGTCCGGTAGAGGCACTGCTTCATGGCCAGCACGTGGGGGTCGTCGGCCGCCTCGTTGATGAGCTCCTCGACCGAGGCGGCGAAGGAGTCGTAGGGGTGGTGGACGAGCACGTCCTGGCGGTCGAGGACGGCGAAGATGCCGCTGGGCTCCTCGGGCTCGCGCTCGACGAGGACCCGGGGCACCAGCGGGGACCACGGGCTGTCGTGGAGGCGGGGCCGGTCGAGGTCGTGCAGGGCCCACAGCCACTCGCGCCCGAGGGGGCCGGCGACGTGCGAGACGTCGGCGGGCTCGAGGCCGAGCTCGCCCATCAGCCGGTCCACGTGGGCGCCCGAGGTGCTCGTGTCGACCTCGAGGCGGACCACCGGCAGGAACCGGCGGCGCCGGAGCTCCTCCTGCAGGGCGAGCAGCAGGTCGTCGGCAGCGTCGTCGTCGAGGGCGATGTCGGCGTCGCGGGTCACCCGGAACACGCACGCCTCGCCGACGTCCGCCCCGGGGAAGATCTCGTCGAGGTGGGCCATCATGACCCGCTCGATCGGGACGAACCGCTCCCCGCCGGGCAGGGGCAGCAGCCGGGGGACGTTCGGCGGGACCTTCACCCGGGCGAAGCGGGTGACGTCGCCGTCGCGCACGTCGACGCCGACGTTGAGCGACAGGTTCGAGAGATAGGGGAAGGGGTGGCTGGGGTCGACGGTGAGCGGGGTGACCACGGGCAGGATCAGGCGGTCGAACACCTCGGTGAGATGGGCACGCTCGTCGGCTTCGAGGCCGTCCCAGGTGCACAGGGCGACGCCCTCCTCGGCGAGCGCCGGGAGGAGCTGGCCCTGGAGGAGACGCTCCTGGCGGCGGACCATCTGCTCGAGGGAGGTGCGGACGTCGACCAGCAGCTCGTCGGGCGTGCTGCCGTTCAGGGCACGGGCCTTGATGCCGGCGGCCATCTGGCGCTTCAGCCCCGCCACCTGCACCTGGAAGAACTCGTCGAGGCGCTCGTTGAAGAGGGCCACGAACTTGACCCGTTCGAGCAGGGGGACCGACGGGTCCTCGACCAGGTCGAGGAGGCGGTCGTTGAAGTCGAGGTCGGAGAGCTGCCGGGCAAAGTAGCGGGGGGTGGGACCCGCCGCGGCGACGTCGACCCGCTCGTGGACCGGGGCGCGGTCGTCGACCGCATCGTCCCCCCGCTCGAGCGGCCGGGGCGCGACGGGCGGTGGAGCCGTGGCGCTCCCCGCTCCCTCGCCGGGTCCGTCGGAGGCCTCCACCGAACGCGGCCGGGCCGCGGGCGCCGGCTCGCGGTCGGCACGAGTGGTCATCTCGCAACGATACCGGTCGGGACCCGGCCCGGCTCGGGCGGCGGCTCGCCACGTGGGCACCGGCTCCGAGCCGGGCCCCGCCCACCCGCCGGTCGACCCCTCGGCGCCCCGGC
>CAZSYT010000042.1:0-24949 GCA_964610905.1 uncultured Acidimicrobiaceae bacterium
GTTCCTCGAGCGCGCCCCGCCCACGGGGGCCGTGAGCGGCGCCTACCTCCCGACCCTCCTGCCGACCCGGGTCCTCGAGGTCGCCCTCGGGGTCGTCCTCGCCTACTCGTCGTTCGCCACGTACCGGCGGCGCCACGTCGCCGAGCCCCTCGCGGTGTCGCACGACCGGCTCGCCAACTACTTCGACCTCCACGGCTCCTACTACGACCCCGCCGAGGAGCGGGAGATCCCCTACAAGGTCGTCGGCACCAAGCCAGGGCTCGCCCTCATGTACGTCGCCGGCCTGGTCAGCGCCCTGCTCGGCATCGGATCCGGAGCGTTGAAGGTGCCGGCCATGGACAGCGCCATGCACCTCCCCATGAAGGTGTCCTCGGCCACCAGCAACTTCATGATTGGGGTGACGGCCGCCGCGAGCGCCGGCGTGTACTTCATCCGCGGCCAGATCGACCCCATCATCGCCGCTCCCGTCGCCGCCGGGGTGCTCCTCGGAGCCACCGTCGGTGCCCGGGTCCTCGGTCGGATCACGAGCAAGACGGTCCGGCTCGTCTTCGTCGTCGTCCTCGTCGTCATCTCCCTCGAGATGCTCCAGAAGGGACTGCTCCCATGACGGTCACGCACGGAACCGCGGACAGCCCGGGCCTGGACGCCCGGTGCGAGCCAGGCACACCGGGGCCCGGTCGGTCCGACCACCGGCGTCGGCAGCTCGGCCCCGAGGAGCGGGCCGTGATGGAAGAGAAGGTCCGCAAGGTCGAGCTCGCCATCAGCCTCGTGCTGCGGGTCGGCGTGGTCGCGAGCGTGCTCGTCGTCTCGGTCGGGCTCGGGCTCATGTTCGCCCACCACGGCGCCTACCTGCCGGTCCGTGGGCACTTCTCCTATCGAGCGCTCACGTCGAGGACGACACCGTTCCCGCACTCGTTCTCCTCGCTCGGGCGGTCGATCGCCCACGGGGACGGCCGAGGGATCGTCGTGCTCGGAGTGCTCGTCCTGATCCTCACCCCCGTGCTGCGGGTGGCGGTCGGCGTCGTCTCCTTCCTCTACGAGAAGGACCCTCCCATGGCCCTCGTCACGCTCTACGTCCTCGTCGTCCTCGTCGGCTCGTTCTTCCTCGCCGGAGTGTGACACGGTATCGACCATGCTCGACCGGTCGAGCCCCCTACCGCTGTGGGCACAGCTCGTGGACGACCTCCGTCGACGTCTGCTCGACGGAGCGTTCGAGGACCACTTCCCGACGGACGAGGAGCTGACCCGCGAGTACGAGGTCAGTCGCCAGACCGTGCGGGAGTCCGTTCGTCACCTCACCGCGGAGGGACTGGTCGTCCGCCAACGAGGCCGCGGCACGTCCGTCGCCCCTCCCGTCCTCGAGCAGCCGCTGCACTCCCTCTACAGCCTGGCTTCCACGGTGCGGGCCGGGGGGATCGAAGAGCGGAGCGAGGTGCTCGCCGCCGAGCGACGACGCGCCGAGGCGGACGTCGCGGCGCAGCTGGGCGTGGGCGCCGACGACGAGGTCGTGTTCGTCGAGCGGCTCCGCTTCGCGGGCGCCGACCCGATTGCCTGGGACCGATCGTGGCTCCCGGCAGACCGGACCGAGGCGCTGCTCGACGCCGACCTCTCGTCGGGAGGGCTCTACGACGTGCTCGCCACCCACTGCTCCCTGCGCATCACCGGCGGCTGGGAGCGCATCCGGCCCGTCGTCCCCGAGCCGAGCGAGCGCAGGCTCTTGCGGCTTCCACCCACGATGGCCGCCTTCTCGATCGAACGCCTCGCCCTCGTCGGAGACACCCCCATCGAATGGCGCAACAGCCTGATCCGGGGTGATCGCTACGTGCTGTTCGCCCAGTGGCCAGCTGGCGGCACCGCCCAACCCGAGGGCCTCGCCTGACCGACAACCCGTGTCGACGCCGCGGACCTCGGCGTCTGGGCGCCGGAGCGGCGGCACCCCTGCGAGCCGACGGGGCTCGTCACACCGGACATCGCGGACGGGCGTCGAGGAACCGGGTGGTCCCTGCGATGCGGTCGCCCGCCGTCGTAGGCCCGCCCCCCTGCCGCCCTGCGGTCGTCAAGGGACGACCAGCACCTTTCCGACCGCACCTCCCTCGACGGCGTCCTGGGCCGCCGCCACCTCGTCGAGGGGGAACCGGTGGAGCGGGAGCAGCGACAGCGCCCCGTCCTGCACCGCGCGGTCGACCCAACCGACGGCGTCGGCCAGCTGCTGGTGCGGGACGCCGTAGAGGAGCACGAAGCGGATCGTGGCGTTGGCCGTCATGAGCCGCCGCGTCGGCAGGACCGGGTCGTGCTCCTCGGTGGCGTAGGTGACGATCTCCGTGCCGGGGTGGCACAGCGCCAGGTCGAGCTCGAGGTTGGCGCCGAGCGCGACCTCGACGACGCGGTCGACCGTCGCGGTGAAGGACCGCACCTCGTCGACGAAGCCGGGTCGGCGGTAGTCGACCACGAGGTCGGCGCCGGCGGCCCGGGCCAGCTCGGCCTTCTCGGGCGAGCTCACCGTCGTGACGACCCGGGCGCCGCCGTGCTTGGCCAGCTCGATGGCGTAGTGCCCGACGGCACCGGCGCCACCGGTGACGAGCACGGTGGCGTCGCGCAGGCGCCCGGGGACCCCTCCCAGGCAGTGGGCCGCCGTGACCGCCGGGACCCCCAGGGAGGCGCCCAGCTCGTCCGTGGCGCCGTCGGGAAGGGGAACCGTTCGCCCAGCCGGCACCACGCTGTGCTCGGCCGCCGTGCCCCAGCGGTTGTCGAGCGCCGCCAGGTACACCCACACCCGCTGGCCGACGTGGCGGTCGACCACGCCTTCGCCGACGGCGTCGACGACCCCGGCGCCGTCCTGGTGCGGCACCTGGGGCTCGGACGGCGTCCGCCCGGTCAGGCCCGAGCGTGTCTTCCAGTCGGTGGGGTTGACGCCCGAGCACGTGATGCGCACGCGGACCTCCCCGGGGCCGGGGTCGGGCGTCGGGACCTCGTCCACCGACAGGACGCCGCTGTCGCCCGTCCCTCGATAGGTGGCTGCCCGCACGGCCTCCTCCTTCCGCTCTGCTCCATCCTCCGTCGGACCGTACACGGGCACCGAGGTCTGCTCACCGTCGGCCCACCGTCGGCCCACCGTCGGCCCACCGTCTGGCGGGTCGTCGGCCCACCGTCGGCCCACCGTCTGGCGGGTCGTCGGCCGCCCTCGGCCCACCGGCCCGTCGGCCGCCCGGGTCCACGCGTCGCCGGGGTCCCCGGCACGCCGCATGCCGACGGGAACGGCAGGGAGACCGTAGGCTTCACCCGTGGCCGACCTGGAGCTCGATGGCCTGAGCCGTCGCTTCGGCACGGTGACCGCCCTCGACGAGCTGACCTTCTCCGTCCCCTCGGGCCACGTGGTCGGCTTCCTCGGCCCCAACGGCGCCGGCAAGACGACGACGATGCGTGCCATCTTCGGGCTCACCGACCTCGACGCCGGGTCGGTGCGTTGGAAGGGGTCTCCCGTGGGCCCCGCCGAGCGTCGCCGCTTCGGCTACATGCCCGAGGAGCGGGGGCTCTACCCCAACATGCTCGTGGCCGACCAGGTCGCGTACCTGGGTCGCCTGCACGGCATGGACGGTGCCAGCGCGGCAGCGGCCACGGAGCAGTGGCTGGAGCGCCTGGCGGTGGCGGACCGGGCGCGCAGCAAGGTGGAGTCGCTGTCGCACGGCAACCAGCAACGGGTCCAGCTGGCGGCCGCGCTCGTGCACGACCCCGAGGTGCTCGTGCTCGACGAGCCGCTCGCCGGCCTGGACCCGGCGGGCGTCGACGCCATCGGCGAGGTCCTCGTCGAGCAGGCCCGCTCGGGACGGTGCGTGCTGTTCTCGAGCCACCAGCTCGACCTGGTCGAGGACTTGTGCGAGTCGGTGGCCATCATCGACCACGGACGGCTCGTGGCGAGCGGGAGCGTGGACGCCCTCGCCACCAGCGGGGCGCGACGCCTCACCGTCCGCGTGGACGGAGATCGCCAGGGAACGTGGGCACGGGCCATCCCCGGGGTCTCGCTCTCGGAGGTGAACGGCGGCGAGGTGCGGCTGGTCCTCGACGACTCGACCGACAGCGACGCCGTCCTCGACGCGGCGCGCGCCGCCGGCCACGTGACCCAGTTCGTCTTCGAGCGCCGCCGCCTCTCCGAGGTCTTCCGCGAGGCCGTGGGCCGGTGAAGGCCTTCCCCTTCGTCATCGCCGCGCTCGTCGTGGTCACGATCGTCCGCCTCCGCCTCCGCCGGAGGGGCCGGGGAGGGGCGTCGCCACTGGCTGCCCTTCGCGTGCGGCTCGGGGGCCGGGGCGTCCTCGGCGACACCGGCCTCGTCGCCGGGCGGGAGATCCGCGAACGGCTCCGCGGCCGGGTGTTCCGCGTGGTGACCGTCATCCTCTTCGCCGTGGTGGCAGCCGCCGTCGTCATCCCCACCCTCCACACCGGGTCCACCAAGACCTACGAGGTCGGCGTGGTCGGCGGGCCTGCCGCCCTCGACGCAGAGCTGCACGCGCTCGCCACCTCGGTCGGGCTGCCGGTGAGGCTGGTGCACGAGCGCGACCTCGGCGTCGCCCGGGCCGCCCTCGGCGCCGGAGGGCTCGACCTGGTGGTGGACGCCGGCGGGAGGCTCGTCGTACCGAGCCCGATCGCGGCCACCGACACGTCGGCTCCGGCTCGCTACGTCCGGGTGGTGTCCTCGACGCTCGGCGCCGAGCGTGCATTTCAGCAGGCCGGCCTGACCCCTGCGCAGGCCGCCACCGTTGCGAAGGCCAAGCCGCTGCCCGTCGAGAGCGTCCACCCCGGCAAGAAGACGCGCACCACGGCGGAGGCGACGGCGCTCCTCGGGGTCATCCTCATCTTCATCGTCCTCACCCAGTACCTGACCTGGACCCTGATGGGCGTGATGGAGGAGAAGGCCAGCCGGGTGGTGGAGGTCCTGCTCGCCACTGTCCGGCCGGTCCAGCTCCTCGCCGGCAAGGTCGTCGGCATCGGCACGGTCGCCCTCGTCCAGGCGGTGTCGCTCGTGGTCTTCGCTCTGGTGCTCGCCAAGCTCGTGGGCTCGAGCCTCGTGCAGGGGGGAGCCCCCGTGGTCGTGGCGGCAACCCTCGCCTGGCTGGTCCTCGGCTACGCCTTCTACAGCTGGGTGTACGCCGCCGCCGGCTCCCTTGCCGAACGCCAGGACCAGGTCCAGAGCCTGGCGCTGCCGCTGAGCGCGCCACTGATCTTCGGCTACATCGTCTCGCTCACCGGCGTCAGCACCGGGAACGCGTCGCTGCTCGTCAAGGTCCTCGCCTACCTGCCACCCACGGCACCGTTCGCCATGCCGACGCTGGTGGGGTTCGGCGACGTCGCGTGGTGGCAGTTCGTGGCGTCGGTGGCGGTGAGCCTGGCGTGCACCGTCGTGCTCGCGCAGGTGGCCGCCCGTGTCTACCGGACCGCCGTGCTGCGCACGGGCGGCCGGGTGCGCCTCCGGGAGCTGGTCCCGGCGCGCGGCAGGTGAGGTGGGCAGCGCGTCCTCACCGTCGCGCGAAGAGGGCACGTGCGCCGGAGGAGGGGTCCCAGTTCTGCTGCCTCGTCGTCCGTGAGCTCCGCGACGTGCACGACGTGCCGCAGCGGCTTCACGACGAGCGTCCGAGGCCGAGTGGACCGGCGCAGTGCTCCACCACCCAGCGGGCGGTGCTGTGGACCCGACCGCCAGGAAGGGGGAGCGCTCCGGTGGCGAGCTGACAGGCCAGGCACGCTTCCTCGGAGGGAGCCTGCCACGAGGGAACGGACCGGCGCGTCCCTCCGCCAGCGGCAACGTCGACGGACGTCGGGGTGGCCGGACGGGCGACCGACGAGGGCCCCGGGCCACGACGCAGCCTCACCCTGCGTCCTCCGGGTGTCCCGCGGGCACGCGCCGTCGAGCACAGATGAGGTGCGGGACCGCTCACATCGCCTCGAGCCGGGCATCTGTGCGATGCGGCTCGAGACGAGCCTCCTCTATCACATTGGAGCCTGAGCGGAATACCCCTGGAGCATGCGACGCCTGAGGCGTGATCCTGACCTCGATCAACGGGTCCGTCGTGCAGCCACGGCGAGGGGTGAACCCGTCTCCGAATTCCTCCGCCGAGCGGCCGTTGAGCGAGCCGAGGAGACGTTGGCGGGTCGTCCACACTGGCCTCATCGCAGTTCTCTCGGTGACGACGAACCGGGATCCGCTCGACATTCGCGGTGGCAGCCACGAGCGCGGTCGCGGATCGGGACCCGGCGGCGGAGAGCGCGTGGGACAGCGACGACCTGGGTGATCCGACTCGCCATCTCGGCATCTCTCGGCGCCGACCCCACGCCGACACCACGGCGAACGCGTCGGCTCACTCGTCCGACCCATCGGCGACGGCGCCTTCGCGCCGGTGAGCGCTTCGGCCACCGTCGACAGCCAGCGCGCTCCGGGCGTACGCTTCGCGATCCCCGTACCCGAGGCGCTCCCGAAGGCACTTGTCGTCTTCCGACCCGTGGCCGAAGGGTGCTCGTCAACGAGGACCGGTGCCGCCGTCGCCGCCGCCGCTGCTGGGCCTCGACTCAGTACCCACGACCGCAGGCAGGACCACCTCCGACGCCTCCGTCCGGACGGGATCATCGGGCGCGTGCCGTACGCCTCTCGTCAGACCGGCGTGACAATGACGAGGCCGCTCGCACCGGCACCTCCGCTGCCGCTGACACCGCCACCACCACCACCGCCGCCGACGATCGGACTGCTCCCACCGGTGCCGCTGGCGCCGGAGCCGGCCGACGGCTGATAGGAGTAGCCGCCGCCGTTGCCGCCGCCGCTGCCGCTGCCGCCGCCGCCGCTGCCGCCGTTTACGAACGTCAGGGTTGGCACCGGAGCGCTGGCGCCGCCGCCGGTGCCGCCACCACCGCCGCTGCCGCCGCTCGCGCCACCGTTGCCGCCCAGGACCTGCATGAAGCCGCCCTGAGCGCAATTGAAGGTGGTGGTGCCGCCACCGCCGCCGCTCGCGCCGCTGCTACCGGCTGCGCCGCCGCCGCCGACAGTCACGGTGCAGGAGCTTCCCCCGGGAGCGAAGACGAACGCCTTCGCAAGACCGCCTGCGCCGCCACCGCCGCCGCCGCTGCCGCCACCGCTGCCACTGGCGCCGAATCCGCCGCCACCGCCGCCACCGCCGCCACCCCAGATCGCTACCTTCATCTCGCTCACCCCGCTCGGGACCGTGTAGGTGAAGGACCCCGGAGTGCTGAACACCTGTTCCCCCGGTCCGGCTGGCCCTTGCGGTCCCGGCGCGCCGTTCGTCCCCGCCTGTCCCTGGGGACCGACGAGGCTCGTGCCCGTCGACGGCCAGCCCGAGGAGGTCTTCGGCCCGTAGAGCGTCTCGGTGGTGGTGTCGAGGTAGAAGTCACCAACCGCGCCGAGCGTGGACGCCGGGGGAGCGGTCGTGCCGTTGAGCACGGCAGTGCCGTTGGAGCCCGCTGGTCCCTGGGGACCGACGAGGCTCGTGCCCGTCGACGGCCAGCCCGAGGAGGTCTTCGGCCCGTAGAGCGTCTCGGTGGTGGTGTCGAGGTAGAAGTCGCCAACCGCGCCGAGCGTGGACGCCGGGGGAGCCGTCGTGCCGTCGAGGATCGTGTTGCCCGCCGCTCCTTGGGGCCCCGGGCAGCCGCCCGATGTGGGTGCAGTGCCGCCCACGACGGGCTTGTCCAGGGGTTTGCCGCCCATCGAGCCGTAGAAGCGGGCGTTCCCGAAGGAGAAGATCCCCCCGTCGGCGGCGACGAGCCAGTAGCCGCCGTCGTCGGGGGTGGGGATGATGCCGACGATGGGGGCGTTCAGGTGCTTGCCGGCCAGCGAGCCGTAGAAGCGGGCGCCCCCGAAGGTGAACACGCCGCCGTCGGCTGCCACCTCGTAGTACCCGCCCGCCGCGCTGCCACAGGTGGCGGTGGCGTCGGCCAGGGCCAGGCGCTCCGGGCGCGGGCGACCGGAGAGCGCGCCCGAGGCGGGTAGGGCGACCCCGACGGTTGCCACCAGGATCGGGGCGACGAGCAACCCTGTCCTCGTGCGGCGAGATCGGGTACGGAGTGCTTTGGTCCAATGGGGTGATCGCATGGGTATGCCTCCATGGCGAACTTGGGTTTGGGCTGGCAGGATCGGGAACGCTGGCGGGAGTTGGAATGCTGGTCGTGGTGGGCGGCGACGACGGTGGAGCGTCACCTCGACGGGGCCGGGAGAGCCATCCGGGCGCCGACGCTCCCGGACCCGCCGCCGCTGCGGCCGCCCGGGTGGCCTGCGGACTGGCCACCGTCGGTGGCGGACAGGGTGGCGCCCTGGGTCAACTCCAGGGTGGCGTACGCCTCGCCGCCCAACCCCCGACACGCGGTCGACGGCCTACCCATCCTGGGTGCCGTAGGCGGTGACCGGCACCTCGGTCACCGCCTACGGCACCGTGTCGCGCCGCGGCGGCCCGGTACAGGTGAGGGCGCACGTCACGGTGGTCGTGCTGCGGCAGCGAATAGCGGGCCGACCCCGACGCGGGCGCGCCGGCGGCCGTCAGGACCCCCGGACCCCGCCCAGGAGACACCCGCACCCACGAAGCTCGTCCCCCGGGGCTCGAGGCACACACGACGAGGCGCGCCGCTGGTGCGCCTCGAGCGTTGCACGGCTCGCGTTGTACCACACCGACGCCCTGTCGACCACGCGCCCCGGTCGCATGCCGCCGCCGGTCCGTTGCGACCGAAGAGGACCCACCGGTCCCGCACGGTGCGGTCTCTCCGGTTCAGCGCGATCGCCGCTTTCGACCGGACTGCCTTCGATCTCCGTGGGCCACAGCGAGTGTTCCTGCTGCCCAGCCGGGGCAAGGCAGACCCTCCGAGAAACCCAAGGTCGAGCGGTGTGGTGGGCCGTAGAGGACTCGAACCTCTGACCCCTTGCGCGTCATGCAAGTGCGCTACCAACTGCGCCAACGGCCCGTAGCTCAGCACGTTACCACCTGGCCGCCCGCCCCCGGCCGGTCGCCCGGCGCGCGCCTGACCCGCCTCGGCGCCGTCCCTCCACCGTACAGCCCGGCGCGGCTTCCGGCCCGGCTCACCCCGCCGGCGGGCGCAGCACCGGGACGGGAGGGTCGACGGGGAGCTCGCGGCTCCAGGCGAAGAGCGCCTCGGACGCACGGTGGACCGAGGCCGTCCAGCTGGTCGCCACGTCGGCGTCGGCCTGGTCGCTCACGTACTTGGCGCAGAGGAACGGCACCTCGAACGCCGCGCACACCCGGGCGAGGGCGAACGCCTCCATGTCCACGAGGTGGGCCCCGAGCGCGGCGATACGCTGCGCCTCGGCCGGGTCGGCGACCACACGGTCGCCGGTGGCCACCACCGTGCCCGTGCCCGTGCCGAGGTCGAACCGTCCCATCGGCCGCTCGCCGGTCAGCTGCTCAAGGCTCAGCGCGTCGAGGTCGTGCTCGACGCACGCCCCGACCACGTGCAGGCCCTCGTAGCCGTCGACGAGCGTGCCCGCCGTCCCCACGTTGACCACCACGTCCGGGCGGTACGAGGCCAGTGCCTGCGACAGCGCGACGGCGGCGTTGAGCTTGCCGCACCCGGTCAAGAGCACGGGGACGCCCTCGAAGGAGGTCACCTCGGCGGCCAAGGCGGCGACGAAGAGGACGGGTCCGACGGCGTTCGGCGCGGGCGCCCGCCCGTCGACGGTGCGAGAACGGAGCGCCGCCGGGCTCGCCGCGCCGGCAGCTCGGTCCCGTGGGTGGGCGGAGCGCACGCTGCGATTCTGCCAGGCCCACGGCGCCCACCCCCCGGCGCGGGCCATGCCGGCACGCCCGCTCGGGCGGGCCGCGAGCCGTGCCGGGCACGGAACCTGGAGGCGGCGGGCGGAATCGAACCGCCGTACGGGGCTTTGCAGGCCCCTGCCTAAGCCACTCGGCCACGCCGCCAGGGACGTCGGTGGAGCCTACCGCCCCGGGCGAGATGGTTGAATCTGCGCCATGCGCATCGGGCTCGTCGCTCCTCCGTGGGGCCCCATCCCACCGACCCTCTACGGCGGCATCGAGGTCGTCGTCGACCAACTGGCCCGGGGGCTGGCGGCGGCCAGGCACGACGTCGTCCTCTTCGCCACGGGTGACTCGACGTGTCCCGTCGAGCGGCACTGGGTCCTCCCCGAGGCCGAGGGCATGCGCATCGGCCAGGCCGTGCCCGAGCTCCGCCACGTCGTCCACGCCTACGAGGCGCTGCGCGACTGTGACGTCGTCCACGACCACACCGTCATGGGCCCCTTCTACGCCGAGCGGTTCCCCGGGCTCCCCGTGGCGACCACCGTCCACGGGCCCTTCAACGCCGAGCTCGGCGACCTCTACCGTGCCCTCGCACCGAGCGTCCCCATCGTCGCCATCTCCCACGCCCAGCAGCGCTCGGCGCCCGACGTCCCCGTGACGCGAGTGATCCACCACGGCGTCGACGCCGACGCGTTCCCCTACGGCGAGGGGGTCGGAGACGCCGAAGGGCCGTACGCCCTCTTCCTCGGACGGATGGCACCGGACAAGGGCGCGCACCGCGCCATCGCCGTAGCCCGGGCAGCCGGGTCGCGAGTCCTGCTCGCCGGCAAGATGCGCGAGCCGTGGGAGCACCGGTACTTCGCCGAGCACGTCGAGCCCCTCCTCGGTGCCGACGCGGTCTACCTCGGCGAGGTGTCCCACGGGCGCAAGCTCGAGCTGCTGGCCGGGGCGTCCGCCCTCCTGTTCCCCATCCGCTGGGACGAGCCCTTCGGGATGGTGATGATCGAGGCCATGGCGTGCGGCACACCCGTGCTCGCATTCCCCGAGGGGGCGGCGCCCGAGGTGGTCGAGGACGGCAAGACGGGCTACCTCTGCGGCGACGAGGCCGCCATGGCCGACGCCCTCGTCCGGGTCGGCGACCTCGAGCGGACGGCCTGCCGGGCGGCGGTCGAGGGGTACTTCTCGACGGAGCGCATGGTCGCCGAGCACGTCGAGCTCTACACGCAGCTCGCCCGCTGAGCAGCACGGCCTCCGACGGGGAGGCCTCCGACGGGACCCACGAAGGCTGCCCACCTCGCTCCTCGGGCGAGGCCGACCGACCGTCCGGAGGGCGATCCGGCGGGCGACGTCGCTACTGAGCGCAGTCGTACGCATGCCGTACGCGTCTTACCTGCCTGCTCTTCCAGGGATACGTCGCGGAGACAGTTCGATCCGCTACGTTTGGTGACCGTGAGCGCAGGGACGGGGACCTCCGCACGACACGTCATGGTGACGGCGGTCCGGATCGCCTTCCTGATCTACGCCACCATCCCCGTCTACGTCGCCTCGGTCCTCCTCTACCGCCGCCCCGCCTTCCACTGGTACTCGACTGGGCTCGAAGTCGGCCTCGTCGTCGTCATGGTGGCCAGCACCTGGTGGGACCTGCGCCGCCTGCGGTCGCGGCGCTCCGACTCGCTGCGTCCGTGGTTCTCGTCCTTCCAGATCGTCGTCGCCGTCGTCACGGTGCTGGTGGTCAACCTGACCGCCGGCGGCCTCACCGGCACTTACTACGTCCTCTTCCTCCTGCCCCTCCTCGTCGCCGCGGTCGCCGGCAGCCGGCGCGCGCTCGTCGTCACGTGGGCGCTCTGCCTGGGGGCTCTCGCGGCCGTCCTCGCCGTCCGGCACGTCCCGGGTGCCGACACGCTCGTGTGGACCCTCGCCGTCCACGGCGCGGCCTGGGGGGCCACGGGTGGTGCGGTCCACCTCGCCGTGCGACAGTTCCTCGACGCGCTCCGTACGTCCGACTCGCTCGCCGAGCTCGCCACCGTGGCCGGCGCCGAGGACAGCTGGCCCGCCGGCATCGCCCCCTGCCTTCCCGTTCTTGCGCGGGCGGTCGACGCCACCCACGTGGCCGTCTTCGCCGCGGCGGCCGGTGAGCCCCTGGGCCTCGTGGCCGGGGACGGAGAGGCCACCGCCACCCTGGTCGCCCGCAGCGCCGGTCGCGTCCGCGACGGCGGCCTTCCCCTCTCGGTCGGGCGGTGGACGCTCGCTCCGAGCCGATCGCAGTCCGGCACCGACATCGTCGTCGCCGTGTCCCGCCGGCCCGGCGCCAGCCCACTGCGGATCGGCACCTCCGACCTGCGTGCCGCGGCCGTCACCGCTGCCCAGCTCCTCGCCGGGCTGGCAGACCGCGCGTCCCTGATCGAAGGCCTGCGGGCGGCCGCTGCCACCGATCCGCTCACCGGCCTGCCCAACCGCCGCGCCCTCGGCGACCTCCTCGCCCGCAGCGTGGCGTACGCCTCCCGGTCGCGTCGGCCGCTCAGCGTCGCCATCGTCGACGCCGACCACTTCAAGCGGGTGAACGACCGCTTCGGCCACCTGGCCGGCGACCGCGTCCTCCAGGCGCTGGCCGCCGCCCTGGTCGCAGGCGTGCGCCGCTCCGACGCGGTGGCCCGCTACGGCGGCGAGGAGTTCTGCCTCGTCCTGCCCGACACCGACGAGGGCGCCGCCCGTGTCCTCGCAGAGGACCTCAGGCACCGCGTGGCCGACACGCTGGCCGAGCTCCTTCAGCGGACGATCGTGCCCGCCGCCACGTACCCGTCCCCGTCCCCGTCGGCACACCGCCGGGCGGCGGACGACGACCGGCCCGAGCGCGTCACCATCTCGACCGGGGTGGCCCAGTGGTACCCGGGGGAGACGGCCGAGCACGTCGTCGCCCGAGCCGACCGGGCGCTCTACCGCGCCAAGCAGTCGGGGCGGGACGCCGTCGTCGTCGATCCGCTGCGCGCCGCCAGCTGAGCGCGGGCTACGGGGCCGGCTCCGAGCGCCGCGGCTCGTGCGACCTCGGCTGTGCCTGCTGGAGGGTCCTCAGCGGCGCCGGCGGAGCAGCAGCGCCACGACGGCGGCGATGATGCCGATGACCACGACGGTCTTGACGGCGAACCACACCAGCCCCGCGAGCACGTGCAGGACGGCATAGGCCAGCAGGACGGCGACGACCACCGCCCCTGCCACGAGCACCGCGTCGAGCACCCGGAGGCCCGAGCCGTGCCGCGTCGACAGACCGCCGTCCGCCGACGACCGCTGCTCGAGTCCCTGGTTCCTTCGTGCCATGCTCCCAGGGTAGCGGCGGGCACGGCCCCGGTGGGCGCGGTGCTACGTTCCGTCGATGTCGCTGCGCGTCGAGCGGGCCGCCCTCGTCGAGCGGGCCGACCTCGTCGGAGAGGCGTTCTGCGCCGCCTACACCGAGGCCGCCGACCGGTGGCTGACCACGCTCTTCGAGCGGGCGACCGGCGGCGACGACCGGGGCATCGCCCTCGTGGCCGTGGGCGGCTACGGGCGGTCCGAGCTGTGCCCCGCCAGCGACCTCGACGTGCTCCTCCTGCACCGGAGCGGACGGGACGTCTCGGCGACCGCCGACGCGATCTGGTACCCCGTGTGGGACGACGGCATCTCCCTCGACCACAGCGTACGCCGCCCGCGCGACGCCCTCGACGTGGCGCAGGGCGACCTGCCCGTCGCCCTCGGGCTGCTCGACGGTCGGGTGGTCTGCGGCGACACCCGGATGGCCGAGGCGTTCCTCGCGGACGCCCGGGCCCAGTGGGCCCGCCAGCACCCGCCCCGGCTCGACGAGCTCGCCGAGGCCCAGCGGGAGCGCCATGCCGAGCACGGCGACGTGGCGTTCCTCCTCGAACCGGACCTCAAGGAGGGCCACGGCGGCCTCCGCGACGTGAGCGGCCTCGACGCTTTGCTCGCCGCAGCCCCGAGGCTGGCCGACTACGTCGACGTCGTGGCGGTGACGGGCGCCCGCTCGACGTTGCTCGCCGCACGCGTCGAGCTCCACCGCCGGGCCGGGCGCGAGCTCAACACGCTCGTCCTGCAGGAGCAGGAGCCGGTGGCGGCACGGCTCGGCCTGCCCGACGCCGACACCCTCATGCACCGGATCGCCGCCGCGGGCCGCACGGTGGCATGGGAGAGCGACGACGCCTGGCAGCGCCGGGCGACCTGGGCGCGCCGCGGAGGCCGACGCCGGGGCGGGCGCCGGGCCGTCGGGCCGCCCGACGGCGAGAGCCTCGTGGTCCCCGTCGACGGCGAACCGGGCGTGGGGCTGGCCGACGGCGAGGTCGCCCTCGTCGAAGGAGCAGCCCTCGCCGACCCCGCGCTCGCCCTCCGGCTGGCCGCGGTCGCCGCCGAGCGGGACGAGCCCGTGGCGCGCGCTGCCCTCAACCTGCTGGGCCGCAGGGCCCCCGTTCCCGACGAGCCGTGGCCCGAGGACGTGCGCGTCCAGTTCGTCCGGGTCCTCGCGGCAGGCGAGCCCGCCGTCTCCGCCCTCGAGGCCCTCGACCGTCGCGACGTCCTGGCCCGCTACCTGCCCGAGTGGCGCGACGTCCGCAACAAGCCCCAGCGGAACCCCTACCACCGCTTCACCGTCGACCGGCACCTCCTCGAGGCCACCGCCACTGCCGCCGGACTGGCGGGCCGGGTCGCCAGGGAGGACCTGCTCCTCGTGGGCACGCTGCTCCACGACCTCGGCAAGGGCTACCCCGGGGACCACACGGAGGTCGGGGTCGAGCTGGCCCGCCGGGTCGGGACGCGGATGGGCTTCCCACCCGCCGACGTGGACGTGCTGGTCGACCTCGTACGGCTCCACCTGCTCCTGCCCGAGGCCGCCACCCGCCGCGACCTCGACGACCCGGCCACCGCCCGGCGGGTGGCCGACGAGGTCGGCGACACCGAGACCCTCGAGCTGCTGGCCGCCCTGGCCGAGGCCGACGGCCGGGCCACCGGTCCGTCGGCGTGGGGCCCGTGGAAGGCGGGCCTCGTCGCCCAGCTCGTGGAGCGGGTCGACCGGGTGCTGGCCGGCGAGGGCGTCGCACCCCAGGCTCCCCGCATCGTCGAGGTCCACCGGGCCGTCATGGACGAGGTCCGGGCGAGCGGACGTCCCGTGCTCACCGTCGCCGACCCCTGGGTGACCGTGGTGGCGCCGGACCGCCCGGGCCTGCTGGCCGAGGTGACCGGCGTCCTGGCGCTCCACGGGGTCAACGTCCGCTCGGCCGACATCGACGGGGCCGAGGGCGTCGCCGTCGAGGTGTTCACGGTCGAGCCGTCGAGGGGCCGCTGGCCGACGGCGTCGCAGCTGGCCGCCGACCTCGACGCCGTGGCAGCCGGGTCCCTCGACCTCGAGGCCCGGCTCGACGAGCGTGCCAGGACCTACCGGGGCGCCCGTCGACCGGTCACCCCCCACCTCGTCACCACCACGGTCAGCGTCGACAACCAGGCCTCCGAGACGGCGAGCGTCGTGGAGGTGCGGGCAGAGGACCTGGTCGGGCAGCTCCACCGGATCACACGCGCACTCGTCGAGTGCCGCCTCGACGTCATCTCGGCCCGGGTCTCCACCTTCGGGCCGGCGGTGGTCGACGCCTTCTACGTGCGCGACGAGCACGGGGGGAAGCTCGCCGATCCCCAGGTGGTCGCCCACCTCGAGCACGCCGTCCGGGCGCGCGTCGCGACGCGCCCCTGAGCTGCGCCGGCCCACCCGCCGACGGCGACCAGCACCCCGGGCCGATGCCCGTCGGGGTGACGACCGTCGGCCCGGGTGACGGCTGACCACCTCACCGGGGCGGCTAACCTTTCGCAAGGACGGAGGTGGCCATGCCGGGATCCCACAGTCGACGACCGCGCGGCGCCGATGGCGGAGCGCGCCCACGGTCGAGCCGCGGCTGGATCACCGCCATCGTGGCCGCGTCGGTGGCGGTCGTCGCCGTGGGCGTCGCCGTCGTCGTCGTCCGACCCCGCACCACCACCGCGGCACCCGCCACCACCACGACGACCAAGGGTGCCGTCGAGGCGTCCCAGCACGTCGGTCCGTTCACCGTCGTCGCCACCTCCCCGGCGGCCGGTGCCACCGGGGTGCCCACCGATGCTTCGGTCACCGTCACCTTCTCGGCGCCGGTCGCGCCGTCCTCGCCGACGCCCTCCCTCGCCCCCGCCGTCGCCGGCACCTGGGAGCTGGTCACGCCGACCGTCTTCGCCTTCGTGGCCTCCGCCCCGTTCGTGCCCTCGACCCACGAGACGGTGACGGTCCCCGCCGGCCCGAGCGGCGTGGTGTCGACGGCCGGCCATCACCTGGCAGCGAGCACGACGGTCGGCTTCACGGCGGCGCTCGGCACGAACCTCCGCCTGCAGCAGCTCCTCGCCGAGGCCGGCTACCTGCCGCTCAGCTTCACGCCGGCGGCACCGCTCGCCAGCCCAGCGCTCGCCGCCGAGCCGCAGGAGGGCACGTTCGCGTGGAGGTGGACTCCGCCCTCCTTCCTCGCCGCCCAGTGGGCGCCGGGGAGCTCCAACGTGGTCACCAAGGGTGCGGTCATGGCGTTCGAGGACCACAACGGGCTGACCACCGACGGCATCGCCGGCCCCGAGGTGTGGCAGAAGCTGCTGGCCGACGTCAGTGCCGGCACCGTCGACCCGTCGCCGTACGACTACGTCTACGTCTCGAAGAACCTGCCCGAGACGGCCACCGTCTACCGGGACGGGCAGCAGGTCTACTCGACGCCGGCCAACACGGGCGTGCCCGGGGCCGTGACGGCGTCGGGGACCTACCCCGTGTACCTGCGCTACCGGGTGACGACCATGTCGGGGACGAACCCGAACGGGACCCACTACCACGACACCGGGATCCCGTGGGTGAGCTACTTCAACGGCGGTGACGCCCTCCACGGCTTCGTGCGAGCCTCCTACGGGTTCCCCCAGAGCAACGGGTGCGTCGAGATGCCGCCGGCCAACGCCGCCGTCGTCTACCCGCTGACACCCATCGGGACGCTCGTCACCGTCTCCTGACACGCTCCCGGTCGTGGCCGCGGCGAGCGCCGCGGCCGTCCGGCCGTCGTCGGCGGTCCGTCCGAGCTCAGCCGTCCGAGCTCAGCCGTCCGAGCTCAGCCGTCCGAGCCGCCGGGCGCGGCCGACGGGAAGCGCGGGGCACGGCGCTCACGGACGGCAGCCAGGCCCTCACGGGCATCGGGACCGAGGAAGCCGAGCATCTCGAGGGCGAGCGACTCGCCGAAGGCGGGCATGGCCTGGGCCGTCCACTGGTTGAGCGCCCGCTTGGTCCACTGCACGGCGGTCCGGCTGGAGCGGGCGAGCTGCCCCGCCACCTCGAGGGCGACGGTGACCACCTGGTCGTCGGGCACGCACCGGGTGACGAGCCCGATGCGCTCGGCTTCCGGACCGGTGACGAACTCACCGGTCATGAGGTAGTACTTCGCCTTCGCCATCCCGCAGAGCAGCGGCCAGATGGCCACGGCGTGATCGCCGGCCGCCACGCCGAGGCGGGCGTGCCCGTCCGAGAGCCGGGCCGACTCGGCCACGATGCTCACGTCGGCGAGGAGGGCGACCGCCAGCCCCGCCCCCACCGCCACGCCGTTGATCGCCGAGACGACGGGCTTGGCGCACCCGAGCATCGCCGTGACGAGGGTGCCGGCGTCCCGCCACTGCTCGACGACGGCACCGTGGTCGACGGTCATCCGCTCGACCATGGCCAGGTCCCCGCCTGCGCTGAACGCCCGCCCGGCGCCGGTGAGGACGGAGACCGCTACGGTGTCGTCGGCGTCCACGACCGCCCACACGGCCCCGAGCTCGCGGTGGAGGCGCTCGTCGGCCGCGTTGAGGACGTCGGGACGGTCGATGGTGACGAGGAGGACGCCGTCGCCCTGGTGCTCGAAGCGCAGGTGGGCGAAGTCCCCGTACTCGGTGAAGTGGGCCGGACCAGCCCCCTCGTGCGTGCTCGGTGCCATCGCCGCAGGCTATCCGGGCCGTCCGGCATCCCCCGGACCACGCGACCACCGGCCCTCGACAACGACGGCGAGAGCGGGCACAATTGCTGCATTGCGTGTTCACATACTCACGATTCGCGGTCACTGACCGCGGCGCGGCCACGAGGGCTCGGCGCGTCGGCGACGACGGGACCGGGTCGGTGCGCCGGAGCGGGCACCGGGCGGCCGTCGCGGCCGGACCTGCGCCCGCCGGGCGAGACCGGTCCACGACGGTCCTGGCGTCGGCGGTGGCCGTGCACCTAACCTCGGAGCCACGCCCAAGGGGAAGGAAACGACGATGAGCCAGACCGAGTCCTCCTCAGAAGCGCCCGCTGCGTCCCTCGTCGGGTCGCTCGAGGTGTTCGCCCTGTCGGACGTCCTCACGCTCCTCTCGTCGACCGCCCAGACCGGCGAGGTGCAGGTGGTGGGACCGTCGGTGGACGGGCGGCTGTGGTTGGAGCGGGGTGAGCTCTCCAACGCCGCCGTGGGGTCGGCGGCCACCATCGGCGAAGCCGTCTTCGAGCTGGCGTGCGTCACCGAGGGCTGGTTCTACTTCACCGCCGGCATCGTCTCCTCGAGCGGCCAGCCGACCGTCCCGGTCGCCGCCGTGCTCGACGAGGTCCGTCCGCAGGTGGTCGAGTGGTTCGAGCTGCGCACCGTGGTCCCGTTGGACGCCGTGGTCGCCCTCGCTCCTCACCCGCCCGGCGACGACGTGCAGATCCGGAGCGACCAGTGGAAGGTGCTCACGACGGTCGGAACCGGCGGCAACACCGCGCAGGACGTGCTCGAGACGATCGGGGGCGACCAGGTGTCGGGCCTGCGCAGCCTCCGCGAGCTGGCCGATGCCGGCCTCATCGTGCTCGATGCCGGCGCGGCGTCGTCCGTGTCGCTCCCGCCGTCGTTCGCCACGGCTCGTCCGGGCACCTCGCCCGACCCGTCGGAGGACGCGTCGCTCGCCGACGTGGCCGTGATGCCACCGCCGATCACCGGCGACCCGTGGTCCCCCTCTGCCGAGTCGGCGGGCTCGGAGGCGGGCTGAGCCGCCCCAGCGCCTCGGCCAAGGCGGCGAACGCCCGGCCACGGTGCGACAGCGTGTGCTTCTCGTCGGCCGTGAGCTCGGCGAACGTGCGCCCGTCCCCCTCGTCGGGCACGAAGACCGGGTCGTAGCCGAAGCCGCGCTCGCCGCGGGGCCCGAGCGCGATCCAGCCGTCGACCGAGCCGGCCCGCCACACCTCGCTGCCGTCGGGGAACGCCACGAGGGCCACGGTCGTGAACCGGGCTCGTCGCTCGGCGGGCACCACGGCACCGGCCCGCTCGAGGGCGTTGAGCAACGCCGACACGTTGTCCGCGTAGGTTGCGGACGGCCCGGCGAAACGGGCCGAGTAGACGCCCGGGGCGCCCCCGAGCGCGTCGACCTCGAGGCCCGTGTCGTCGGCCACGGCAGCCAACCCGGTGGCGTCGCGCAGGGCTTCTGCCTTCAGCCGGGCGTTGTCGAGGAGCGTCTCGCCCGTCTCCTCCACCTCGCGGACGTGGCCGGGCCGGGGCAGGAGGATCACGCCGTCGACGTCGGCGTCGCGGCCCGTTCGTGCGCCGAGGATGGTGGCGATCTCGGCGGCCTTGTCGGGGTTCGCCGTGGCGAGCACCAGGCGGAGCGGCTCGCTCACCGCCGCGGCGGCGGGTCGGCGAGGGTCGCCGCCTGCACGTCGAGCAGCTGGGCGATGCCGTGCTCGGCCAGGCCGAGGAGCTCGTCGAGCTCGCCCTTCGTGAAGGCCAGCCCTTCGGCGGTCCCCTGCACCTCGACGAACCGACCCGAGCCGGTCATGACCACGTTCATGTCGACGTCGGCCCGGCTGTCCTCCTCGTAGGGGAGGTCGAGCATGCACACGCCGTCGACCACGCCGACCGAGACCGCCGCCACTGAGTCGGTGAGCGGATGGGCTCGCAGCGTGCCTCGCTGGACGAGGCGGGTGAAGGCGTCGTGGAGGGCGACGTAGGCGCCGCAGATCGACGCCGTCCGCGTGCCGCCGTCTGCCTGCAGCACGTCACAGTCGACGGTGACCTGCAGCTCGCCCAGGGCGACGAGGTCGCACACGGCGCGCAACGACCGGCCGATCAAGCGCTGGATCTCGTGGGTGCGTCCCGACTGGCGGCCCTTCGCCGCCTCGCGCGAGACACGCTCGGGCGACGAGCCCGGCAGGAGCGAGTACTCGGCGGTCACCCAGCCCTTGCCCGATCCGCGCATCCACGGCGGTACCCGATCCTCGACGGAGGCCGTGCACAGCACGCGGGTCCGGCCCATGGTGGCGAGCACCGATCCCGGGGCGAAGACCGTGAAGTCGCGCTCGAGCACCACCGGACGCAGCTCGTCGAGGGCACGTCCGTCGCCCCGCAGGAGCCCGACGGACCCCGCTCCGGGGGGGAGTGGCGCGCGGTCCGCGCCTGCGGGCGGTTGCTGGGTCATACGGTGAGCTCCTCTCCGATCGCCGCCTGTCCGACCGGCCGCCGGAATGCGGCCTCCGCCTCGTCCCGCACGGCGCCGGCGTCGCACGTCGGCCATCGGTGCGTCACCACCAGCCTGCCCGCTCCCGCCCGGCGCGCCTGGTCACCTGCTTGGCGGCCGCTCAGGTGCTTCGCCGTCCCTTCGTCGGCGGTGGTGAAGGTGGCCTCGCACAAGGCGAGGTCGAGACCCGGCCCGAGACGGTCGAGCGACCATCCGGGACCGGAGTCGGCAGAGTAGCCCAAGGCGCGTCCGGCCCCTTCGACGCGCACGGCGAGCGTCGTGCCGGGATGGTCGGTCGCCGAGAACGTCAAGACCAGGTCGCCGAGCGCTCGGCGGTCACCGTCTTCGACCACGTCCCAGACGACCGGCGACGACGAGCCGAGGAGGACCCGAGGAGGGACGTCGGCGGGGGCGAGGACCCGGAGCTCGCGGCGGCCGTGGGCCATGCGGAAGAAGGTGCCCAGTGCGGGGAGGTCGCTCCAGTGGTCGGCGTGGGCGTGGGAGACGAAGACGGCCGTCAGGGTGACGGGGTCGGCGAAGTGCTGGAGGTTTGCCAGCACGCCCGGGCCCACGTCGAGCAGCACGGTGGCCCCGGGCGACCGCACGAGGTAGCCGCTGCCCGCACCACCCGGGCCCGGCCAGCTCCCGTCGCACCCGAGGACGAGCACGGTGAGGCCCGGTGGACCCGTGTCCCCCGCCCGTTCGCCCGAGGCCCGCACGGGCTCAGAAGTAGATGGTGGCTCGGGCCCGCTTCTCGACGACGTCGAGGTCGTCCGTCCAGGCGCCGGTGGACAGGTACTTCCAGCCGCCGTCGGCCGACACGACGACGACGACCCCGCGCTCCACCGACGACGCGCACCGGGCGGCGCCGGCCAGCGCGGCCCCGGTCGAGATGCCGGCGAACACGCCGACCTCCGCCAGGCGCCGGGTCCACTCGATCGACTCGCGCGGCTTCACGATGGTCTTGCGGTCGAGCAGCTGGGCGCCGCCCTGCTCCTCGAAGATCGGCGGGATATAGCCGTCGTCGAGGTTGCGCAGTCCGTCGACCATCTCCCCGGCCGGGGGCTCGACGGCCCACACCTCGACGGCAGGGTTGCGCTCCTTCAGGTAGCGGCCGACGCCGAGGAGCGTGCCGGACGTGCCGAGCCCGGCCACGAAGTGGGTCACCTCGGGACAGTCCCGCCAGATCTCCGGGCCCGTGCCCGTGTAGTGGGCCCGGGGGTTGGCGGGGTTGCCGTACTGGTAGAGGAAGCACCACTCGGGGTGCTCCTCGGCCATGGCCCGGGCCAGCCGCACGGCGCCGTTCGAGCCCTCCGAGCCCGGCGACTCGACGATCCGGGCTCCCCACACCTCGAGGAGCTGTCGACGCTCGGGCGAGACGTTCGACGGCAGCACCACCACGAGCTCGTAGCCCTTCAGCCGGCACACCAGGGCCATGCCGATGCCGGTGTTGCCCGACGAGGGCTCCAGCAGCGTCTGGCCCGGCTGCAGCACCCCGTCGGCCTCGGCCTGCTCGATCATCGAGCGGGCGATCCGGTCCTTGACGGACCCGCCCGGGTTCTGGCCTTCGAGCTTGACGAGGATCCGGACGTCGGGGTTCGGGCTGAGCGCGCTGACATCGACCATCGGCGTGTTGCCGATGAGGTCGAGCACGGAGCCGTGGACCGTCACCGACCAGCCTCCCGCACCGACGGGGTGCCCGGCACGCTCAGGCCCCGCCGGCCACGGCGGGGAGGATCGACACCTCGTCGTCGTCCTTCACCGGGGTGTCGAGCGAGGAGAGGTAGCGCACGTCGTCGTCGTTGACGTAGACGTTCACGAAGCGGTGGAGGGAGCCGTCGTCGCCCACGACCTGCCCGGACAGCCCCGGGAACGTGGAGGCCAGCGCGTCGAGCACCTCACCCACGGTGCTGCCCTCGGCGGTGACGGTCTTCGCTCCTCCGGCGTACGACCGGAGCACGGTCGGTAGGTGCACGGCGACGGGCACGGTGTCCTCCTCGGATCCCTTGGTCACGCTCGACACGGTGGTGCGTCGGGCCACCGTGGCTGGCCGGGTCCCCCTCGGCTCGACCGGAGGGACCGGCCGACCCCGAAAGTTGACCACATCGGTGTGGATTCTACCGGGGGACGACGGCGAACGGTTCCTCGGCCACCGATCCACCGTCGATCCGGTAGCTGCGCACCACCGGGTGGGTGTCCCGGAGCGACACGAGGACGTAGTGCCACGTGGGGTCCGGCGCCTGGGCGACGTCGGTAGGCGAGGGGTAGGCGTCGGTGTGGGTGTGGGAGTGGAAGACCCCGATGATGGCGTTGCCCGCCGCTTCGGCGTCGCGGTCGGCCCGGAGGTGGTCGCGTGGGTCGACCGTGTAGACCTTGGCCGACGCCGCGGCGTTGCGGGCCGGGTAGCAGGTGACCACGTCGCCCGTCTCGACCACGCCGCCGAGGAGCCCGCACGCCTCGTCGGGAAGGCCCGAGAGGCAGTGGGCGACCATCTGCTCGTAGAGGTCGTGGGGCATGGTGAGCATGGGCTCACGCTAGAGGAGGCGGCGGCAGGCCGGGTGGTCCCGGTGGCCGAGTGGCCCCGGTGGCCGGGTGGTCCCGGTGGTCGGGTGGTCCCGCCCTCGATCCGCCCGTCCGGGGACAGCGGCGGCGGGGACGGCGTGACCGAGTACCGTCGCCTCTGCGATGAGCGCGGCGCGCAAGGGCGAGCAGGGCAAGGCTGCAGACGGTGCGAAGGGCGCACCCCACGGCGACCGGGTGGTCGCCTCCAACCGACGCGCCCGGCACGACTACGACATCCTCGAGACGATCGAGTGCGGCCTCGTGCTGCAGGGATCGGAGGTGAAGTCGCTGCGGGCCGGCCGAATGTCGCTACAGGACACCTACGCCCGGGTCGTCGACGGCGAGGTGTGGCTGTTCGGTCTGCACATCCCCCCGTACGCCCAGGCCACGGGCTTCGGGGCCCACGATCCCGACCGCAAGCGCAAGCTCCTCCTCCACCGCCGCCAGATCGACGAGTGGATGGGGCGGACCCAGCAGCAGTCCCTCACCCTCGTGCCGCTGTCGGTGTTCTTCCGCGACGGCCGGGCCAAGGTCGAGCTCGCCCTCGCCCGGGGCCGGCGGCTCTACGACAAGCGCCACGCCATCGCCACCCGCGACGCCGCCCGGGAGGCGGCCCGCGAGGCACGCGCCGCCGCCCGCCGGGGCGGGTGAGGCGACCGGACCGGCAGCGGCGGCTGTCCAGCTGGGCTGGGCCCGGGCTTGCCCCCGGCGGCACGGTTCGCCGATGCCGGACGGTAGGATGGTGGGACCGCACGGGCGCCTCGGGCACCACGGCGGTGCGCCCTCCGGGGTGCGTCCCGACAGCAACGACCGCGCCCGTGGGGCGCAGGACACGGGGGTGACAGGCTTCGACTCCGGTCGTCGAGGTGGGAGAAGCGAGCCGTGGTCTCCGGAGCCACGTTAAAGAGCCGGAACCAAAAACAAACGCCGAGCCTCAGCTCGCGCTCGCTGCCTAAGCACAGCGACGTCCGACCGGTCCAAGCCCTGCGGGCCGGAGCCGGGCGACATCTCGCAGGGCTCACCTGACCGCTGCGCCGACGGGCAGCCAGGGACACCTCAGTCGGATACGGGGCGGCATCGATGCCGGTGCAGGTGCCGCCCCCGACAATCGCTCACCGGCTGCGCTCGGAGAAGGCCCAGTGAGAAGCCGGAGGACGCGGGTTCGATTCCCGCCACCTCCACTTGTGTTCCGTATTCGAACTCGGACACGGTGAAGACCCCGTCGAAGGGCGGCCGGTGCTGCTCGTGGCAGAGCCGGCCGCCTTTCACGTCCAGGCGTTCGAACACCGCCGCGTTGAACAGCTTGCGGGTCCGGTCGCGGTAGCCATCGCCGCACCGGGTGGCAAGGGACGCAGCGAACTCTAGGATCTCATGCCACTCGGTGAGGTTGGCGGACACCCCTGGCGGCCCGGCGCTGGCTGCTGCCTCTACCATTCCCGGTGGCGTCGGCGACGGTGCCGACGGGGAGAGGTGATCTATGCGGCGACCGAGGCGACACGGCGCCCTGTGGGCCCGGACCGGGGCCCAGGGCGACGACAGCAGCGTGGCGTTGCGTGACCGAGGGAGAGGCAGAGGTCTTCGATCTGGGTTCCTGGCGGTGGCCCTCGCCGTGGCCGGCTTGCCCGTCCTGGCCCTCACCTCGGCTCTGCCGGCCGCCGCCAGCGGCTCGGCCGCCACCGCCTACGTGACGAACTTCGTCGGCAACACGGTGACCCCGATCGACACCGCCACCAACACCGCCGGGACGCCCATCTTCGCGGGCACCGAGCCCACCGACATCGCCATCACCCCGAATGGCTCGACCGCCTACGTGACGAACACTGGCAGCGGCACGGTGACCCCGATCGACACCGCCACCAACACCGCCGGGACGCCCATCACCGTGGGCCTCGACCCCACCGAAATCGCCATCACCCCGAATGGCTCGACCGCCTACGTGGCGAACACTGGCAGCGGCACGGTGACCCCGATCGACACCGCTACCAACACCGCCGGGACGCCCATATTCGCGGGCACCGGCCCCGCCGGCATCGCCATCACCCCGAACGGCTCGACCGCCTACGTGGCGAACGATGACAGCGGCACGGTGACCCCGATCGACACCGCCACCAACACCGCCGGGACGCCCA
>CAZSYT010000043.1:0-24568 GCA_964610905.1 uncultured Acidimicrobiaceae bacterium
TACGTGGTGCTCCTCGCCGCCGAGGACCTCGAATCGATCGAGGCCACCCTCGAGCTCCTCGCCGACCCTGATGCTCGGGACCGCCTGCGGAAAGCAGAAGCGGACATCGCCGCGGGCGAGGTGCTCGATGAGCGGGCCGTCCGAGATCTCCTCTCCGGCCACCCTCGCCAGCAGTCACGGTGAGCCACCGGTCGTCGTGGCCCGCAGCGCGGCGCGGCGCCTGGCCGAGAACCTGCCCGAAGCGGTCGCTTCGGCGTGCGTCGAATTCGTCTTCGGCCCGCTCGCGGAGGAGCCCCGCCGAGTGGGAGCACCGCTGCGGAAACCCTTCGAAGGGCAATGGCGGGCCCGCCGTGGCGAGTACCGAGCTCGCTACCGCATTGACGACGAGACCCGGACGGTCGACGTGCTCGACATCGACCACCGTCGCGACGTCTACCGCAGCTGAGAGTGGCGACGGCGCAAGTCCCACCGACGTCGAGAGGGAGGCACCGTGCGGATCGCCGCGGTGCTCGGGCTGGCGCCTGCGGCGCTGGCACAGCGCCTCGTGCGGGCCAAGCGCAGGATCCGACACGCCGGCATCCCGTTCCGGGTGCCGACGCGGGTGGACATGCCGGAGCGGCTGCCCGCGGTGCTCGAGGCCATCTACGGCGCCTACGCCATCGACTGGCTGGACCAGCACGAACGCATCCGCGAATCGGTCGCGGACGAGGCACGATGGTTGGCCGGGCTGACCGCAGTCCTGCTCGTGTCGAGCCCGAGGCGTGGGGTCTCGCCCCGCTGCTCACCTTCGCGCAGTCACGGGCGCCGGCACGCACGGGAAGGCCGTGGCCACCCCTCGGCGAGCAGGACGTCTCCCTGTGGGACCGGTCGCTCACCGACAGGGGCGAGGCGCTCCTGCGACGTGCCCACTCGCTCGGCGCCCCGCTCGGCCGGTTCCAGATCGAAGCGGCGATCCCGTCCGCCCACTGCGACCGGGCCCGGACGGGGAGCGTCGAGACGGACACGATCGTCCAGCTCTACCGGGGGCTCGTCGCCATCGCCCCCACCACGGGAGTGACGGAGGCCCTCCGGGCGCTCACGTCGCGGGCTCGATGCCGAGGCGCAGTCGTGCCCAGCTGAGGACGCGTCGGTGCCCACACGGACCCGGCCTACCCTGCTCGGGTGACGATCGGGTGCTCGCGGACGAGGCCGCCCAGGGGGTCGCTTCGTCGGCGCCGGGCGGGGTCGATCGCACAGCGAGGTCCGTCCACCGTGGTGGCAAGCTGGAAGGCGTGGCTGACGACGTTGCGGTCCTCACCGTCGCCGACGCCGACGCCTGGTCCGAGTGGCTGGCTCGCCACGGGGCCTCGTCGGCGGGCGTCTGGCTCGTCCTGGCGAAGAAGGGGGCGACGGCGCCCACCTCGCTGACCTATGACCAGGCGCTCGAGCAGGCGTTGTGCCACGGCTGGGTGGACGGTCAGCTGGGTCGCGGGGACGGTGCGACGTACCGTCGCCGGTTCACCCCGCGCCGGCCTGGCAGCACGTGGTCGCAGCGCAACGTCGCCCTCGTCGAGCGGCTGGCCGACGCCGGCCGTCTGCAGCCCGGTGGCCGGCGAGTCGTCGAGCGCGCAAAGGCCGACGGCACCTGGGACGCGGCGTACGCCGGGCAGGCGAGCATCGAGGTGCCTCCCGACTTGGCGGCGGCGTTGACGGCCGAGCCCGCGGCGGCGGCGATGTTCGACCGGCTGGGCGCCGCCAACCGGTACGCGGTGCTCTACCGCGTGACGACCGCGAAGCGAGCCGACACGCGCCAGCGCCGGGTCGAGCAGCTGGTGGCGATGCTCGCCCGCGGCGAGACCATCCATCCGCAGTGACGGCTGGCGCTGCCCGCCGACGCCCTCGTCCCCGCCCTGACGATCGACCTCGGCTGCACCTGGTGGTGGCCGGCCTCACCGGTGGCGCGCAGCCCGCGCGATCCGCTACCAACCGAACCTCTCCATCCCGGCCCGGGGCAGCGCCAACCGCTCCGTCGATGAGCGGGGCGAAGCCCCACGTCCATGGGCAACGCCACTCGACCGCCCTCTGCGGGCCGACCGGGTGCTCAACTCGTCGGGCGCGTGGACCCGGGGCGTTACCGAGCGGTCCCGCCGTCGGCGCGAGGTCGGTCGCCCGCGAGGCGGCGGCGGACAGTGACCGCCCACGACAGGCTCGCCCGGTGCACCGCGAGGCCGTGCTCGACGGCCAGGGCGGGGTGCCGACCGGGCAGCGGCGTGTCCCGGAGGAAGGCCTCCATGTCGGCGACGAAGGTCTCGAGGGCGCCGGCGAGGTCGTCGAGGAAGGCGAGCACCTCGTCGGAGCCGAGCGCTCGCTCGGCCATCGCGAACCGCATCAGGTGCAGACCGAGGTCGCGGCCCACCGTGGCTGGGTCAAGGGGGGTGCGCATCCAGCGGCGGTGGGCGGCGCGTCCGGCCGTGGTGGCGAAGTAGACGCGTTGCTCCCGCTGGCCGGCAGACACGGTGAGCTCGGAACGCAGCAGTCGCCAGTGCTCGAGGCGGCGCAGGGCGGGATAGATGGCGCCTGAGCTCGGCTCGTAGACGACGGCAGGCGTCGAGGCGAAGAACCGCTTGAGGTCGTAGCCCGAACGTGGGTCCGCCACGATCAAGCCGATGAGGATCTGCTCGAAGTCGGTCAGTCGTCGCTGCGGGGGCAAGAAGGGCCTTCCAATGGGTCGATTCGACCGGTACGCTACGAGCGTAGGTGGCTCCGGGTGAGGGAGGCGGCGTGGACCCGCTCACTGGTCGACGGCACGCGACGACCGAGGGGCGGTGCCCGCTCGGAGCGGGCACGGGCGACCGTCCCGGCGCGGCTGGCGGGCGCAGGCCGGGGCGAGCCGAGCGGCGCAGCGCGAAGAACGTGGGCAGAGCATGAACGCACTGGACTACGTCCTCGACGCCGTCCTCGTTGCCACGATCTTCCTCCAGCTGCGCGGTCGGCTTCTCACGCCCCGCAACCTCGTCCTGCCGATCGCGATCGTCGTCTACTTCTTGTTCGCCTATCTGAAGGGCGTCCCGACCGGCGGCGGTGACCTGTACCTGGTCGCCGGGGGCGTCGCCCTGGGGTTGGTGTTCGGCCTCGGGGCGGGGTTCTTCACCCGCGTCTACCGGAGCGAGCGAGGCATCTATGCGAAGGCGGGGCTGGTCGCTGCGACGTTCTGGACGGTCGGCGTGGTGCTGCGCACCGCCTTCAGCGTCTATGCCACCGACGGTGGCGCTTCTGCAGATCGCAGCATCGGACGCGTGATGCACGCATGGGACATCACCACCTCCAAGGCCATCGTCGCCTGCCTGCTGCTCATGGTGCTGGTGGAAGTGGCCTCCCGGCAGTTGATCGTTGGCGCTCGCTATCTCTCGCTGCGCAACCAGCCCGGCGTCCCACCCCGCGAGGTCTCCCCGCACGCCGACGTCGGCGAGGTGCGAGCCGCGACCGGGGAGCGCGCGCCGTAGGGCGCCTGCGAGCACCAGTCGCCGACGGACGGAGTTGCCCGGTGGTGGAAGCTCGGCCAGGGCTCGCCGGGGTGCCCTCTCTGCCTGGCGGCCTCGACGGGCGGCACCGGTGGAGGCGACTCGCGCGCGCCAGCGCCGTCTGCCCGCGCGCCTGTGCTGTCCAACCCGGCGTTCGTCGTCGCTTCGGTTCGCGTCCTCACCACCACCCATCCCACCCCACCCCGGCCACTCGACCGCGGCCCAGCCCACCCTGGCCACTCGACCGCGGCCCAGCCCACCCTGGCCACTCGACGGCACGTGGAGTCGTTCCGAGACGGGCTGGTGGTCCACTTCGGTCACGTCCCTTCGTGGGCTCCTCGACGCGTCCGACGCCTGGGTCGCAGATCCGGTGGTGCTGCGTGACGGGCCGCGAGAGCCCGACCGGCGAGCACGACGGACCACCCGCGTTGACACGGACGAGCCCCACCGAGGAGACTCGTCCGAGCCGGGAGAAGGGGGGAGCGTGCATGACCTTCGATCTGGTGGTGCGGTCCGGCACCGTCGTCGACGGGAGCGGTGCGCCGGCCCGCAGCGCGGACGTGGCGGTCAGCGGCGCCCGGATCGTCGAGGTCGGCACGGTGGAGGGCAGGGGCCGGCGCGAGATCGACGCCGCCGGTGCGCTCGTGACGCCCGGCTTCGTCGACATCCACACCCACTACGACGGCCAAGCCACGTGGGACGACCGGCTCGCCCCCTCGACCGGGCACGGTGTCACCACAGTGGTGACCGGCAATTGCGGGGTGGGCTTCGCTCCGGTCCGCCCCGGCGATCGGGCGATGTTGGTCGAGCTGATGGAGGGGGTCGAAGACCTGCCCGGGGCGGTGCTCCACGAAGGGCTTCCCTGGGACTGGGAGTCCATCGGCGACTACCTCGACAGCCTCGAGCGACGGAGCTACGACGCGGACCTCGCCACTCAGGTGTGCCACGCCCCGATCCGCGTGTTCGTGATGGGGGAGCGGGGGGCCAACCGCGAGCCGGCCACCGCCGAGGAGATCGAGGAGATGGGCCACCTGGCGGCGGCCGGGGTCCGGGCCGGGGCACTGGGGTTCTCGACCTCGCGCACCCTCAACCACCGCACCAGCCGGGGAGAGCCCACCCCCACGCTCAGGGCGGCTCGCGCCGAGCTGGTCGGCATCGCCGCGGCCATCGGCCGCACCGGGAGCGGGGTGCTGCAGGTCGTGTCCGACTTCACCGAGCCGGAAGAGGACGAGACGCTGCTCGCGATGGTGCGGGCGTCGGGCCGGCCCCTGTCCTTCTCCCTGCTCCAGACCAGGCCCGGCACCGGGTACCGGACCGGGCTGGACCTCCTCGACCGGGCCAACGCCGAGGGCCTGGCCATGCGGGCCCAGGTGGCGGCTCGGGCGGTCGGCGTGCTCGTCGGCCTCGAGGGCTCGGTCAACCCGCTGGCTCGCTGCCCCAGCTTCCAGGCCGTGGCCGCCCTTCCGCTCGACGAGCAGGTCCGCGTCCTCTCCCAGCCCGAGCCCCGCGCCCGGCTGGTCGAGGAGGCCAGGGTCGCGGGCATGGCGGGAAGCCTTTCGCGGATGTTCGAGCTGGGAGACCCGCCCGACTACGAGCCGGGCCCCGACGAGTCGGTCGCCGCCCGGGCGAGCCGGTCGGGGGTCGACCCGGTCGCGCTGTACGTGGACCTGCTCCTCGCAGACGAGGGGAGGGCGCTCCTCTACACCCCGTTCCTCAACTACGCCGACGGGAACCTCGACGCCGCCGCCGAGCTGATCGCCCACCCCCGCACGGTCGCCGGCCTGGGCGACGGGGGCGCCCACGTCGGCACCATCTGCGACGCGAGCTTCCCGACCACGCTCCTCGCCCACTGGGCGAGGGACCGCACGCACGGGACCCGCTTCGACCTGCCGTTCGTCGTCCGCCACCAGACGCGAGCCACCGCCGAGGCGGTCGGGCTGCTGGACCGGGGCCTGGTCGCCCCCGGGTACAAGGCCGACCTCAACGTCATCGACCACGCCAACCTGGCCCTGCGCCCCCCCGAGGTGGTCTGGGACCTCCCCGCCGGGGGAAGGCGGCTCGTGCAGGACGCAACGGGCTACGCCCACACCATCGTGTCGGGTGTCGAGACCTACACGGACGGCCTGCCGACCGGCGCCCGACCGGGTCGACTGGTGCGGGGCCACCGGTCCGACCCATGAGGAGCAGCCAGATGACCGGACTCAGCGTCCTCGAGGAGCAGTGCGAGTGGCGGGCCGGCGACTTCGCCGACGAGGACCGCTTCACCGAGCACCTCACCGGAGCCGAGCTCGAGGAGCTCGACGCCTCGCTCCGCCACGCCCTGCGCACGTCCGACGACCCGCTCGAGCTCACCCGTCACGACTTCCCGCTCCCCACGCTCGCCGGGCGGCTGGCCCGCATCGAGGACGAGCTCGTCAACGGCCGCGGCTTCGTCCGGCTGCGTGGTATCGACCGGGGCGCGTACTCCCAGGACGAGATGGAGCTGCTCTACTGGGGCATCGGCGCCCACCTGGGCCGCCCGTGGGCCCAGAACAAGCGCGGGCACGTGCTGGGAGACGTCACCGACCAGGCGAGGGCCGTCGACGACCCCACGGCCCGGGGCTACGAGCTCGGGGGGATCGCCCTGCCGTTCCACTGTGACGGCGCCGACCTGGTCGGGCTCTTGTGCCTGGCGAACGGGCGGTCCGGCGGCCTGTCCGTCGTCTCGAGCTCGGTGCGCATCCACAACCGGATGGTCAGGGAGAGCCCGGAGCTGGCCGCCGCCCTCTACGAGCCCTACCCGTACGACTTCCGGGGCGAGCAACCCGAAGGTGGCGAGCCGTTCTACTCGCTGCCGGTCTTCACCGAGTGGGAGGACCGTCTGTTCGTCCGGTGCGTCCCCCCCTACATCTGGGCCTCGCAACGCCACGCCGACGCCCCCCGCCTCACCGACGTGCAACGGCGCGCGCTCCAGGCCCTCGTCGCCATGGCCGACGAGCCCGACAACTACGTGGCCATGGAACTGCTCCCCGGGGACGTCCAGTTCATCAACAACTTCCACGTCTTGCACGGCCGTACCGCCTACGAGGACGACCGCAGCGAGGGCAAGGTCCGGCACCTCAAGCGGCTGTGGTTGGAGACCGACGCCCTCGCCAGCCGCCCCGCCCACTTCGCCAACCGCAGCCACTGGGAGCGCCGCCGTACCACCAGCCGGCTCCGCGTCGGGACCGACGCGGGGTAGGACGCCGGCTCCCGCTGCGCGGCGCTTCCTCCGCGATGGAGGTGCGGAACGGGCGTCGGCTCCGTGCGCACGTGGGTGCCGGTCGGGCGCCCGGACCACGCGGGCGGGCAGGGCTACCCGGCCCGCGGGCGGCTCGCGGCGTGCGGTCCACCGGAGGTCAGCACCCCGTCGAGGATGGTGATCGTCCGGTCGGTGAACCTCGCCATCCGGCTGTCGTGGGTCACCATGATCCCCGACTTGCCTCGCTTCGCGATCTCCTCGCCGAGGAGCTCGACGACCTGGGTGCCGAGGGCGGTGTCGAGGCTGGCGGTCGGTTCGTCGACGAGGATGAGCGCCGGGTCGGTCACCAGGGCCCGGGCGATGGCCACCCGCTGGCGCTCCCCACCGGAGAGCTGCTCGGGCAGGTTGTCGCGCCGCCCGCCGATGCCGAGCTCCTCGAGGAGGCGGTCGGCCCGGCGTCCCACCTCGGCCCGGTCGAGGTGGGCGAGAGACGACATGATGGTCAGGTTCTCGCGGGCCGTGAGGTAGGGGACCAGGTTGAACGACTGGAAGACGAAGCCGATCCGCCGGGACCGGAACGCCGTCCGCTCCCTCCCGCGCAGCCGAGTGACGTCGCGGTCCCCGATGACGACCTGACCGCTGGTCGGCTCGAGCAGGGCGCCGACGATGGTGAGCAGGGTGGTCTTGCCCGACCCCGACGGCCCGAGCAGGGCGAGGAACTCGCCGTCCTCGAGGTCGAACGTGGCGTGGCGCAGGGCGTCGACCCTCGTGTGGCCCGAGCCGTAGCTCTTCGACAGGTCCCGGGCGCGCACGGCCGGCACGTCAGGCTCCTCCGAGGGCGGTGGCGGGGTCGATGCGGGCGACCCGCCGGAAGGAGAGCGAGGCGCCGAGCGTCCCCGTGGCGAACGTGCCCACGGCCGCGGTGACGGTGCTGGCGGCGGTGAAGGTGAGCGGCACCGACGCCGGCACCACCAGGGCGACGACCCGGGTGACGACGATGCCGAGCACGATCCCCGCCGTGCAGAGGACCGCCGACTGGACGACGACGCTCGTCCCGAGGTAGCGGCTCGACGCCCCGATGGCCTTGAGCAGGGCCAGCTGGGTCCGCTTCTCCAGCGTGACCAGCGCGAAGAACAAGGCGGTGACGATCCCCGCCACGGCGAGGGTGGCGTAGATGACCTGGTCGAGCGTGGAGCGCTGCTCCCGCACGCCCGGGAGGGACAGCACGGCGGTCTCGCGGTCGACGGTCACGGACCTGCCGTCGAGGGCGGCGTCGACGCCCGCGGCGGTCGCCGAGGGGGACGCCCCCTGCTCCAGCCGTTCGGCGAAGGCCTGCACCGTGTCGCCGGTGCCGGCCAGCTCCGGGCGGACCTGCGCCTGCACCTCTCGCCAGGTGGCGATGGTCGTCCACAGGGTGGGCTGGAGCTCGTAGCGGCTGTCGGAGGTGAACCCGACGATCCGCAGGGCGAGCGTGGTCCCCGCCACCGTGATCCGGTCGCCGATGCGGACGCCGTCCCGCTCCAAGCTGACGTCGGCGGCGGCGACGCCCGCTTCCCCCGGGCGGGGGACCCTGCCCTCGGCCGCCCGGTCGGGACCACCGGGCAGACCGGGGACGTAGCCGAAGAGGGCGAGGTCGACGAGCCCGCCCGGGCAGCGCCCGCTGCAGCGCCCTGCTGCCTGCACCGTCCCCACCTCGCCGACGGCGGCGACCCCGCCGACCGAGGCGATGGCGGCCGCGTCGGCAGCGGGGAGGGAGGAGCGGGCGAACTGCTGGCGGCTGTCGGCGGAGAAGGTGTACAGGTCGGCACGGCTGGAGCGCAGCGCCCCAGTCGCCCCGTAGTACAGGCCGTCGGCCAAGGCGCTCAGGATCAGCACCAGGAACACCAGCAGGGTCAGGGCCGCCGCCATGGCCGTGAACCGCCCCCGCGTCCTCCGGATCTCCGCCCACGCCAGCCTCATCGGGCACCTGCGGCGACGAGCGGGTCGACCCTGGCGACGCGCCGGACGGCCACCATCGACGCGACCGTCGACGACCCGAGCACGGCCAACCCCGACAGCACGACCAGCGTCGTGTCGACCGCCAGGGGGAACGCAGGCGAGGAGACGGCAGCCGCCCCGGCCAGCATGGCCGCGGCCACCGCCACACCGGCGGCGACCACGCCGACTACCTGGGTGAGGACCGAGGCCGCCAGGTAGCGGCTCGTGGCGCCGAGGGCGCGCAGGCCGGCGAAGACACGGAGCCTCTGGACCGTGAGGATGAGGAAGAAGAACCCCGTGACGACGGCGACGATCACGAACGTGATCCCGACGACGAGGTCGAAGCTGGCGGTGATGGAGCTCACGCCCGGGATCGAGGCCACCGCCGCCGCCCGGGGCAGGGCCTCGACGCCGGGAACGACGGCGTCGATGGCCGCCGCCACCGACGAGGCCGTGGCGCCGCGTGCGACCTCGACGCCGACCAGGTTGTCGGGGACGAAGGGTGCTGCCGGGTTGGCGGCGGTGACGATGCTGCGGAAGGTGCCGATGGTGGTGTAGGCGGTCGGGGCGGCGTTGAACCGGGACCCCTCGGTGTAGCCGACGATCTTCAGCGTCCGCCCGGTGGGCTTGAGGACGATGGTGGCGCCGACCCGGAACCCGTTCGGCTCGTCCGAGCGGTCCACCAGCGCTTCCCCTGGCCCGGGCGCCCCTCCCGAGATGATCGTCGTCGGGCCGCCGGGCTGGCCCGGCTGGTAGCCGAACAGGCTCAGGTCGCCGACGCCCCGGCCGACGTCCGCGCTGAGCGTGGTCTGGCCGATCGGTCCCGCTGCTGCGACCCCGGGGACGGCGCGGACCGCCGCCAGGACCGACGGGTCCAGCCGTGAGGCCTGCAGGTTGCGCTTCGACGCCACGCTGTAGACGAGGACGTCGGCGGAGTTGTGCTGCACCGCCCCGGTGAGGAAGCCGAGCAGTGTCGCGGAGATGGTGCTCAGGAACAGCAGCAGGAACACGAGCACCGCCAGCGCCCCGGCGAGCAGTCCGAAGCGCAGTCTGGCCCGGAGCATGTCGAGCAGGCCCAGCCTCACCGGCGGTCCCCGGGTGCACCTGCGGCCCCGCCGGCGCGGCGCGGGCCCTCAGCCGAGGAGCGCCAAGCCGGTCTCCGGTCGACCCACGGCCACGAGGGGAACGCCACGAACACCATCGGCACCACCGACCTGAAGCCCGGGCACCCCTGGCCCGGAACGCCTCGCCGTGACGGCACTGGTCGCCGCCACGTCGATCGTGTCGTCGGACCGGGTGGCCCCAGTAGAGCCGTTGGTCATCCCGCATGCGGCGGCCGTTGGATGGCCCGCCCCGCCGTCGCCCCTGCCGTCGTCGAGCCGGGCCACGTCGCCCCGGGGCCACGTCGATAGGCACGGCGGCCCCGGGCCACGTCGAGCGGCCCCGGCGGCCCCGGCTATACTGCTCGGGATGCCGCGGGGTGCTCCCCGCCGGCGGCTGGCGGAACCGGTGCCAGCCAGGCCCACGAGACGTTCCATCGAGTCGGCCATCCCCCTTCTGGACCGACTGGAGCCTCATGAGCACGTCTTCCCTCGCCGTCTCCCCTGCCGTGGCACCTGCTGTGGCACCTGCTGTGGCACCTGCTGTGGCACCTCCCCGCTTCGCTGACCTCGGTGTTCCCCGGCCACTCGTGGCAGCCCTCGAGCAGCGTGGGATCGTCACCGCCTTCCCCGTCCAGGCAGCCACCCTGCCCGACTGCCTCGCCGGGCGCGACGTGTGCGGCAAGGCGCCCACGGGTGCCGGCAAGACCCTCGCCTTCGCGTTGGCGATCCTGTCGCGTCTGGCGGCAGCGCCCCCGTCGGGACGGAAGGGCCGCAGGCAGCCGTCCGCCCTCGTCCTGGTCCCCACCCGCGAGCTCGCCGCCCAGATCGAAGAGGTCATGGCACCCCTGGCCACGGCCATCGGCGCCCGAGTGGCCTCGGTCTACGGCGGCGTCGCGTACGGGAAGCAGGTGGCCGCCCTGCGCAGCGGGGTCGACGTCCTCGTCGCGTGCCCCGGACGGCTGACCGACCTCGTCGAGCGAGGCTCGGCTTCCCTGTCGCACGTGGAGATGGTGGTGATCGACGAGGCCGACCGGATGGCCGACATGGGCTTCCTCCCCGCGGTGCGACGCCTGGTCGACCTGACGAGCGCCTCCCGTCAGACGCTCCTGTTCTCGGCCACGTTGGACGGCCCGGTCGACAAGCTCGTCCGCGACTACCAGCGCGCCCCGGCACGCCACGACGTCGTGCCGACAGGCACCGACCAGGGAGACGTCTCCCACCACTTCTGGCGGGTGGAGTCCCACGACCGCGTCGCCGTGACGACCGAGGTGGTCACGGCGCAGGGCCCGGCCGTGGTCTTCTGCCGCACCAAGCGGGGTGCCGACCGCCTGTCGGACCGCCTGGCCCGCTCCGGCCTGGCGTCGGCCGCCATCCACGGGGACCGCTCCCAGGGCCAGCGTGAGCGTGCCCTGGCGGCGTTCCGTGCCGGCCGGCTCGACGTGCTCGTCGCCACCGACATCGCCGCCCGCGGGATCCACGTGGACGCGGTCCCGCTCGTGGTCCACTTCGACCCGCCCGCCGACGCCACCGACTACGTCCACCGGTCGGGCCGCACGGGCAGGGCCGGCGCCGACGGGACCGTCGTGTCGCTCGTCGGGAGCGGCCAGCTCGCCGCGACCAAGCTGATCCAACGACGGCTGGGCCTCGCGGGCGGAGTGTCCTCGCCCGACGTCCTCGCCCTCGCCAGCCTCGGCGACCGCTCCCGCCCCGGTCCGCGTCGGGCCACGGTCGCTGCGGGAGCGCGGGCGGACGCGCCAGGGGCTCGCAACGCGTCGGGCGACCGGAACCCGCGCCCCAACCGCCCGGCCCGGCGTCGGGGCCGCCGGCCGGCCACGCGCTGACGGCCACCGGCTGACGGCCACTCCGACCCGGGCCGGCGGGCCCCGGGCCCTCGCCGGCGGGCCCCGGACGCGCGAAGCTGCTCGTGACCGGCTCGGCGCCGGAGGCGGCGCTCCGGAGGGGGAGGTGGCCGACATGAGCTCTGTGCGCGTGCTCGTCGGGACCCAGAAGGGCGCGTTCGTGTGCACCGGCGACGGTGCCCGTCGGGCGTGGGACGTCCGGGGCCCCCACTTCGCCGGGTGGGAGGTGTACCACTGCGCCGGCTCGCCGCTCGAGCCTGACCGGATCTGGGCATCGCAGTCGACGTCGTGGTTCGGCCAGGTGGTCCAGCGCTCGGACGACGGGGGCCGGACGTGGTCAGCGGTGGGCAACGCCTTCGACTACGAGGGAACGCCGGGGACCCACCAGTGGTACGACGGCAGCCCTCGCCCGTGGACGTTCACCCGGGTGTGGCACCTCGAGCCGTCCCCGGTCGACCCCGACGTCGTCCTGGCCGGGGTCGAGGACGCCGCGCTGTTCCGTTCCGACGACGGCGGCGGCACCTGGCACGAGCTGGCCGGTCTGCGAGGCCACGGGACGGGGTCCTCGTGGGCCCCCGGGGCCGGCGGGATGTGCCTGCACACCGTCGTCGTCGACCCCGCCGACCCGAGGAGGATGGCCGTGGCCATCTCGGCCGCGGGCGTCTTCCGCACCGAGGACGGCGGAGGCAGCTGGACGCCGGCCAACCGGGGGCTGCGCTCCGAGCACATGCCCGAGCCCGAGGCCGAGGTGGGCCACTGCGTGCACAAGCTGGCCATGCACCCGGACCGCCCCGACACGCTCTTCATGCAGAAGCACTGGGACGTCATGCGCAGCGACGACCACGGCCGCTCGTGGTCGGAGATCAGCGGCGACCTCCCCACCGACTTCGGCTTCGCCATCGACGTCCACGCCCACGAGCCAGAGACCGTCTACGTGGTGCCCGTCACCAGTGACGCCCTCCACTACCCGCCCGACGGCTGCCTTCGCGTCTACCGCAGCCGAACCGGCGGCGGCGAGTGGGAGCCGCTCGGCTCCGGCCTGCCCGAGCACGACTGCTACGTCAACGTGCTGCGCGACGCCCTGGCCGTCGACCGTCTCGACCCCTGCGGGGTGTACGTGGGCACGACCGGCGGCCAGCTCTACGCGTCGCCCGACGGCGGCGAGCACTGGTCGGCCGTCGCCGAGCACCTGCCCCGGGTGCTCTCCGTCGAGGTGCAGACCCTGCCGTGATCCGCGTGGTGCTGCCGGCGCCGCTGCAGGTGCTGGCGGCGGTGCCGCGCCAGGTCGTCCTCGACGGCGACGTACCGGCCACCCAACGGGGGGTGCTCGACGCCCTCGAAGCTCGCTACCCGGCGCTGCAGGGCACCATCCGCGACCCGGCCACCGGGCGTCGGCGGCCGTTCGTGCGCTTCTTCGCCGAGCTCGAGGACCACTCGGACGACCTGCCGGACGACCCCCTGCCTGCGGCGGTGGCCACCGGGGAGGAGCCGTTCGTCGTGCTGGGGGCCATCGCCGGCGGCTGAGCACCGGGCTCGCCCATGCCCGAGGGTGCCGGCACGGGCTGGCTCGGAGGCGGAGCAGGCCTGTGGGTCCCCGTCCGTTCCCGTACGGCGGCGAGGCACGAGCACCGGGGCCGGACGCAGGCACGTCGGGCCGGGAACGTCACCACCGGACCGTCGGCGGCGCAGCCGGACAGCGCCCGCCGGCACGGACCGGCTCCCCCCGGTGGGAGAGGACGAGCCGGACGTCCCGTCCGGGGGAGCGGGCGTCCGGGTGCGCGGCCGCCGCCCTGTCCCGCCCCGGTAGCGTCGGCTCCGATGCCGGGCCCGAGGCCGGCGAGCCGCACGAGGAGGACCCATGGACCCGAGACCAACCGCCCCCCGCATCCCACCGCTCCCCGCCGCCGACCGGACGCCGTCGACCCAGGCGTTGCTCGAGGGCGTGACGGTCGCCGGCAGCGAGGCGAACATCTTCACCACCCTGGTGCGAGCCGAGGGGCTGGTCCGCCGCTGGCTGCCCTTCGGCGGGAAGCTGCTCAACGGCAAGCTCCCCGCACGCGACCGCGAGCTGCTGATCCTGCGGACCGCCTCGAACTGCCGGGCGGAGTACGAGTGGGCCCAGCACGTGGTGCTCGCGCGCGCCGCCGGCGTGTCCGACGCGGAGATCGCACGCGTGCCGGCGGGGCCGGAGGCCGGCTGGGGGGAGCGCGACCGGGTCCTGCTCGACGCCGCCGACGAGCTGCACGCGAAGTGGTGCGTGTCGGAGGCCACCTGGCAGTCGCTGGCCGGCTTCTACGACGAGCAGCAGCTGATCGAGCTCCCGATGCTCGTCGGCCACTACCACATGGTCGCCATGACGCTGAACACCCTCGGGGTGGCCCTCGACGACGGGCTCACCGGCTTCCCCGACTGACTCCCGGTCGGGTGCGACCCGTCACGCGGGCCGCGAGTCCGACGCCCGGGCTCGAGCCGGCTGCAGCCGGTCGTCAGGCCCGGCGCTCCGTCCCGGGCAGCTCGGATGCCGTCGCCTCGATCGCCCTGCTGCGTGCCGGAGCGAACCGCACCACGGCGCGGAACGTCCTCGCCATCGTGACGGTCCGCTCGCGGCGCCGGCGGCGGTAGGAGGGGGAGAGGGCGGCCAGCAGCCGGCCGGCCCCGATCGCCAGGCCGACGACGACCATGAGCGCGAGGCCCACGGCTGCTAGGACGGCGAGGACGGCCAGGGTCACGACCACGCCGACGAGGAAGAGCACGCCACCCGCGAGCCCCGGCGTGCGCCGAGCGGGCCAGGTGCGAGACGAGGACTGCACGCCCTCAGGGTACTGGCGGCCCCGTCCACGTCGTCCTCGCGGTCCCCTCGGCGGCGCCCGCCACGCCGCCCGCCACGCCGCCGCCCGCCGCGGCGAGGGCACCGACGGCGCGCACCGCCGTCGGACGCGCCCGACCAGGCGCACCCGACCAGGCGCGCCCGACCCGAGGCTGTGCGGGCTGGTAGACCGGAGGGATGGACCTCGACCTGCACGTGCACCGGTTCGACTGGGCCGGTGGCCCCGCTGGCATCGGACCGGCCGTCGCCGACCTGGCCCGGCGAGCCGAGGCCATCGGGGTGCGGACCCAGTCGTTCATGGACCACTACTTCCAGATGGACTGGATGGCTCCCGCCGAAGACCCCATGCTCGAGGGCTACACGGCGCTGGGCTACGTCGCCGGCGTGACCAGCCGGCTCCGGCTTCGGTTGCTCGTGACCGGGGTCACCTATCGCCACCCGGGCCTCCTCGCCAAGATCGTCACGACGCTCGACGTCCTCTCGGGCGGCCGGGCGGAGCTCGGTATCGGCGCTGCCTGGTACGAGCGCGAGCACCGCGGCCTGGGCGTGGCCTTCCCGCCCACCGCCGAGCGCTTCGAGCGGCTCGAGGAGGCCATCCAGATCTGCCTCCAGCTGTGGAGCGGCGACGACGGCCCCTACGAGGGCCGCCACTACCAGCTGGCCGAGACCATCTGCTCCCCACGGCCCGTGAGCAGCCCCCGGCCGAGGATCCTGATCGGCGGCAGCGGCGAGCGCAAGACCCTGCGCCTCGTCGCCCAGTACGCCGACGCCTGCAACATCTTCGGTGGGCCCGAGGAGATCGCCCACAAGCTGGACGTGCTGCGCCGCCACTGCGCCGACGTGGGCCGCGACCCCAACGAGATCGAGGTCACCGCCATGTACCGCGACCTGCCCGCCGGGGCCGGTCGGAAGGAGGTGCTGGCCGGCGCCGAGGAGCTCGCCCGCATCGGCGTCTCGGGGCTGGTGACCGGCGCCGTGGGCGACGATCCCGGCGGGTGGCTGGAGGCGACCTTCGGGCCGGTCATGGACGACCTGGCCGCCATCGAGCCGGCCCGGCTCTAGCCTCCGGGCCCCGTTCGACGGCGTCCTCCGATCACAGCGGTGTCCCGAGCTGGAACGTCGCCGACAGCCCCTCGCCCCAGCTGCAGAACGTGGGCGTCCCCGGGAGCCCGAGCGAGCGGAGCTCGTCTGCGACCACGCCGGTCCCGAGCTCGAGCGTGACGTCGCCGGGGTCGATCACGCCTCCCGCGAGGTCGATCTCGGTCGGCGTACCGTACGGCCGCCCGTCGAGGTACGAGTAGCTCACCGTCTCCAGCCGCACGACGGGCTCGGCCGAGACGACGCGTGGGAACCCCAGGGAGAACGCACGGGCCCCCTCGAACCACAGCTGGGTCGAGACGGCGGTGTCGGTGTAGTCGACGTCGATCCGCTCGACGGTCTTCGGGAAGCCCATGACCTTGTTGCCGGCCTCGCAGGTGAACTCCTCGTCCACGGGCATCCGGTACACGAACGATCCCACGACGTCCTCGGACGCGCCGCGTGGGCGAGCGAGGAACCCGAGGTTCACCTCGTTGTAGGAGCCCCACGGGTTCTCGCGGTAGTCGCACACGGCCACGACGAGCTGGGCGCGGCCCTCGGACAGGACGAGCTCGAAGGCGTTGCCGGGGAGGAGCTCGCGGGCCGCGCCCGCTGGCACGTCGAACGCCAAGGACACGGCGTTGAAGCTGGTGACCACCATCGGGAAGGTGATCGGACGACCCTCGACCTCGCCCCATTCGATCGTGGTGCCCGTCGTGCTCACGTCGTCCTCCTCGGCGGCGCGGTCGACGCCACCTGACATGGTGTCACATCGGGGGCCGGCCGACCGGGAGGGCACGCGGGACTACCGCGTCGCCGTGCACCCCACGGCGCCACGGCCCCACGGCCCCACGGGCCGTGGGGACGGGTGGCTCAGCAGGCACCCCCGCCCGCTGCGGCGGCGCGGGCCCAGCGGTAGTCGGCCTTGCCGGCGGGGCTGCGCACGACCTGCCCGACGCGGACGATGCGCTTGGGAAGCTTGTAGCGGGCGAGTCGTGCTCCGGCCGCGGCGAGGAGGTCGTCGTCGGTGGCGTCGTGCCCGCGCCGCAGCTGGACGATCGCCACCACCTCTTCGCCCCAGCGCTCGCTGGGCGCGCCCGTGACGACGGCGTCGGCGACCGCCGGGTGGGTCAGCAGGGCTTGCTCGACCTCCTCGGCGAAGATCTTCTCGCCGCCGGAGTTGATGGTCTGCGAGTCTCGGCCGAGCAGCCTGACCCAGCCGTCGAGCCGGAGCTGGGCCCGGTCCCCGGGCACGGACCAGCGCTGACCCTCGACCACGGGGAACGTGGATGCCGTCTTGGCGGCGTCGCCCAGGTAGCCGAGGGGGATGCGGCCGGACGTCGCGAACCACCCCACGACGTCCTCGCCCGGCGCGAGCCGGCGCGTCAGCTCGGGGTCCAGCACCGCCGTCCCTGGCTGGGGCCGGAAGACCGCCAGCTCCTCGGCCTGCCCGGCCGACGAGCTGCGCGACAGGGCGGCGCCGGTCTCCGACGACCCGGCGACGTCGAGCACGAGGACCCCGGGCAGCGATCGGAGGATGCGCGCCTTCGTCTCGGGAGACGTGATGGCCCCGCCCACGGCGATCACCTTCAAGGACGACCCGTCGAACGTCCCGGCCTCGAATGCGTCCATGGCCGGCCGGGCGAACGCCTCGCCGACGAAGAGCGTGGAGTCGACGCCTTCCTCGTCCACGAGGGACCACAGGTCGAACGGGTCGAAGCGGTCGACCACGCGGTTGAGCACCACGGTGCTGCCCGTCAGGAGCTGGCGCAGGGCCAGCCAGTGGGCCGCCCCGTGCATGAACGGCGCGTTGGGCACGAACCGGGTCACCGCGCCGGCCTGCGCAGCGGCGGCGATGGTGTCGAGATCGGCGTCCGCCCCGTGCAGCGCCCCACCGAGGCAGGCCAGGTAGGCGTCGGCCTGGCGCCACAGGGTCCCCTTCGGGAGCCCCGTGGTGCCGCCGGTGTAGAGGACGTACAGGTCGTCGGGGGACGGCACGACGCCCGCGAGCGCCGGCGTCGCGCCGGCGAGGGCCTGCTCGTAGTCGAGCGCACCCTCGAGGAGGGGCTCGCCGGACCCGTCGCCGACCTGGAGCAGGACGGGCCGGCGTTCGAGCCTCGGGAGCACCTCGGCCAGCGTCGGTGCGAAGCAGGCGTGGTAGACGAGGGCAGCGGCCGACGCGTCGTCGACCAGGTGGGTCAGCTCCTCGGCCACGTAGCGGTAGTTGACGTTGAAGGGTGCCACCCGGGACGCGTAGCCGCCCAGGGTCGCCTCGAGGTACTCGGCGCCGTTGCGCAGGTAGAGGCCGACCAGGTCCTGGCCCGACTCCCAGTTCGCCAAGCCCGTGCGGTCCCGACGGGTGCCGAGGCCGTGGGCGTGCATGACCGCTCCGAAGCGCAGGGCGCGTTCGCCGAGCTCGGCGTAGGTGAGGCGCCGGTCGCCGCACACGACCGCCGCGCGCTCGCCGACGACGTCGGTCACCGCGGAGAAGACGTCCCAGAGGTTGTGGTCCACCGAGGGGAAAGGGTACGGGTCGCCATGGTCGCGGTAAAGCGCCGCTCGGGTCACGACGCGCTGCCGCCGGCGAGACGACGTTGACCCACGACGGCGCGACGTGAAGACTCGTCACGTGCCCGATCTCGCGGCGGTCGCCGGCCGGACCTGCGCCGTGCGCTCGCCCCGCGCCCTCTGGTCCGCCGCGGACCACGTCGCAGGGACCATCCTTCGGAGAGGAGACGGACCGTGACCACGGCCTCCGTCGTCGGCGTCGGCATGACCACGTTCGAGAAGTCCGGCGCCCGTGACTGGGACTACCCCGACATGGGGCAGGAAGCCCGCACGAGAGCGCTCGCCGACGCCGGCATCGGCTACGACGAGGTCGAGTCGGCGTTCATCGGCTACTGCTGCGGTGACTCGACCTCGGGCCAGCGAGCCCTCTACGAACTGGGCCTCTCCGGCATCCCCGCCGCGAACGTCAACAACAGCTGCTCCACCGGCTCCTCGGCGCTGTTCTCGGCCCGCCGCTTCGTGCAGGGCGGCCTCGCGCCGTGCGTGCTGGCCATGGGCTTCGAGAAGATGGAGCGGGGCAGCCTGGGCGTCAAGTCCACCGACCGCGCCAACCCCATGGACGAGGACTCCGTCGACATGGAGAACCGGCGCGGCATCGCCAATGCGTCGGCGGCGGCCCAGGTGCTCGGCAACGCCGGTCGCGTGCACACGGAGCGCTACGGGGTGACGGCCGAGGCCTGCGCCCGCATCGGCGAGGAGAACCACCGCCACTCCGCCGACGATCCGTGCTCCCAGTCCCGGGACGAGTACAGCCTCGACGACATCCTGGCCGCCCCGATGGCCTACGGCCCCCTCACCAAGCTGCAGTGCTGCCCGACCTCCGACGGCGGCGCGGCGGCCGTCGTCGCCTCGGAGCGGTTCGTGCGCGAGCGCCGCCTCACCGACCGGGCCGTCGAGATCGTCGCGCAGGCCATGACCACCGACTTCGAGTCCACGTTCGGCGGCAGCGACATGAGCCTGGCGGGCTACGACTTGACGCGTGCTGCCGCCGACCAGGTCTACGAGCAGTCGGGGTGGGGGCCCGAGGACGTCGACGTGATCGAGCTCCACGACTGCTTCAGCGCCAACGAGCCGATCACGTACGAGGCGCTGCGGCTGTGCCCCGCGGGCAAGGCGGGCGACCTGGTCAACGACGGAGCCGTCACCTACGGCGGCGAGGTGGTCGTGAACCCCTCCGGCGGGCTCATCTCGAAGGGGCATCCGCTGGGCGCGACCGGCCTGGCCCAGTGCTGCGAGCTGACCTGGCAGCTGCGTGGCCGGGCCGAGGAGCCCCAGGTCGAAGGGGCGCGCGCCGCGCTGCAGCACAACCCCGGCCTCGAAGGTGCCGCCGGTGTCGCCATGTACCGGAAGGAAACCGTCTGACGAGGGAGCTCGACGGTCGGGTGGCCGTCGTCACCGGATGCCGGGGACCGCGGGCCGAGGCGCCGTCGGGAAAGGAGCTGGATGACGCGACGCGGGTTGCCGGCGGTGCGACCCCGCCTGAGAGCCGGGGTCGTCGGCACGACCGTGCTCGTCGCGGCGCTCGCCGGGTGTGGCTCCGGAGCCGCCCGTCGGGCTCCGGCGCACGCGGCGACCCGAGTGGTGACCATCGAGATCCCCGCCCCGAACGGGGAGATCGCCTCGAAGTGGCTGAGCTATCCCGGGCCGCCCCGGGCGAACGTGCTCCTGCCGGCCGGCTACGACAGCCACAGGGAGTACCCGCTGGTCGTCTTCCTCAACGGGCTCGGGCTCGACTACGCCTCGTGGGCCACGTTCGGGCTGACCGAGCCGTTCGACCACCTCGGTGCGATCGTCGTCATGCCCGAAGGGGGCAACGGCTGGTACGCGGACTGGTGGAACGACGGTGAGCGCGGCAACCCGTCGTGGGAGAGCTACGAGCTCGACACCGTCGTCCCGACCGTCCTGGCCCGCTACCCGATCCTGCCGCAGCGGCGCTACCACGCCCTGATCGGCATCTCGATGGGCGGGCTCGGGGCGACGTACCTCGGCGGGCGTCTGCCCGGCTTCTTCGGGTCGGTGGCGACCCTGTCGGGCTTCGTGGACCCCCAGTACGACGCCTCCGTCGTCCAACCGGAGATGGCGTTCTTCTCGGACGCGGTGCCGAACGGCGACCGCGACCCCGATCCCATCTACGGCCCCCCAGACGGCTTCTACGCCACGGGTCACGACCCGACCACGCTCACGGTGAACCTGAGGCAGACTCGGGTGTTCGAGAGCACCGGCACGGGCACCCCGAGCGCGGCGGACCCTCGTCCGAGCCAGTCAGACGTCTCGGAGGAGAGCCGTGTCATCTACCCGATGAGCACCCGCTACGACGCAGCCCTGACCGCCGCGGGCGTCGACGTCACCTACCAGGTCCACACGGGCACCCACAGCATCCCCGACTTCCGCGACGAGATCGACGCCATGCTCCGGTGGGGCCTCTTCGAGCCGGTCGTCTCGGACCCCGTCTCCTGGACGAACGAGACGGTCGCCACGCACGGCCAGCTCTGGGACGTCGACTACCGCTTCGCACGACCACCGGACCAGGTCGTGACGTTCGAGCAGTCCGGGACGACACTGTCGATCAGCGCCGCCGGCTCGGCCGTGACGCTCACGACGGGCAGCGGTTGCGCCATCCGCACCCCGACCCCGGCGACCGTCCGACTGCCCGGTCGGCGACTGGTCTCCCCCCGTCGGCCGGACCGTGTAGGACGTGCTGCCTGCCGCTGACCGCGGCAGGTCCCGAGCCCACGCTCCGCGGGGTCGCCGACGTGGCGCGCCGTTCGACGCCGAGCCGGCCCACTATGCTGCGGCTCGCCGCGCCGCCGTTCCACGGGCAACCGGCGCGGAAGGGGCTCCGTCACGCCCGGGCCGGTTCGGTGGGACCGTCCGTCCCGCCAGACGGCGCCGGTCCTGCGGCGCACGCGCCTGTTGCAGGACCGCACCGCGGCCTGCGAGAGCAGCCGGCGAGGAGAGGACGGGGCGATGGGACTGCGAGGTGGAGGGGCACGCGTCGACGGGGTCTCGCGTCGTGGAGGCTCCTGGTCGCCACACGGCCACGGGTACTGGTGGCGGATCGCCGCCCGGGTCCTCTTCGGGGGCGTCCTGTCGCTGGCAGGCGCTGGCGCGGCACTGGTCGCCATCGGCGCCACGAGCGCCGCTGGGGCGGCGACCACCCCGTCACCGTCCTGCTCGACCGCCACCGGGGGCGGCACGTCGTGCACGCTCACCTTCGCCTTCACCGGGTCGGTGCAGACGTGGATCGTGCCAGCCGGCGTGGTGAGCGCCACGTTCACGCTGTACGGCGCACAGGGCGCGGCGGGCTGCGGCACCAGCGGGGGGGCGGGCGGCCAGGGCGGCGAGGTCGAGGTCACCGGGATCACGACGAACGCCCTCACGGCCGGGACCGTCTACGAGGTCCGTGCCGGCCAGGACCCCGGTTCGTGCGCGCCCACGGGTGGCTGGCCGGACGGAGGCTCGGCGGCAGCCGTCGTGGCGACCGCTCCCGGCTCCGGCGGCGGCGGGGGAGGCGGGTCCTCGAGCATCACCGGCCCGGTGGCCGCCGGCTCGCCGGCGTACGTCGCCGCCGGTGGCGGCGGCGGTGGTGGTACGGGTGAGAGCCAGACCGTCCTCCCCTCCCTGCGCACGGCGCAGCCCCGGGCCTCGGCGAGCGTCACGCCAGTCACGTCCGCTCCCGGCAGCGGTGGCTCCGGCGGGGCTGCGCCAGGCGTGCCAGGCGCGGCGAGCACCGGCGGTGCCGGTGCCGGTGCCGCTACGGGCACGACGCCCGGAACCGGCGGCGACGGCGGCCCTTCGTTGTGCTCCTTCCTCGGCCCCGTGCCGTCGGGGGGCGCCGGCTCGTCCGGTGACGGACCGACCGGGTCGTCGGCGGGGAGCGGCGGAGCCGGAGGCGCCGGCACCTCGACGCCGACGCCCGGCTCGCAGGCCCCGTTCATCGGTGGCAACGGTGGTGGTGGCGGCGGTGGGTTCGCCGGTGGCGGTGGCGGAGGCGGTGGCGGCTTCTCGTGCTCGTCCTCGGTGGCCGGTCCGATCACGCTTTCGGCCGGCACCGGTGGCGGTGGAGGAGGTGGGTCGTCGACCCCCGTCGCCGACCCACCGCTGGGTGCGACGGTGACCGACACCGCAGGTGCGCGCTCCGGTGACGGCGAGGTCGTCGTCACGTACCTGACGGCCGCGCCTGCCGCCGCGCCCCCGGCGACGGTGCCCCAGGCGACGGTGCCCCCGGCGACGGTTCCCCCGCCGATTGCCACAGCGCACGCGGTGACCGTGCCGACCGTCCACACCGGCGAGCCCTGGGCCGGCTGGCCGTGGTGGGCGGCGACCGCTGGGCTCCTCCTCGCCGGCGGCCTGCTCCTCGTGCCGTGGAGGCGGCGGCTCCGGCGGTGCCGCTGAGCCTGCCGACGTGACGGCGTCACACCCCAGTCGGCGGCCGAAGCGGAGGCTGTCCAGGCGGAGGCTGGCCGGCGGCCTCGCCTGCCTGGTGCTCGGCGCCGGGGGGATCGCCTACCCGCTCGTCTGGCAGCACCATCAGGACGTGGCCGGTCGGCGCGCCGTCCGGGCCGACCGCTCCGCCGCCCGGGCGGTGGAGCGCGCCGCGGTCGGGAGGGCGTGCGCGCCCCAGGCCGGGCCCGGGGTTCTCGAGGTTCCCGTGCTCCACCTCGTGGCGCCGGTGGCCCAGGGGACGTCGGAAGCGGTCCTGGCGACCGCGCTCGGCCACGACCCCTCGACGGCTTGGCCTGGCCCGGGGGCGTCCACGCTCATCGCCGGGCACGACGTCGGCTACCTGAGCGGCGACACGAGCCTGCGCCGGGGTGACACCCTCACCTACGACGAGCCGTGCGCCACCGTGCACTACGTCGTCATCGGCCATGAGGTCACCTCCCCTGGGCACCAGGTGATCCTCCCTGCGGGAGGCGGTCTCGTGCTCGACTCGTGCTGGCCGACCGACGCGCTCTGGTTCACCCCGCAGCGCTACCTGGTGGTGGCGCGTTACGTCTCGACGACGCGGTCCGGCTCCCGCCTGCCCACCGTGGCTCCGCCCCCTGTGGTGCCGGCGGTGACGCTGCCGGACGGCCTCTCGGCGAGCCGGCTCACGCTGTCGGCGAACCCGTGGCCCATGGGGAGCCTGACCGTCACCGGCTCCCCGGCGCCGTCGTGGACGGCCTCGCAGGCGTCGCTCGCCGCCGAGGCGGACGCGCTCGAGCTGCTCTTCGGGGTGCGGCGCGCCGTCGGTGCCGCCGACACGGCCGCGCTCGGGGTGCTCGCACCGGGGGTCACGGTGCCGGCGTGGGTCACCGGGACGCCTGCCGCCCAGCTCGACGTCGTCGAGACCGTTGCCGGCCGCGCTCTCGAGGCCGTCACCCTGCGCTCGTCCGTCGAGTCCGCCGGTGGCCCGACCGCCTTCTCGCTCAGCGCGACGGTGCGGGCCGGCCGGTGGCGCGTGACGGGGGTAGCGGCGACAGGGGTCGCCGCGACGGGGTGAAGCCCGTCGTCTGGTGCCGACGACGCGCCCCGTCGGCAGCGTTCGAAGGGGCGCTCGCGCTCGCCGGTGCCGCCGTGCCCTGTGCCGGGCTCGACGAGACCAGGCGTGCGGGGGCGGTCAGGCAGCAGCTCCTGCCGTGACGACGTCCCGGAGCACGGCGAGCAGCTCGGAGGCGTCGATCACGAGGTGGTCGACGCCCTCCACCCGCACCTCCGTACCGGCGTAGGGAGGGTAGAGGACCCGGTCGCCGGGCGCGACCTTGATCAGGTCCTCGTCGTCGCCGACGGCGACCACGACGCCGCGCTGCGGCTTCTCCTTGGCCGTGTCGGGGATCACCAGGCCGCTGGAGGTGACGCTCTCGTCCTCCGACACCCGCACCAGCACCCGTGCGCCGAGCGGTTCCACTCGTTCCGTCATCGCTGCTCCTTCTCTTCGGTCTCTCCCGTCGGGGTCGTGTCGCCCGGGCTCAGGCACGCGCGCGGAGGCCGAGCAGCCGGTCGATCTGCGGCTGGTCGAACCCGACCACGGGCCGCCCGTCGATCTCGATCACCGGCACGCCGATGCGGCCCGTGCGGCGGACGAGGTCGTTGGCTGCCTTCTGGTCGCGTGAGACGTCGACCTCCTTGAAGGGCACCCGCTGGCTCCGCAGGTAACCCTTGGCTCGTTGGCACCACGGGCAGGTGGGGGTCGTGAACACCAGCACGCGGTGCCGGGTCGGGGTGGTGGGCATCAACGAACCTCCTCGGTCATCGCTCGCTGCGCTGCTCCTCGATCGGGCCGACGCCGGCACGGCGGTCGGCGACGATCTGGTGGACGATGTCGCAGGCGTCGGCGATGCGCGGCTCGACCAGTCGGTAGTGGACGGTCGTCCCCGCCCGGCGCGCCGCCACGAGCCCGGCGTGGCGCAGCACCGAGAGGTGCTGGCTGGCGTTGGGCAGGCTCATGCCGATCT
>CAZSYT010000044.1:0-9172 GCA_964610905.1 uncultured Acidimicrobiaceae bacterium
CTTCGAGACGTGCTCGGCCGACACCACGGTGCCCTGGATGACCAGCAGGTCGAGCTCGGCGGCCAGGACGGCCGGGGCGAACTGCTCGGTGCGCTGCGGGGTGACCGACGCCGCGGTGGTGATGCCGGCCGACTTCATCTCGCGGATGCGCTCGGTGACGAGCTCGAGCTTGACCGGCTCCGCGTACATCTGCTGCATGCGGGCCGTGGCCTTCTCGGTGGGGAGCTCGCGGATCTCGTCGAAGAGGGGCGTCGGGTCCTCGTAGCGGGTCCAGAGGCCCTCGAGGTTGAGGACGCCGAGGCCGCCGAGCTTGCCGATCTCGACGGCGGTCGACGGGCTCACCACGCCGTCCATGGCCGACGCCAGGAGCGGGAGCTCGAAGCGGTAGGCGTCGATCTCCCAGCTGATGTCGACGTCCTCGGGGTCGCGGGTGCGCCGGCTCGGGACGATGGCGATGTCGTCGAACCCGTAGGCCCTCCGTCCCGACTTGAAGATGCCGATCTCTAGCTCAGCCACGTCGTCCTCCAGCGCGCGGTGGGGTCCTGCTCGAACAGCCGTCCGATGCGTCCCCGACACCACGCCGACCGGCCTGCGGCCACGATACCGCCTAGCGGCCCGGGGCCGGTGCCCGCAGACGGGCGGCACGGACGACGGGCGGGTCGAGGTCGAGGGCGACGGCGAGGAGCTCGACGAGCACCCGGGCCGTTGCCCCCCAGATGATCTCCCCGGCCGCCTCGAAGAACCACACCGGGTACTCGCCACCGGGGCGACCGTCGAGGCCGGGGCGGCCGGGGATCGACCACCACTCCTCGGCGAAGACCCCCTCCGTCACCAGGTCGGCGAGGGCGAGGTCGAAGACCCGCTCGACCTCGGCGGGCTCGGCCGCGAGCACGGGGCGCTTCCCGAGGGTCCCCACCACCGGGGTCATCACCGTGTTCGACGCCACCGTCGGCAGCGGGGAGAGGTGGCCGACGACCTCGACGGCCACCGGGTCGAGCCCGACCTCCTCGCAGGCCTCCCGACGGGCCGCCGCCTCGGCGTCCTCCCCGTCCTCGAGCCGGCCACCGGGGAACGCCACCTCGGCCCGGTGCGAGCGCAGGTGGGCAGCGCGCACCGTGAGGACGACGCGGGTCTCGCCCTCCTCCTCGAAGAGCGGCACCAGCACGGCCGCCCGGTGGTCCACGACCAGAGACTCCTCGGCGGCGCCGCCACCCAGGGCGGCGACCACGGCCGCCTCGGCCTCGTCGAGCGTGGCCTGCGGCCGGTAGGCGGCGACGCGCCCGGCGACACGCGCCAGCGAGAGCCCCCGGCGGGAGGTTCCGGGCAGGTGGGCCCAGGGCGGCGGGCCGCCGGGACGGTGGGCGGCGGGGCGCCGGATGACCTGGCGGGCGGATCCTTCGGAGGCGAGGGGCATGTGCCACCAGGGTACGGTGCCGGCCCGGCGCTCGGGACGACCGCGTCAACCGGGTGGGCTCGGCGGGCGTGAGGCAGGGCATGGGACCGCTCGCCCGACGGCACCGCTGCGCAGCGGGCACGGCGCGTCGTGGTCTGACCCCGTCGGGGACGGGCGGGGTACGGGCGGCACTCGCCGTCGTCGCCTCGGCCACCGTGCTGGCGGCGTGCCCCGGCCCCTCGTCCGTCGCAGAGAGCCACAGCAGGCCGCGAGGGCCTCGGACGGCTCGGACGCAGCACGCGACGGCGGTCACCTTCGTGCCGTGGCGCACCCTGCCCGTCACCGCCGCCGACGTCCCGCCACCCGCCAACCCGGCCGACCACGTCTTCTTCGGCCCAGCGATCCCCTCGTCGTGCGAGGCCGGGGGCGTGGCCGGCGTCGCCCGCACGAGGCGGGTGCCGGGCGGGGTGTCGGGCGAGGTGACCCTGTCGGCGACCGGCGGCGCCTGCTCGCTCGCCGGCGCGGCGACCGGCGGCGGCGTCCTCTCCCACGCCGGTCGGCGGCTCGCCGTCCGGGCCGTGACCGCCGGTCCGGCGACCGTCAACCCGCCGACCGGGGTCTTCCCCGCCGTGGTCGAGCCCCACGGCCGCGCCGCGTCCACCGGGTGGCCGACCGAGGTGCTCGCCTTCACCTGGCACGGCCCCTACTGCGGGCCGCGGGCGCCGGTGCTCTCGGTCTCCCTGGCGACGGGCTCCTCCGCGCCCCCGTCCGTGCTCCCGCGCTCGGTCACCGTCACCGCCCCGGTCACCGGCCCGGTGCCCCGCTGCGGCGGCGTGCACGGGGTGGACGGCCCGCTCGACCTCGGCTTCGTCACCACGGCGGCGAGCGCCGGCGCGCCCCTCCCCCCGGGCCGGGAGCGCCTCGTGGCCACCCTCGAACTGCCGACGTCGGTGCCCGCCGCGACGGCCGGGACGGCCGGATTCGCCTTCATCGTGGTGCTCGACGACCCGAGCCCGGTCCCCGTCCCGCTCCAGCCGTGCCCCGCCTACGACCTCGAGGTCGACGCCACGGTGCTCGTCGGCCCGCCCAGCCCTCCCGGCGCGACCCTGACGGTCCCGTCGACCGACACCGGGGCCGTCAACTGCGCGGCGGCGCCCGCCGTCCTCGGCCCCCACCAGCGCGTCGAGCTCGCCATGCGCTTCGTGCCCCGCTCCCCGGCCACGGGACGGCGGCTCGACCTGGCGGTCGTGCCCGGCCTACGGGCCACCGTGTGGTGGGCGATCGCCGGGGTGCCGAGCGCCCACGGCGTGGTGCTGCTCACCTGACGGGCGAGCGCCGGACGCCCCGGACCGGGGCCTCGGGCGCTCGCCCCGGACCGGCACGTCGGTCCCCGTCCCCGGTCCGGGGCGTCGGTATCGTCGGGGCCGGGCGCGCCGACGCGCCCGGAGCAGCGGACCCCGGGAGGTCACCCGTGACGGACGCCGGAACGGCAGCACCGGCAGCACCCCAACTCCCCATCACGACAGCCCTCGAGTTCCCCGAGTGGCGGATCGCCCGCAGCCTGGGGATGGTCTACGGCGTCGTCGTTCGCTCGATGGGGGCCATCAAGGGGATCGGCGCCGGGCTCAAGGCGATCGCCGGCGGGGAGGTGAAGCAGTACACCCGTCTGGTGGAGGACAGCCGCCGGCACGCGCTCGACCGGATGGTCGAGAACGCCGTCGTGCTCGGGGCCAACGGCATCGTCTCGATGCGGTTCGACTCCTCGGAGATGGGCCAGTCGCTCACCGAGCTCGTCGCCTACGGCACGGCCGTGCTCCTCGAGCCCCGCACCTGAGCGGGCGACTGCAAGCCGTGGCGGCGACCGTGATCGGCGTGGCGGTGGGCCTCGTCGTGCTCGCCCTCGTCGTCGCCAGCGTCTTCGTCCGGCGGCACGGCGAGGCCGGACGACCCGAGCCTGGCTGGACGCCGACCGACGAGGTGTTCAACGACCCTTCCACCGGGCGGGTGATGCGCGTCTGGGTCGACGCGGGCGGCCAGCGCCGCTACGTGGCCGAGGGCCGGCGCTCGGCCACCTGACCGTCGCGGGACCCGTCGTGCGCCAGGGTGGCGAGGGCCCGGGGGAGGTCGGCCCGGGCCGTCTCGGGTGAGGCGCCGGTGGCGTCGAGCAGGAAGGGCTCGAAGAGCTGCCAGCCGAAGAGCAAGGCCACGACCTGGGCGACCCCCACACGGGCCCGGTCCGGCGGGACGACGCCGGAGTGAACGGCTCGGCCGACGAGCGCGGCGATCGCCGGGTGGTCGGGCTGGAGGGCGCCCACGTCCTCCCCGTCGAGGAGGAGGCGGGCGACGATCCGGAGGTGCCGTGCGACGGGCCCGTCGGCGACGAGCGGGTCGAGCGCCAGGGCTGCCCTGCCGCGCTCGACAGGTCCGCGTTGCTGGGCGGCACTGTCGAGCTGGGCGGCCGCCTGCTGGGCGAGCCGGGCGAGGACGGCGCCGACGAGGTTGGCCTTGGCGCCGAAGAAGCGGTGCACGAGGCCGTGGTTGACGCCGGCCGCCGCGGCGATCCGCCGCACCGAGGCGTCGGCCCCGTGGCGGAGCAGCTCGGCCTCGGCGGCGTCGAGGAGCGCCTCGGTCACCTCGGCGCGACCCGAGGGTCGGGCGGTCCGACCAGAGGTTCGGCCGGCGCGACCCGACGGCCGGGGGGCACGGTCCGGACGCGGCGGCATCGCCCGAGTGTAGTCGGTTGACTACATGTAGTCGCCTGCCTACGATCGCCCCATGCCGACCGCTGCCGAGCCCCCCTTCGACCCCATCGCCTCGGCGACGGTCCCCGTCGCCCCCAACCGCGAGCCCGCCTTCGCCCACCCGGCCCAGCAGGCCGAGGCGGCACGCCGGCTCGCCGCCTGGGCCGAGCGCCGGGGACGGAAGGCGCCCAACGTGCTGGTCGTCCTCATGGACGACGTGGGGTGGGGCGACTTCGGCTGCTACGGCGGCGGGGTGGCCGTCGGGGCGCCGACGCCCAACATCGACCGCCTGGCCCGCCAGGGGAAGCTCCTCACCTCGTGCTACTCGGAGCCCTCCTGCACGCCGTCGCGAGCCAGTCTGCTCACGGGCCGGCTCCCCATGCGCCACGGGCTCCAGCGTCCCCCGATGTACGGGGAGCCCGGCGGGCTCGAGGGCGAGCGGACCCTGGCCGAGCTGCTCTCCGAGGCGGGGTACGTCACCCAGGCCGTGGGCAAGTGGCACCTCGGCGAGAACACCGCCTCCCAGCCCCAGCACTGCGGCTTCGACGACTTCTACGGGTTCCTCTCGGTGTCGGACATGTACACCGAGTGGCGCGATCCGTACTTCTTCCCCGAGATGGTCTACAGCGAGGCGCGCACTGCGTGGGTGGAGAACATGCCGTTCAACAAGTGCTTCGTGCACGCCACGAGGGGGGCCGAGCTCGAGGAGGTCGAGGAGGTGACCATCCCCGTCCTCTCCACCCTCGACGACCGGTGGGCCGCCTACTCGGAGCAGTTCATCGACACCATGGCCGGACGCGAGGAGCCGTGGTTCCTCTACCACTGCACGCGGGGTGCCCACTTCGACAACTACCCGCTCGAGAAGTACCTGGGCTCCTCCCCGGCCCGCCACCCCTACAAGGACACGATCGTCGAGCTCGACGACATCGTGGGCCGCCTGGTCGACCGGTTGCGCGAGACGGACCAGCTCGAGGACACCGTCATCTTCGTCTCCTCCGACAACGGGCCGGAGATGGAGACGTGGCCCGACGCCGCCTACACGCCGTTCCGCTGCGCCAAGGGCTCGACGTGGGAGGGAGGGGTGCGGGTCCCCGGCATCTGGTCGTGGTCGGGCACGATCGAGCCCGACGAGGTGACCGACGGGCTCTTCTCCTTCACCGACGTGGTGCCCACCGTCCTCGCCCTGGCCGGGACGGCCGACCGCGTCCCCGACGACCGGTTCGTCGACGGCGTCGACCAGAGCGCCTTCCTCGTCGCTCCGGGTGCACTGAGCCACCGCAAGTACGTCTACTACTGGCTCGGCCAGATGTTCTCGGCGCTGCGCGTCGGCGAGTACAAGTTCATGCTCGGGTCGATCTCCGACGGGAATTCCGACGTGGCGACGGACGGCGGCTTCAGCGGGGTGTCGCAGAAGTACCCCTACGGGCGCGTCTACAACCTCTACCTCGACCCCAAGGAGCAGCACTCCTACCTCATCCGCAAGCTCGCCTACCTCGAGGCCTTCCAGAGCGGGCTGCGGAGCCACGTCCGCTCGTTCGCCGACTACCCGCCCAAGGCGTCCGTCGGGCTCAACGTCTGACGGATCGGGGCTCGGCGCGCCGTGCGTGCCGCGGCGGCGCGACGGGTCCCACCCGCACCCGGCTCAGCGCCGGCGCTCGACGACCAGGTGCGCCACGCCCCCGGGAGGCGGTGGCCGGAAGGCCGAGCGCGGCGGCGCCGGCGCGGTCCGGGTGGTGAACGCGGCGCCCCAGCGACCCCGGCCGGGCGCGTCCGGCGAGGTCCAGCGGCGCCCGGCGTGCCACGGGACGACGAGGTCGGCACGCACGAGCCGGCTGCCCGGGCAGAGGAGCCGGCGCACCAGCGCGGTGGTGACTGCGAACGGCGGGTTGGCGACCACCGCGTACGGGCGCCGCGGGAGACGGAGGTCGGTGGCGTCGGCACGCACCACCGTCACGGGCTGGCCGGCGAAGCGCTCGGCGAGCAACCGGGCCCGGACCGGGTGCAGCTCGACGGCGACGACCCGCGCCCCGGCCTCGACGAGGGCTCGGGTCAGCGACCCGGTGCCGGCGCCGACGTCGAGGACGACGTCACCGCGACGGACACCCGCCTCGGCGACGAAGCGGCGAGCGTGGCGAGCGTCGAGCTCGTGGAACCCCCAACGGGGCCCGCGTCCCCCGGGCACGGAGCACCCGGACTGTGAACGTCGTCATGGAGCGCGACGCTACCCACCCGCCGCCCGCCGGGCCACCGCTCCCCCGCCCTCCTCCATCCCGGACCGAGGGACGGTCAGCCCGGCGGGACGGCCGGGCAGGACGACCGGGCCCGCCGCGGCGGGCCCGGTCCACCCGCGGGGTCACCCGGGCGCAGCCGCTCCCCACGCCGTGTCGACCCAGCCGGGCCCCAGCGCGTCGACGCCCGGGCAGCCCATGAGGGCGAGCGTGCGCACCACGTCGGCCCGGAGCACGTCGAGGAGGCGACCGACCCCGGCCTCCCCCGCCACGGCGAGGGCGTAGAGGTAGGGCCGTCCGACGAGCACGGCCGTGGCGCCGAGCGCGATCGCCTTCACCACGTCGCCGCCGCGTCGCACGCCGGAGTCGAGCAGCACGGGCACGGCACCGGCCACCTCGGCGACGACCTCGGGCAGGACGTCGAGCGTGGCGGGGGCCCCGTCGAGCTGGCGCCCGCCGTGGTTCGACACCACGACGCCGGCGACGCCGGCATCGATCGCCCGCCGGGCGTCGGGCCCGCCGAGGATGCCCTTCACCACCACCGGACCGTCCCACCGCTCGACCAGGGCGGCCACGTCGTCCCAGGTGAACGGCGACCCGCCGGCCGCCACCAGTCCCACCGTCGGACCGTCGTCGGCGCCCTGGCGGCGAGAGGCGACGAGGGCCCGCCCCATCCGGGCCGCCCACCCCGGCCGGGCGACGACCTGTGCGGCCAGCAGCGCCCTCCCGCGTGAGCCGAGGCCCATCGAGCCCGAGATCCCGTTGCGCCGGTCGCGCTCACGGTTGCCGAGGGCGGGCGTGTCGACGGTCACCATCAGCGCCTCGCAGCCGGCGGCGGCGGCGTGGTCCACGAGCGGCTCCCAGTCGGCCCGTCCGCCCGGCGCGTACAGCTGGTACCAGAGCGGCCTGTCGCCGGTGCCGAGCGCCGAGGCGACCCGCTCGGGAGAGACACCCGCCACGGCCGAGAGGACCGAGACGGTGCCCCGGTCGCGGGCGGCCCGGGCGGCACCGCCGGGTCCGTCGGGGTGCACGGCGGAGACGAGGCCGCACGGCGCCAGCAGCACGGGCAGCGAGAGCGTGCGGCCGAAGAGCTCGACGGCGAGGCGCGGCTCTCCCTTCGTGGCGGCCATGCGAGGACGGAAGCCGACCTGGCGGAACGCCGCCTCGTTGCGGGCCATGGTGAGCTCGTCGTCGGCTGCGCCGTCCACGTAGTCGAACAGGGCTCGCGGCAGCACCCGGGCGGCAAGGCGGCGCGCCTCGGCCACGCTCGTGATGCGAGACGGGTCCATGCGCAGCTCCTTCCGGGCCCGGGCACCGACCCGGGTCGCTCCACTGGTCGGGGACCATTCGATCCCACCCAGGCAGCGGTGCGCAATTAGCCCCGCACGACGACCTCGACGACGGTGCTCGCCGCCGAGCACGCAGCCCCCCGGCACGCCGCCGTCACCCGGGCCCGGCCCGGCCGGACGGCCACGAGGGCGACGTGCCCGGACGACGCGGCGCCGACCGCGGTCAGGACGGTCGGTCGGCCCGCGGCGACCTCCGGGGTGGCCCACGACCGCCCGGGCCCACCGGCGAGGGCGACGACGAGCCGCTTCCCCACGGCGAGCGTCACAGGGACCGGACCGCCGGTGGTGCCGGCGAGCGAGGCGTCCGACAGGCACGTCCACCCGGCCGGGCACCCGCCCGGTGTCCCCTGCGCCGGGGCGAAGACGGTGGGCCCGAGCTCTGGCCCGGCTGCGGGCCCCGCCGGCACCGCTCCCGGGGCGGCGGTCCCGTTCGTCGGCCCCGCCGGCTTCGGGCCGCCTCGGGCGGGCAGGGCGGAGGTCGCCGGCGCGTCGGCAGCTGCCCGCACGGGCGCCGGACCACGCGCGCCGACCACCACGACGGCGACGAGGGCCACGGCGAGCGCCGAGCACCCGCCGGCCAGCGCCCGGCGGCGGCGCGCCCGGCGGGCGCTCACCCGGGCGGCAACCGCCGCCCGGTAGGTGCCGATCGGCCGGGGCGGCTCGCCATCGGCGGGGACGGCACCCGGTGGCGGGGCGGTCACCACGACCCCCGCCTGGCCGGGTCCGGAAGGCCCGCGCCAGCGGCGTGCGGAGCTCCGGCACCTCCGCCCGGTTCCCCGCCCCGTGGTCCCGACGTCCCGTCACCGGGTGCGTCGGGCTCGAGCCCGACTCGGCGCAGCGCGGCGAGGCCCCGGTGCACGTGCTGCTTCACCGTGCCGACGCTGCACCCGAGCGCAGCTGCCGTCTCCGCCTCGGAGCAGTCGAGCAGGAACCGGAAGGCGAGAGCGGCCCGCTGGCGCCGCGGCAGTCCGGCCAAGGCCCGGGCCAGGTCGACCCGGTCGCCGGGGTCGCCGAAGTCGCCGCCGCTGCCTCGGGCGGCCTCGTCGACCGGCGAGAGCAGCGGCGCGCGGCGCCGGCGGCGCCACACGTCGATGGCCCGGTTCGCCGCCACCCGGGTCACCCAGCCGTCGGGCTCGCCGGCGAGCCGCTCCCAGCGCTCGGCCGCCCGGGTGAGGGTCTCGATGGCCACGTCCTCGGCGTCCTCCTTCGACCACACGATCCGGAGGGCGACCCCGTAGGCGCGTCGGAAGAGGCGGTCGAACGCCTCGTCGAACCCATCACCGTCACCGCTCACGCCGTCGGGCCGTCGCGCATCGTCCTCCGGAACGTCTCACGTGCCACGTGCCCGCTACGTTGACATGGCGCCGGTCGTCCCCGTGAGCCGGGCCTCCTCGGGAGCCCCACCCGGGGTGCGGCACCCGGCTCTCCCGGGCGTGGGGGGGGGGGGGGGGGGGGGGGGGG
>CAZSYT010000044.1:9182-24434 GCA_964610905.1 uncultured Acidimicrobiaceae bacterium
CGGCCGGGCCCGAGGGCCCGGCCGGCTCCACGTCGGCTCCGCCGTGCGGCGGCGCACGGGTCCTACATCATCCCGCCCATCCCGCCCATCCCGCCCATGCCGCCGGCGGCGGCAGCGGCGGCGGCCGCGGCGTCAACCTTCTCGGGCTTGTCAGCGACCAGTGCCTCGGTCGTCAGCAACAGGCCGGCGATGGACGCGGCGTTCTGGAGTGCGGAACGGGTGACCTTGGCCGGGTCGATGACGCCCGCCTTGACGAGGTCGACGAGCTCACCGGTGGCGGCATTGAGCCCGATCGATCCCGTCTCGGCCTCGACCTGGCGGACGTAGACCGAGCCCTCGAGCCCGGCGTTGGAGGCGATGCACCGCAGCGGTTCGGCGAGCGCCTTCGCCACGATCGAGGCGCCGGTGGCCTCGTCGCCCTCGAGGGACGCAGCCGCGTCGTTGACGGCACCACGCGACCGCACGAGGGCGGTGCCACCGCCGGCCACGATGCCCTCCTCGACGGCGGCCCGAGTGGCGGACAGTGCGTCCTCGATCCGGTGCTTCTTCTCCTTCAGCTCGACCTCGGTGGCGGCACCGACCTTCACCACGGCCACGCCGCCGGCCAACTTGGCCAGGCGCTCCTGGAGCTTCTCGCGGTCCCAGTCGGAGTCCGTCTCCTCGATCTCCCGCTTGATCTGGGCGATGCGGCCCTTCACGTCCTCCTCGGCACCGGCACCTTCGACGATGGTGGTCTCGTCCTTGGTGACGATGACCCGCCGGGCCTTGCCGAGCAGGTCGACGGTGGTGCCCTCGAGCTTCAGGCCGATCTCCTCGGAGATCACCTGGGCGCCCGTCAGGATGGCCATGTCCTGCAGCATCGCCTTGCGGCGCTCCCCGAACCCGGGGGCCTTGACGGCCACCGACGTGAACGTGCCACGGATCTTGTTGACCACCAGGGTGGCGAGCGCCTCGCCCTCGACGTCCTCGGCCACGATCAGCAGCGGCTTGCCGGTCTGCATGACCTTCTCGAGCACGGGAACGAGGTCGTGGACGGCACTGATCTTCTGGTTGACGAAGAGGATCAGCGGGTCGTCGAGGACGGCCTCCTGGCGCTCGGGGTCGGTGACGAAGTAGGGCGACAGGTAGCCCTTGTCGAACTGCATGCCCTCGGTGAACTCGAGCTCGATGCCGAAGGTGTTCGACTCCTCGACGGTCACCGTGCCGTCCTTGCCCACCTTGTCGATGGCGTCGGCCAGCACCTCGCCGATCGCGGTGTCGGCCGCCGAGATGGAGGCGACCTGGGCGATCTCGGTCTTCGAGTCGATCTCCTTCGACAGGTCACGGATCGAGCCGACGGCCGCCTCGACCCCCTTGTCGATGCCCTTGCGCAGCGCCTGCGGGTTGGCACCGGCGGCCACGTTGCGCAGGCCCTCGCGGATCAGCGCCTGGGCCAGCACGGTGGCCGTGGTGGTGCCGTCACCGGCGACGTCGTTCGTCTTGGTGGCGACCTCCTTGACCAACTGGGCGCCCATGTTCTCGAAGACGTCCTCGAGCTCCACCTCGCGGGCGATCGAGACGCCGTCGTTGGTGATCGTCGGCGCGCCGAACTTCTTCTCGATGACCACGTTGCGGCCCTTCGGGCCGAGGGTCACCTTGACCGTGTCGGCCAGCTTGTTGACGCCGGCCTCGAGGCCGCGTCGGGCGGCCTCGTCGAACTTGAGGATCTTCGGCATTACTTGACCACCTTGGCCAGGACGTCGCGGCTGGACAGGATCAGCAGGTCCTCGCCGTCGACGGTGATCTCGGTGCCGCCGTACTTCGAGTAGACGACGGTGTCACCCTTCTTGATGTCGAGCGGGATCAGCTCGCCCGACGCCTCGGCACGCCGGCCCGGGCCCACGGCGAGCACCTCACCCTGCTGCGGCTTCTCCTTGGCCGTGTCCGGGATCACCAGGCCGGACGCCGTGGTCTCCTCCGACTCTCCCGGTCGGACGACGATGCGATCGTCGAGTGGTTGCAGACTCATCTGATCTGGCCTCCTGTGGCAGCGTTAGCACTCAGCTGTTGCGAGTGCTAACGATAGCGACCGCGGGACGCCGAGGCAACCCGTCCCCCGCCCGCCCGACGTCGGGCAGGCGGAGGTTGGGGTCGGCACCGAGGTCGAGGCTGCTCCCCTCGGGCTCCCGCTGGAGGTGCCACCAGCCGGCGGCGGCGATCATGGCGGCGTTGTCGGTGCACAGCGCCCGGCTGGGCAGGAACGCCCGCAGCCCGTCCTCGGCGCAGGCCTCTTCCACCCGGCGGCGCAGCAGCGCGTTGGCCGCGACGCCGCCGGCCAGGCAGACGGCCGTGGCCCCGACGTCGGCGGCGGCACGGCGGGCCTTGGCCACCAGCACGTCGACGACGGCCTGGCGGAACGAGGCGGCGACGTCCTCGGTGGTGGAATCGGGGTGCTTGCGGACCGTGTTGACGACCGACGTCTTCAGCCCGCTGAACGAGAAGTCGTACCCCTCGGCGAGGAGGGCCCGCGGGAAGGCGAAGGCCTCTGGGTCGCCTCCCTCGGCGGCGACGTCGATGGCCGGCCCGCCCGGGTAGCCGAGGCCGAGGAACCGGGCGACTTTGTCGAACGCCTCGCCGGCGGCGTCGTCGATCGTCTCGCCGAGCACCCGATAGGTCCCCGGCGCCGTCACCTCGACGAGGAGGGTGTGCCCGCCGGAGACGAGCAGGACGACGAGCGGCCACCCGAGGTCGGGCTGCTCGAGGAGGGAGGCGAAGAGGTGCCCCTCCAGGTGGTTGACCCCGACCACCGGCACGCCCCACGCCATGGCCAGGGCCTTGGCCTCGGCCACGCCGACGAGCAGCGACCCGACGAGGCCCGGCCCGTGCGTGACGGCGACGGCGTCGACGCCGCGCCCGGTCTCGTCCGAGCCCGCCCTGGCCAGGGCGTCGGCCACCACCGGGGTGAGCAGCTCGACGTGGGCCCGGCCGGCCAGCTCGGGCACGACGCCGCCGTAGCGGGCGTGGAGGTCGACCTGGCTCGAGACGACCGAGGAGACGATCGTCGTGCCCCCGTCGACGACGGCCGCCGCCGTCTCGTCGCACGAGGTCTCGATCCCGAGGACTCGGTGCGCCGGGCCAGGGACCCGGGAGGCACGTGGGCTCGTGGCACCGGTGGTCACGGTCCGACACTACCGAAGCGCTCCCGACCGTCGGCCCCGTGGCGTCGGAGGCCGGTACGTCGGGACCGGGCGGCAGGGCTCAGCGCCGGGCGTCGACGGCCACACGGTCCGCGACCTCGGCGACGATGGCGTCGAGGCGCTCCGCGTAGGCCGGCTCGTCGATCCCGTCGACCACCATGACGAGGGCGTCGTCACCGGTCTCGGGGTAGTAGTTCGGGCGCAGGCCGACGGGCGCCATGCCGAAGCGCCGGTAGAGGGCGAGGGCGGGCTCGTTGCCCACGCGCACCTCGAGGCTCAGCTGACGCGCCCCACGGCCTCGCGACCCGGCGACCAGGTCGGCGAGCACGACGGTGCCGATGCCGCGCCCGTGCCACGCCGGGTCGACGGCGATGGTGTTCACGTGGGCGTCGTCGTCGACGAACATGACGCCCCCGAAGGCCACCACCTTCCGCTCCACCCAGGCGGTCCGGTACATGCGGGACGTCCGCTGGGCGAGCTCGTCGGCGAAGAGGCGGTGGCTCCACGGCCGGGGGAACACGGCTCGCTCGATGGCGAGCACGCTGCGCAGGTCGCGGCTGCGCATGGGGGTGATGACGAGCGGCAGCGGTCCCCCGGGCGTCTCGTCGGCCACCGAGCGCATGCGGGCGGTCACCGGCGTCCCACCGAGGGCCCTCGCCCGCCCCCGGGGGCGGTCACGACCGGCGGGGCGATCCGCTGGGCCCAGTTCACCCGGGTGTCGGCCTCGCGCCCGTACTCGGGGACCACGGCCGTCGCCTCCGCCAGCGCCTCGCCGCCGCCCAGCCGGTCGAGGGCGAGGAGGGCGAGCGCCCGTGGCAGGGGGGCGCCGAGGGGCGTGCCGTCGGGGCCGGCGGCGACGTGGACGCCCTCGGTCGCGACGAGGCGGTCGAGGTAGCGAGTGGCGCCGTCGCCGGCCACGACCACCTGGCCCGCCCGCCGGCGCTCCTCCTCGACGCCGTCCGCCCACGCCTCGGGCGCGACCACCCGCACCGGCGCCACGCCGGCGGCGAGGCCGGGGACGTCCCCAGGGGAGAGACGGTAGGTGGCCGTGAACACCTCGCCGCGGCGGGCGTCGACGGCGACGACCACCGGGGGCCACCCGCCGTCGGGCTCGACCCCTGCCTCGCCGGCCGGCCGATCGCCGGCTGCCCACTCGACAGCCGCCCGCTCGCCGGCTGCCCACTCGGCAGCCGCCCAGGCCAGCACGTCGGTGCTGCGGACGCCGAGGACGCCGACCCCGAGGGCCTGCGCGAGCGCCTTCGCCGTCGCCACGCCCACCCGGAGGCCGGTGAAGCGTCCGGGCCCCACGTCGACGGCGATGCCGCGCACGACCGACAGGCCGGCCGGTCCGCACACCTCGGCGACGGCGGGCGCCAGCAGCTCGGCGTGGGCCCGGCCGCCCTCGTGGCCGACCGCCCGGACCTCCGGGGCCCGGCCACCGGGCCCACCGGTCCGCGCGACGAGAGCGGCGCCCACGAGGGTCGTCGCCGTCTCGAGGGCCAGCAACGGCACCACGGGCTCGAGCGTCCCCCCGGTCGGGCCACCCGACCGCACCGTGCCCACCACCGGTCCGAGCGGCGATGCCTCGTCCGTCACCGTCCCGCTCCCGACGCGGGCGCCGCCGGTCGCGCCCCGCCGGTCCCGGGACGGACCACCGGTGCCCACGGCTCGAGCGAGGCCACCAGGTCGTCGAAGCGGTCGCGCCACCGCCCCCCGCCGTCCTCGATCACCACCACGCGCTCGTCCGGCTCGCCGCCGGGCTCGAGACGGACGGTGAGGGTGCCCGGTCCGAGGACGGCAGAGCCGAGGTCGCCCCACTCGACGACCGCCACCCCGCCGTCCTCGACACGATCGGCCAGGCCGAGGTCGGCGACGTCGCCCAGGGTGTCGAGGCGGTAGAGGTCGGCGTGGAACAGGGTGACGAGGGCGGGTCCGGGACCGTGCTCGCCCGGTGGCTCGTCGAGCGCGTACTCGCGCACCAGGGTGAAGGTGGGGCTGGTGACCGGCTCGGTGACCCCGAGGGCGGCGGCGAAGCCCTGGGCAAAGGTGGTCTTGCCCGCTCCGAGGTCCCCCACCAGCAGCACGACGTCGCCCGAGCGGGCGCGGCGGGCGACGGCGGCCGCCACCTGTCGCGTGGCTTCGGCCCCGACGACGCCGAGCGTGACCGTACGGGCCGAGGGACCCGTGGCCGGGGCGCTCACGCCGACCACCCGAGGAGCGCCTTGGCCCGTACGAGGTCGGCGCGCATCTGGGCGACCACCCCCCCGCCGCCGCGCAGCGCGGCGGCGGGGTGGAACGTCGGCACCAGGGACCCGTCCCGGAACGGGTAGGCGGCGCCGCGCAGCGAGGTGATGCCCCGGTCGGTCCCGAGCAGCAGCTTGGTGGCGAAGTTGCCGAGGGTGACGACGACCCGCGGGTGGACGAGGTCGAGCTGCGCCTCGAGGTACGGCCGGCAGGCGGCGATCTCGGCGGGCAGCGGGTCGCGGTTGTCGGGCGGGCGGCACTTGACGACGTTGGCGATGTAGCACCGGCTCCGGTCGATGCCGAGCTCCTCGGCGAGCAGCCGGTCGAGGAGCTGGCCCGACCGCCCGACGAACGGCTCGCCTTGGAGGTCCTCCTCGCGCCCGGGGCCCTCCCCGACGAGCATCAGGTCGGCGTCGGGGTCGCCGACGCCGAAGACGACCTGCGTCCGGCCGGCGGCCAGCGCGCACGCCGTGCACGTGGCCGCACGACGGGCCAGCTCGGCCAGGGCCGTGGCGGCGGACGGCGCCGCCTCGCTGGCCACTCGGGTGTCCTCGGCCACGAGCGCATGGTACCGCCGCCCCGCGGCCGGCCCGCCGGGGTGGCCGCCCCCTCAGCCCGGTGCCCCGCTCGTCGGCACGCGGGGGACCCGTGCCCCGATGCCGCACACCACCTCGTAGGCGATCGTCCCGAGCGCCCCCGCCCACTCCGAGGCCGTCACCTCTTGGTCGCCCTGGCGCCCGAGGAGGACGACCTCGTCGCCCACCTCGACCGGGCACCGATCGGGCGGGCCGCAGTCCACCACCACCTGGTCCATCGTGACCGCCCCGGCGAGGGGCCGCCTCCGGCCGCGGACGAGCACGGCGCCGCCGGTGTCGAAGAGCCGGCGCGGCACCCCGTCCGCGTAGCCGACCGGCACCGTGGCCACGCGGGCTGCCTCGGGGAGCGGCCGTCGTCGGCCGTAGGAGGGGCGGGCCCCGGCGGGGAGGTCCCGCACGGCCGACACCCGGGCACGCAGGGAGAGCGCTGGTCGGAGCGTCCGGCCGCCGGTCAGCTCGACGAGCGCCGGGCCCAGGCGCTCGTCGGGGAGGATGCCGTAGAGGGCGATGCCGACGCGCGCGAGGTCGAACCGGCTCCCCGGGTGGGCGATCGTGGCCGCCGAGTTGGCCACGTGGACGACCTCGGGCCGGTGCCCGGCCCGGCGCACGGCGGCCAGGGCGGCGTCGAACCGGGCGAGCTGCTCGGCGGTGAAGGCGCGGGCCTCCTCCGAGGGGTCCTCGGCCACCGCGAGGTGCGTCCACAGCCCTTCGAGGCGGAGCCCGGACCCGGCCACGGCGTCGGCCAGGGTGGCGGCGTCCTCGGGTGCCACGCCCACCCGGTGCATGCCCGTGTCGACCTTCACGTGCACGGGAACGGGCCTCGCGGCGCCAGACCGGCGGGCGGCGGCGGCGAGGGCGGCCACGCCGTCGCGGGTGGCCACCGTCGCCACCAGCCGGTGCGCGACGACGGCCTCCATCGCCGCGACCGAGGGCTCCGAGAGGACGAGGACCGGCGCGTCGAGCCCGGCGTCCCGGAGCGCGACCCCCTCCTCGACCAGGGCAACGGCCAACCACGCCGCGCCGGCCTCGAGCGCCGCCCGGGCCACGGGGACCGCCCCGTGCCCGTAGCCGTCGGCCTTCACCACCGCGCACAGCTTGGTCCGGGGCCCGCTCACCTGGCCGAGGAGCACGACGTTGTGGCGCACGGCGTCGAGGTCGACCTCGGCCCATGCCGGCCGGTACCGGTCAGCGTCCACGGGGAGGCTCCACGGGGCTCGCCGCGCCGCCTGTCGGGCCCGTGGTGTCGGCCAGCACACGAGCGACGAGCAGTGGGAGGTCGCCGGCCACGAGGCCGTCACCCGGCCCGAGGGCGCCCGCCCGCCCGTGGACGTGGGCGGCCGCCGCCGCCGCCTCCCCCGGCGCGGCTCCCCGCGCCACGAACGCCCCGATCACCCCCGACAGCACGTCACCGCTGCCCGCCGTGGCGAGCGCTGCGGTGCCCGAGGTGACCAGCCACCCACCCCCACCCGGGCCGGCCACCACGGTGGTCGGGCCCTTGAGGAGCACGGTGGCGCCGAGCCGGGCCGCCAGGGCGCCGGCCGCGCCCAGGCGGTCCTCCCCCGGGGGGGCACCCGCCAGCTGCGCGAGCTCGCCGTCGTGGGGCGTCACGACCACGGGCGCACGGTGCACGGGCGCGTCCGGGCCGGCCAGGGCCCAGAGGCCGTCGGCGTCGACCACCACGGGCACGGCCGACTCGGCGACGAGCCGGCGGACGGAGGAGCGCGTCGCCGGGTCGCGTCCGAGGCCCGGGCCGACGACGACGGCCCGGCACCGGGCCGCCACCTCGAGGGCGGGCGCCGACCAGTCGCTCGCCGGCAGGGCCACGTGGACGGCCTCGGAGGCCGGCTGGGCGGCGAGGTCGGCACCGGGGACCCCGAGGCGGACCATCCCCGCACCGGCACGCAGGGCACCAGCCGCCGAGAGGGCGGCGGCGCCGCCCATGCCAGGCGACCCGGCGACCACCAAGACGGCGGCCGACCACTTGTGCGCGTCACGAGGGCGGGGCGGGACGGTCCGACCGACGTCTGCGTCCTCGACGACCCACCAGCGCGCCCCGCTCGCGTCGAGGCCGATGTCGACGACCGACACGTCCCCGGCGAGCCCACGCCCGGGGCCGAGCACGAGGCCAGGCTTCAGCGACGCGAACGTCACCGTGGCGTCGGCGGCGAGCGCCCCGCCGGGCACCTGGCCGGTGTTGCCGTCGACGCCCGAGGGGATGTCGACGGCCAGGACGGCCGTGCCGGCCGGCACCGCAGGCGGTCGGTAGGAGCCCCGGAACCCGGTGCCGAAGGCGGCGTCGACGACGAGGTCGCAGGGAGGCACCTCCCACCGCCGGTCCGTGGCCCGCGGGACGTCGACCACGGCGACCCGTGCTCCCCGGCGCGCCAGGCGCGCGGCCGCCACCCGCCCGTCGGCCCCGTTGTTCCCCGTGCCGCAGACGACCGCCACTCGGCGGCCGTACGCACCGCCGAGGAGGCGGAGGGCGGACGTGGCCACGGCGTGGCCGGCCCGGGCGACCAGGGTGGCGAGCGGGGTCGTCACCTGGGCGGCCTCGTCGACGCCGCGCATCTCGGCCACGGTCAGGACGGGTCGCACGGGAGCCTCCAGGCGGCCGGCCCGGGCGCCGGGTCGCCGAGGGCGGTGACCGAGGCCAGGGCCAGGTGGTCGGTGTGGGTGAGGGTGCACAGCCACGCCCGCACCCCCGCAGCGGCGGCGAGCTCGGCGGCGTCGCCGGCGACGGCGAGCACCGGGGGACCACCGCCACGGCGCACGACGGCCACGTCGCGGAGCCCGAAGGCCCCCAGTCCCACCCCGAGGGCCTTCATCGTCGCCTCCTTGGCGGCGAAGCGCGTGGCGAGACGCGGCACCGGGTCGCGGTAGCGGGCGGCGTAGTCCTGCTCGTCCTCGGTGAAGAGCCGGGCGACGAGGGCCGGGCGCCGCTCCAGCACGCGCCGGAGGCGGTCGATGTCGACGGCGTCGATCCCCGTGCCGACCACGCCCGGCGCACCGAGCGGCGCGACCGGTGGGCGCGGCGTGCCTCGCTCCGTCACTCGACGGTGACCACCTTGGCCAGGTTGCGGGGGCGGTCCACGTCGTGCCCGTGCAGTCGGGCCAGGGCGTAGGCGAAGAGCTGGAACGGCACGACGTCCACGACCGGCGAGAGCAGCGGGTCCGTCGCCGGCACCCAGAGGACGGCGTCGGCGCGCTCGGCCGTCTCCTCGTCGCCGTCGTTCGCCACCAGCACGATGGTGGCGCCGCGACTGCGGACCTCGGCGACGTTCGCCATCATCTTCTCCCACAGGTTGTTCCGGGTGGCCACGCCGAGGACGACGGTGCCCGGCTCCACCAGGGCGATGGGCCCGTGCTTGAGCTCGCCGGCCGGGAACCCCTCGGCCCGGAGGTAGGAGATCTCCTTCAGCTTGAGCGCGCCCTCGAGTGCGACCGGGTAGCCGACGTGGCGCCCGAGGAACAGGAACGCCGAGGCGTCGCGGACCTGCCGGGCCACCGCGTGCACGTCGTCGGCGCGGCCGACGGCCAGCTCCACCTTGCCCGGGAGGGCGTGGAGGTCGCCGAGGAGGAGCCGGACGTCGGCCTCCTCGAGCGTCCCCCGGAGCTGGGCGAGCGTGAGCGCCAGCACCAGCAGGGCGGTGATCTGGGCGAGGTGGGTCTTGGTGGCGGCCACCCCGATCTCGGGTCCTGCCCGTGTGTAGAGGACGGCGTCGGCCTCGCGGGTCATCGACGAGTCGACGACGTTGCACACCACGAGGACACGGGCCCCGTGGCGCTTCGCCTCGCGGAGCGCCTGGAGGGTGTCGACCGTCTCGCCCGACTGGCTCACCCCGACGACCAGCGTGCGGGGACCGACGACCGGGTCGCGGTAGCGGAACTCAGAGGCGATGTCGATCTCGACGGGCAGGCGCGCCCAGTGCTCGATGGCGTACTTGGCCATCAGCCCGGCGTGGTAGCTGCTGCCGCAGGCCACGACGAAGACCTTGTCGACGTCGCGCAGGACGTCCTCGCCGACGCGCAGCTCGTCGAGGGCGAGCACGCCCTCGGCGTGCACCCGGTCGAGGAGGGTGTTGGCCACGGCGGTGGGCTGCTCGTGGATCTCCTTGCTCATGAAGTCGTCGTAGCCGTCCTTGCGCGCCGCGTCGAGGTCCCACTCGACGGTCGTGGCAGTGGGCTCGACCGGAGTTCCGGCGAGGGTCGTGACGGCGAGCGAGCCGGGGCGCAGCTCGGCGACCTGGTCGTCGTCGAGGACGTAGAAGCGGTCGGTGCGCCCGAGGAGGGCGGGGATGTCCGAGGCCAGCAGCGCCGACGTGGCGGTCAGGCCGACGACGAGGGGAGACACCCGGCGGGCGGCGACCACGAGGTCGGGCTCGTCGGCCCACAGCACGGCCAGGGCGAAGGCGCCCCGCACCCGGGCCAGGGCCGAGCGCACGGCGGCGGCGAGGTCCGGCGCGCCCCCGGCGAGCTCGGACTCGACCAGGTGCACCACGACCTCGGTGTCGGTCTCCGAGCGGAGCTGGTGACCGGCGGCGACGAGGTCGGCGGCGAGCTCGACGTGGTTCTCGATGATCCCGTTGTGGACCACGGCGAGCCGGCCCGCGCAGTCGAGGTGCGGGTGGGCGTTCCCCTCCGACGGCCGCCCGTGGGTCGCCCACCGGGTGTGCCCGACGCCGGCCCGGGCCGGGGTCGGTGCCCCCTCGGCCTGTTTGGCCAGGTGGTCGAGGGACCGGGTGCCGTTGGCCGCCCGGGCCCGCCACAGGGAGACGGGCGGCGGCGTCCCCGGACTACCGCCGACCGTGGTGTCTTCGCCATCGGCCGTGGCCAGGGCGATGCCGGCCGAGTCGTAGCCCCGGTACTCGAGCCGGGCCAGTCCGTCGAGGAGCACGTCCAGCACCTCGTCCCCGCCCGTCGCCGCGATGATGCCGCACATGGCGGGAAGGCTAGCTGGCGCCGGCCGGGGCTGCCCTGGGAAGGGCCGGCGGCACCCGGCCGGTCACGCCGGGGGGCGCGGCGCCCCGGCGAGCTGGTCGCGCACGGTGGCGGCCAGCCGGTCGGCGACCGCGGCGGCCACCTCGGCGTCTGCCGCCTCCACCATCACCCGGACCACCGGCTCGGTACCGCTCGCGCGGACCAGCACTCGTCCCCGGTCGCCGAGGCCGGCCGACTCCTCGGCCACGGCGTCCCACACTGCCCGGCACTCGGCCAGGGCCCGGGCGTCGGCCACGGGCACGTTGAGCAGCACCTGGGGCACCGGCTCGACCAGCCCCCGGACGAGGTCGGCGACCGGCCGGCCCGAGCGGACCACGTGGTCGGCCAGCACGAGCCCGGTGAGCAGGCCGTCCCCGGTGGTGGACAGGTGCCGGAAGATGATGTGCCCCGACTGCTCGCCGCCGAGGGAGAGGCCGTCGGCGTCGAGGGCGGCGAGCACATGGCGATCCCCCACCGGCGTCTCCTTCACCACGATGCCGCGCTCCTGCATGGCGAGGCGGAAGCCGAGGTTGGTCATGACGGTCACGACCACCGTGTTGCCGGCGAGCTGGCCCCGTTCGGCCAGGTCGACGGCGAAGAGGGCGAGGAGCTCGTCGCCCCCGACGACGGCGCCCGAGGCGTCGACGGCGACGAGGCGGTCGGCGTCGCCGTCGAGGGCCAGGCCGAGGTCCGCCCCGTGCTCGACCACCGCCTGTGACAGGGAGCCGGGCTGGGTCGAGCCGAACCCGTCGTTGATGTTGGCCCCGTCGGGCTCGCACCCGATGGCCACGACCTCGGCGCCGAGGCGCCGGTAGAGCCGGGCGGCGAACGCCGACGCAGCCCCATGGGCACTGTCGACGACGAGGCGGAGGCCGTCGAGGCGCCGGCCCTCCACCAGCGAGCAGAGGTGGCCGACGTAGGCGTCCCCGGCACCGGGCTCGGGGTCGATCCTCCCCACGCCGTGGCCCGAGGGACGCACCGGGCCGCGCACGGCCGGGTCGAGGACCCGGCCGACCTCCTCCTCGATGGCCCGCTCGTCCTCCTCGGCGAGCTTGGTGCCACCGGCGCCGAACAGCTTGATGCCGTTGTCGGCGAAGGGGTTGTGCGACGCCGACACCACGGCCGCGGGGACCCGGTCCCGGGCGGACAACCAGGCCAGCGCCGGCGTGGGCAGCACCCCGGCGTCGACGACGTCGGCTCCTTCGGCGGCCAGCCCGGCCGACAGTGCCGCCTGTAGCAGGGCACCCGACCGCCGCGTGTCGCGGCCGACGACGAAGGTCGCGGCCGGCAGGCACCGGGCGGCGGCGCGTCCGAGGGCCAGCACCAGCTCGGGTGTCAGCTCGGCGTTGGCAACGCCCCGTACGCCGTCGGTGCCGAAGCGGAGCCCGCCACCCATCGGCTCAGCGCTTCGAGTACTGCGGAGCCTTGCGAGCCTTCTTCAGGCCGTACTTCTTCGACTCCTTCTCGCGGGCGTCACGGGTGAGGAACCCACCACGCTTGAGCGTGGTCCGCAGCTCGGGTTCGATGGCGCACAAGGCCCGGGCGACGCCGAGACGGAACGCTCCCGCCTGACCGGCGACGCCGCCGCCGTCGATGGTCACGTCGATGTCCCACGACTGGGTGGTGTCGGTGATCCGCAGGGGCTCGGTGGCCACCATCCGGTGGGTCGCCGACGTGAAGTAGGCCTCGAAGGGCTGCTTGTTGACGGTGATGGTCCCGTCACCGGGGCGGAACCGGACGCGGGCGACGGCCCGCTTGCGGCGTCCGGTCGTCTGGCACAGGGGGGCGGCGTTGGCCACGGAGAGCTCCTCGTTCGGTGGTCGTCGGGTGGTCCCGCTCAGGCTCCGCCACGCGCCGAGGACGTGCGCCGGGCGGCGGGCAGCTCGAGGGGGACGGGCGACTGGGCTTGGTGGGGATGGTCGGGGCCCCGGTAGACCTGCAGCTTGCGGGCCATCTGGCGTCCCAGGCGGTTCTTCGGCAGCATCCCCCGTACCGCGTCGCGCACGACGGCGTCGGCGTTGGTCGCCAGAAGGTCGCTGTAGCGCGTGGCGGTGAGGCCGCCCGGGTAGCCGCTGTGGCGGTAGGCGTACTTGGCGTCGGCCTTGCCGGCGGTGAGTACGACCTTGTCGGCGTTGACCACGATCACATGGTCACCGGTGTCCACGTGGGGCGCGAAGGTCGGCTTGTGCTTCCCCCGAAGGATCGACGCGACCTCGGTGGCCAGACGGCCGAGCACCAGGCCGTCGGCGTCGACGACGTGCCACTTGCGCTCGATGTCGCTGGGCCTTGGGGTGAACGTGCGCACGTGTGGTCCTTGCTCGGTCGGTGCTCGGAATCGTCTTGCCGGGCCGCTGCCCGGTCTGAGCCGCGTCCGCTCGGGTGCCCGAGCGGCGCTCCACTCCCGGCCGAGCCCGGCCGGGCACTCGCCCACCCGGCCTCGAGGCACGGTCCATGCCAACCCCGTTGGCAGGGCCGTCGCCCGGGCGGCACCGGGTGCGGCACCCGGAGAGCGGCCCTCAACGATAGGGCGCCGGCGACCCCCGGAGCAAGCCGGCAGGGGTTGCGGCCCCGGGGCGGGCGGTGACGGGCTGCCGGGCGGGCTGCCGGGCGGGCTGCCGGACGGGCTGCCGGACGGGCTGCCGGGCGGGCTGCCGGACGGGCTGCCGGGCTCACCGGGGGGGCTCGCCGGTGGGCAGGTCCCCGTAGCGGACGGCGACCAGGGCCAGGCCGTGGGGCGGTGCCGGCTGGGCGGCGCTGCCCCGGTCGGCCGACCGCAACGTGACGACCACGTCGGCGGGCCGGCGCCGTCCCCGGCCCACCTCGACCAGCGTTCCCACGATCGAGCGCACCATCTGGTGGCAGAAGGCGTTGGCCTCGATCTCGAAGGCGTAGAGGGTCCCCGTCGCCGGGGCGAGGACTCCGCCTGCCGTCGCCCAGGTCGCGTCGACGACCCGGCGGACGATCGGGTCGCCGGGCCCCGTTCCCGGAGGGCGTCGGCAGAAGGCCCGGAAGTCGTGCTCGCCGACCAGCACGTCGGCGGCGGCGGCCATCGTGCGGAGGTCGAGGGGGTCCGCCACGTGCCACGCCCGGGGGGCGAGCAGGGGGTCGGGGACCGGTGCGTTGAGGACGAGGTACCGGTAGCGCCTCGCCGTGGCCGATCGCCTCGCGTCGAAGCCCTCGGGAGCCGGGGCGGCCGACCGCACGGCCACGGCCGGGGCGAGCTGTCGGTTGCACGACCGCACGAGGGCCACCGGGTCGAGCGACCCGGCGGCGTCCTCGGGGAGGTCGACGTGGACCACCTGGTCGAGCGCGTGCACGCCGGCGTCGGTGCGTCCGGCGCAGACGAGGGTGACCGGTGCCCGGACCTGGCGCCCGAGGGCCTCGGCCAGTGCGCCGGCCACGGTCACCTGGCCGTCCTGGGCGGCGAAGCCGCGGAAGGGGGCACCGTCGTAGGCGAGACGAAGCACCCACCGGACCCGTCCGGGCTCGGGGCCCTGGTCGGGGTGCGGGGCCGGCTGCCCGCCGGAGGAGACGTCCGGTCCGGGCGTCCCCGCCCGCTCCGGTGCGGTTCCCGGGTCCGGGTCGCTCACCGGTGCGCCCGGACCGCTCTCGCCCGGACCGCTCTCGCCCGGGCCACCGCCGACCCGACGGCCGTGCAGCCCGCCGGCCCGCCGCCGGCAGGACGCCGTGTCACACCAGTTCGATGCGGGCCATCGGGGCGTTGTCGCCCTGGCGCGGCCCGAGCTTCAGGATCCGCGTGTAGCCACCGGGCCGGTCGACGTAGCGCGGACCGATCTCCTCGAAGAGCTTGTGCGCCATGTCCTTGTCGCGGATGAAGGCGACGACGTTGCGCTGGCGGGCCACACCCCCCTTTCGGGCAGCGGTGATGACCTTCTCGGCGACCGGGCGGAGCGCCTTGGCCTTGGCCTCGGTGGTGACCAGGTACTCGGCGGCGATGAGCGACGCCACCAGGTTGCCCATCATCGCCTTCTGGTGGGCGGCGTCGCCGCCGAAGCGACGACCCTTCTTCGGGGTCCCGAGCATCGTACGACCTCAGTCCTTCGTCTTGAGCGAGAGGCCACGCTCGTCGAGCTTCTGGACGACCTCGTCGAGCGACTTCTGGCCGAAGTTGGTGATGTTGAGCAGGTCGTCGAGCGTGCGCTCGACGAGCTCGCCGATGGTGTTGATCTGGGCCCGCTTGAGGCAGTTGCGGGGGCGCTCGGTCAGGTCGAGGTCCTCGATGCGGAGGTCGAGGTCCG
>CAZSYT010000045.1:0-23666 GCA_964610905.1 uncultured Acidimicrobiaceae bacterium
GACCACGATCATGCGGGAGGTGGGGGCGAACGGCGGTCGGTCTCGCTATCGGCCTGCGATGGCGGAGCACCGTTCGGGCTCGATGCGTCGGCGTCATCGCCCCCGCCGCCTGGAACAGGCCGGTCCGCTCCGGGACCGGGTGACCGCCGAGCTGAAGCTCGGCCGTTCCCCGGAGGCGATCTGGGCCGACCTGGCGGCCGAGGAGGTGAGCGACCGCGTGTGCACGGAGACGATCTACCAGGCGATCTTCGCCGGCGCCCTCGAGGTGAAGCCGAGCGAGTGCCTGCGCTCCCGCCGTCCCCGCCGACGCCGTCGACGCCGTCGCCAGACCCGCCACGAGTCCACGAGGCCGGCTCTGCCCAACGTCGCCAGCCGACCGGACAGCGTCAACGACCGCGTCGAGCTCAGCCACTGGGAGGGCGACCAGATCATCGGGGCGAACAACCGCTCCTCGATGCTGTGGCTGACCGAACGGGTGACGAGGTACTCGATCCCGGTCACCATGCCCGAGGGCTACGCGGGTGAGGCGATGCTCGCCGGACTGGTCGTCGGCCTCGACCAGATCCCTGCTCATCTCCTGCGCTCGATCACGTTCGACCAGGGATCCGAGTGGGCCTGCTGGGAGACGATCGCCGAGAGCTACGGCATCGACGTCTGGTTCTGCGACCCCCACAGCCCCTGGCAGCGAGGGCAGGTGGAGAACCTCAACCGACAGTGGCGCTGGTGGTTCCCGAGGGGCGTCGACCTCAGCGCGGTCGCTCAAGCCGACGCCGACCATGCCGCCTCGATCGTCAACGGGCAACGCCGTCGCAGCCTGGGCTACCAGAGTCCCACCGCGCTCTACGCTGCTGCTGCCGTGCAGTGATCAGTGGAACTGGCCGTCCCTGTCCCCGCCACATACCACCGGGCCCGCATGTTGGTGAACCCCGAGGGCGTGCCCGGTCCCCCCGCGTACTGCCCGGCGTAGCCGAAGGGCGTGCCCGAGGTGCCGTCCTCGGTCCCGAAGGGGCCGTAGGCGGTGGTGTTGGTGGGCTGGCCGCTCGTCGTGGTGGTGGCGTAGAAGTCCTGGCCCACGCCTCCGATGTAGTTCACGAAGGTCGGGTTCGAGGCCGGTGGGCTGGACGTCACGTTCACCTGCTCGACCGGTGTCGAGGCAGGCCCGTAGAGGAAGTCGTCGGTCGAGTCAGACAACAGGAGCGCAAGGGACTGGGTCCCGCCCCAGGTGAGCTGGCGGGGCGCCGCGGCACCCGGGGCGGTCTCGGCGGCGAGCAGGCCATTGCGGTAGGCGTAGGTGGTGGTGCCTGACGACGTCGTCGAGCTCGTCATCTGGCCGGTCGAGTCGTAGGCGTAGGTGGTGGTGGCCGAGCCCACTGTCGCGGTGGTCTCCGCCCCGATCGAGTCGTAGGCGAAGGAGGAGGACGCCGGACCGGCGGTCACCGGCGTCTGGCTCGTCGTCTCCCCGGCGGCGTTCACCTGCTGGGTGTAGGTCACCGGTGCCGAGGGGTTGTGGGTGAGCTCGGTCAGATGCCCGGCCGGGTCGTAGGAGACGTCGGTGGTCGAAGCAGAGGCCTGATCGACGCTCGTCACCTGGCCGGCTCGGTCGTAGCCGAAGGCGGCCGTGCCCGAGAAGCCCGACCCGCAGTTGTTCTCGACCGAGACCGCATCTGCGGTCACCTGGCCATCGGCGTTGCGTGAGCCGCTCGCTGCCCCCACGTCGTGGGTGACCGTCGTGGTCGTCGCCGTGTGACCTGACCCCCTGAAATCGGTCAACGTGTTCCCGTCACCCAGACTGCTGGGCGAAGGGAGGATCGTCACGACATCTCGAGGGGGCCTCCACACGGTGCTCGCCCGTCTCCACGGTCGGCAGCGGCGGGCTGTGGGGCCCAGCGACACCTTCGCGCCTCCCGGGTTCGAGTTGGTTGCGCCGGGAGCCGCACCACGGACAGTGGGACGTGCCCGGGTGGTGCTGGGTATTGTCTCGCGCGTTCTCTTGTGGGTTATCTTGCAGTCCCGGGCCGTTAGCTCATCGGGTAGAGCAGGGGACTTTTAATCCCAAGGTGCCGGGATCGAGACCCGGACGGCCCACGGGCTCCCCGGTTCCGGGGTCGTCTCCTCCCCTGCCGAGGGGTCTCCACCCCGGCCAAGGGTCCCGGCCACGTCGGTGGCCACGGCCCTCCCGAGGCGGACCGTCCCGCCAGGTGGCGTCGCTTGGCGGGACGGGACCACGCGCCTCGCCACCGGACGGCCGCCCCGTCCCCCTCACGGCGCGGTGGCGACCACGCTCACGGTCGATCTCCTCCCGTCGGCGTGCGTGCCGACCTCGACGTCCAGATAGCCGTGGTCGCGACAGCGTTCGGCGAACCCGGCGGCCTGGGCATCCGTCCACCCGTGGCTCGCCAGCCCGCGTGCGCCCGCCTCGGTGCGCCGTTCGATGGCCACGAGCCGGCCGCCCGCCCGGAGGACTCGGCGCACCTCGCGCAGGCCGGCGTCGAGGTCGGCCCAGTGGTGCACGGTGGCGATGGACCACGCCACCGTGGCGGACTCGTCGGGAACGGGCAGCGCCTCGGCCGCGCCCTCGAGGTAGCGCACCTCGCTCCGGTGGGCCGTGAGCAGGCGAGCCGTCCGCAGCATCACCGGGGCAGGGTCGACGCCGGTCACCGACGTGCCCAACCTTGCGGCGTGGCGGGCAGCCGCGCCCGGCCCGCAACCGATGTCCACCACCACGTCGCCGGGAGCGAGGGTGCTCAAGCGTGCAGCCAGGCGGGCGTCACCGCCTCGGCCGGCTGCCATGCTGAGGGCGGCGACGACGCCCGACAGGCCGGTGAAGCCGGGGTGGTGGGCGTGGTGGTTGGGGACGCAGGCCCGTTCGGACATGCACCGACCTTGACAGCCGTCCCCGGGGTCGCGTCAAGTGGTCCCGTGCCCGAGCCGTGGTCCTCCGTCGGCGAGAACGGCGACCGGGCCCGGACGGTGACCTCCACGGTCCTGCCGGAACCGGCGGGCGCGTGATGCGTAAGACAGGGTGATGACGGCGGGAAGCGAGGCAACCGTGACACCGGCGGGCGGCGGGGGCGACGACGACGTGGCGCTGACGGACGACCCGGCGCTGGCCGACGACGCAGCGCTGATCGAAGCAGCCCGGAGCGATCCGGCGTCGTTCGCCACGCTCTTCGACCGCCACTTCGGGACCGTCTACCGGTTCTGCGAGCGGCGAGCCGGGCGGGACCTGGCCGAGGACCTGGCCGGCGAGACGTTCCGGCGAGCGTTCGAAGCCCGCGGCTCGTACGACGTCACCCGGCGGAACGCGCTCCCGTGGCTCTACCGCATCGCCCTCAACCTGGTGCGCGACACGATCCGGGCGAGGGCGGCCGAGGACCGGGCCTACGCCCGACTGCACGCCCTGACCGGCCCCGGCTGGCCGGCCGCGTCCGACCACGTCGCCAGCAACGCCGAGATGCGGGACGACCTCGCACGGCTCGCTCGCCTCCTCGTGGCCGAGCCCGAGGACGACGTCGATGCCCTGTTCCTCCACGTCTGGGACGGGCTGACCTACGTCGACGTCGCGACCACCCTCGGCGTCCCCGTGGGGACGGTGCGGTCCCGGTTGAGCCGGCTCCGCCGTCGCCTCGAAGCCGCGCTCGACGACCAGTCCGACGACCAGTCCGACGACGCGGAGGGACCGAGGTCGAGGTCGAAGGAAGGGAGTGGCAGTGGACCGGATCGCTGACCTCGTGCAGGAGCTCGAGCCGGAGACGGCACCGCCGCCGGCTGGCGCCCAGGCCCGCCAGCGTGAGGGACTGCTCCGGGCGATGGCGTCGGCCGACGAGGTCCGGACCCGCCCGCGGCACAGGCGTCCTCGGCACGCCGGCCGGCTCGTCACGCTGGCGGGTGCGACGGCCGCGGCGGTGGTCGTGGCGACGGTGGCCCGCGGCCCCTCGCCTGCAGCCCGCCCACCGGCTCCTGCGCCGGGCACGACGACCGTGCTCACCGCCGTCGCGACGGCCCTCAGCGGCACCGGTCACGACGTCGAGGAGGCCCGGTCGACGGCGTCGGGTTCTCCCCTGTCGGCGACCTCGTGGGTCGACCTGGCCACCGGGGCATGTCGCGTGGACACGTCGCTCGGCGGGCGGCGCCTCCTGACGCTGTTCGACGAGGCCGGGAGGGTCGTCTTCGTCGACTACGGCAGGAGGGTGTGGTGGTCCGGGGGGTCCCGGGGCGTCACGTGCCAGCCGCTCACCCCTCGCGCCATCGGCCACGACGTGGCCGCTGGCCGGTACGCGGTCGCCGGCCACGCCACCGTCGACGGACAGCCCTCGGAGAAGCTCGTGGCCACGACGACCTCCTCGGGGCTCCATCCGACGACGAAGCTGACGACGCTGTGGGTGAGCGCGACGACGCACCTGCCGATCCAGTCGACGGCCGCCGGACACCTCACCGAGCTGACGGTCTTCCAGTGGGTACCGGCCACGGCCGGCACCACCGCGGTCCTCGACGTCACCGTCCCCACCGGGTTCCGGCACGTTGCGCCGCCACCCACGCAGGCCCGGCTCCTCCCCTAGCCCCGCCGGCGACCGCTCGGCCCGGGCGGTCGCCGGCGGCGTGCGGCCGCGCCCGGAGACCGACAGCCGGTCAGGCGTCGCCCGGGCTGCGTGCCCGGAGCTGGAGTCCGGCGGACCGACCGTCGGCTCGCCACTCCGCGAGCAGCGAGAAGAACGCGAGCGGCCCGCGCCGTACGAGCTGGTCACGAACCCGGCGTCGCCTGGCCGGCCCTCGTTGGCGTAGGAGCAGGGCGTGCACTGCCCCTGGAAGGCCCGGAGGTCGCGAGCCAGCTCGGCCAGGGTGGCGTGCCAGGCGGCCTCTGCTTCGGCGGTCACCTCGACCTCGACGATGTCGTGGTCGGGGGCGTGCCTCACGAGATGGGCCACGTGGCGGCTCGACCCGTCGAGGAGGTGCGGGTAGTTGACCGTGAACGCGCCCTGCGCGTGGCCGAGGACGAACAGGTTCGGGAACCCGTGCCCATGCATGCCGTGCAGGGAGCGCATCGAGTCGGCCCAGTACGACGACAGGCTGTGGCCCCGTGACCCGACGACGTCGTAACCAGCCCGGCTCGTGAAGGGCGCGCCCACCTCGAAGCCGGTGGCGAAGATGACGCAGTCGAGCTCGTACTCGCGTTCGCCGGCGACCACGCCCGACTCGGTGATCCGGTCGACGCCTCGGCCGTCGGTGTCCACCAGGAACACGTTCGGGCGGTTGAAGGCCTGCAGGGACTCGTCGGGGAAGCAGGGACGCTTGCAGAACTGCCGGTACCACGGCTTGAGCGCCTGTACCGTCGCGGGGTCCGAGACGATCGCGTCCACGCGGTCGCGGATCTGCTCCATCTTCTCGAAGTCGGCGACCTCGAGGGCGCCGGCGCCGTCGGCACCGCCGGCACCGTCGGCACCGCCGGCGCCGTCGAGGTCCGGGCGCCTCCGGTCGCGCAGCAGCGTCGCCAGCTTGCCGATGATGTCGGTCCACCCGTCCACGACCAGGTCCTCAGCGGCCAGACCTCCCGAGGTGAGCATCGTGAAGTTCTCGATCCGCCGTCTCTGCCACCCGGGCTCGAGCGACGCGACCCACGCGGGATCGGTGGGGTGGTTCCCCCGCACGTCGACCGACGACGGCGTCCGCTGGAGGACGGAGAGCTCGGCGGCCGCAGCGGCGAGGTGCGGCACGACCTGCACGGCCGTGGCCCCGGTGCCGATGATCCCGACGCGCTTGTCGGCCAGCCGGTCGAGGTTCCCGTCCGTCTCGCCGCCCGTGTAGTCGCACGCCCACCGGCTCGTGTGGAAGGACCGCCCGCGGAAGGTCCCGATGACCGGGACGCCCGGGAGCGTGGGCCGGTGCAGCGGGCCGTTGCCCACGACGAGGAACGTCGCCCTCAGGGCGTCGCCGCGATCGGTCCGGATGGTCCAGCGGGACCGATCGGCAGCCCACTCGATCGAGGTGACCTCCCTCGACAGGCGCGCATCGTCGGCGAGGCCGAAGTGCCGGGCGATACGGCGGCAGTGCTCTGGGATCTCGGGCCCGTGCGCGTACTTCTCCGTCGGGACGTAGCCGGTCTCCTCGAGCAGCGGCAGGTAGACGTACGACGCGACGTCGCACTGCGCACCCGGGTACCGGTTCCAGTACCACGTCCCGCCGACGTCGCCGCCCTTCTCGACGATCCTGACGTCGTCGACGCCCGCCTGCTTCAGGTGGGCACCGGACACCAGGCCGGCACGTCCGCCCCCGACGACGGCGACGGTCACGTCGTCGTCCCTGGGCGGCCGGTCCTGCGCCGGCAGGTAGGGGTCCTCGAGGTAGGCCGCGAACGGGCCGGTCATCTCGACATACTGGGCGCTGCCGTCGACGCGGAGCCGCTCGTCGCGCTCGACGCGGTACTTCTCGCGGTGCTCGTCCGGGTCGTACACCGGTCCTGCTCACCCCACTCGGCGTCCTGGCCTCCCCCTCGGCGGATCCCACGCAGCGGTACCCGCACGGACGGGAGGGTGTCGGAGACGGCGACCTATGCTGGGCACGACAGACGGGCGTCCGAGAGGAGGTCCCCGTGGTCGTGGTCGATGTCCCCGGATCGGTAGCGGAACGGCTGAACACCGCCAGCGCCCGCCGGCGGTGGTTCCCCTTCGACGACGACGTCGTCGACTGGTCGGTCCCCCTGACCTCCGAGTGGGCGTACATGCCCGCCGGCCACTCCGTCTTCACCGACAGCGGGCTGCTCGAGCGCCTGTCGCCCGAGGACCGGAGCTTCCTCGAGCGCTGGGAGGTCACCCAGCTGATGCGCAACGTCGCCCACGGGGAGCACCTGCTCAACCAGGGCATCCTGGCCATGCTCTGGCACGTCGACCCGTACGACCCCAGCTACCGCTACCTCCTCCACGAAGTGGCCGAGGAGTGCCAGCACATGGCCATGTTCAACCAGTGGGTCAGGCGCAACGACGACATCCGGACCTCCGACGCCGGCGAGACGGACTGGGGCAAGACCGTCGCCGACTTCACCGAGGACCTCGCCATCCGGCTGCCGGAGGCGTTCTGGGTCAACGTGCTGCTCTTCGAGTACGTCGGCGACGACTTCAACCAGGCCTTGCGCAGCGGCGAGGAGGGGCGGCGCTCCGACGGCCGGCTCCTGCACCCGATCCTCGTCGCCATCGGCAGGGCGCACGTGGGCGAGGAGGCGCGTCACATCGCCTACGCGCGCCGGTGGCTGCGGGACGGCATGCCCGGGCTCGACGACCAGCAGGTCCACGAGATCCAGCAATTGGCCGAGCTCGGCGCGCAGGCGCTCATCGACCGGCAGGCGTTCCTCCCCGTCCGTTACTCCGACCAGCTGGCGCCGTACGTCACCGAGGTGGAGTTCGCCGCGGCGCGAGGTGTGTCGCCGGCACGCCGCGCCATGCTCCGACAGCTGCGTGAGCTCCTCGACGAGTTCGAGTCGCTCCGGATCGTGAGCGGCGACGCCATGCGCCGCTGGGAGGCGGCCCGGGCGTTCGACTGACGGGCCCGCTCGAGGGCGCGGAGGGCTCGCCCGCACTGCGCCGGCACACGGCCCTTCCGGGTCGACGATCAGGCGCCGGCGTAGACTCGCGAGCACCGTGACCGGCTCTGGCGACCACCAGCACCCGTTCGACGACCGCCACCCGACGATCACCGTCGGCATCGTCGAGGACCACGCCCTCGTGCGGGCCGGCCTGCGGGAGCTGGTCGAGTCGGAGCCTCGACTGTGCGTGATCGGTGAGGCCGACGACACGGACTCGGCCATCGAGATGCTCGCGACCCGCCGGCCGCACGTGGCCTTGGTCGACCTCGAGCTGCCCGGTGACGGCGGGATCGCCGTCCTCGAGGCCGCCGCCGAGCGCGTCCCCGAGACGCGCTGCCTGGTCGTGAGCGCGTACTCGGACTACGCGTACATCGCCGCGGCCCTCGACGCCTCGGCGGCCGGCTACCTGCTCAAGACGGCCAACCGGACCGAGCTCGCCGAAGCCATCGTGACCGTCGCCACGGGGACCACCGTCCTCGACCGCGAGGTGGCACAGCGCCTGCAGCGCCGGTGGCGCGACGAGAGCCAGCCGGCGATCACCCTGACGCCGAGGGAGGTCGACGTGCTGACGCTCGTCGCCCGCGGCGCAGCCAACAAGGAGATCGCCGCCCAGCTCCACCTGGGCATCCGCACCATCGAGGGCTACGTCAGCAACATCCTGACCAAGCTCGGTGCGAGCTCCCGCACCGAGGCAGCACTGCGGGCCCACGAGCACGGGATCGTCGGTGGCGGCCCTCGTCTCTCCGTCCCGCCGCGTCGGTGAGCACCGCGGACCCCGGCGCCGCTCCCAACGACGTTCCCCGAGCCGACGAGGGCACCGGAGAGCCCGACCAGGTGGCCTCCGGCGACCAGCGACCCGCACGCCCCGCTGCGGCCGGCGCACGGCCGGCACGGTCCGGTGCCCCCGGAGCCCGCCAGCGGCCGGCCCGGAGCGCCGCGGGGGCGGACTCCGCCGGATGGCACTCGACGATGGCCAGGATCCCCGCCGGCGACGTGCTCCGGCGGGCCCTCCACCCACCGGTCTCCGACCCGGCGTTCTGGGCGGTGCAGGCGAGCGTGGTGGCCCTCACCGTCGTGCACCTCCTCCTCGACCACTCGGGCATCGTGAGCTCCCCGGCGCTGGCAAGCGTGCCGGTGGCCGCCCTGTTCGTGCCGGTCGGGTACGCGGCGCTCCGCTTCGGGCTCCACGGCTCGGCAGCCACGGCGGTCTGGGCCACGGTGCTGTGGTTCCCCGACCTCGCCAACCCGCACCACCACGGCGACCCCGGCGTCGACGCGGTCTGCCTCCTGCTCGTCGACACCGTCGCCTTCATCGTCGGCCAACGGATCGAGCGGGAGGGGATGGCCCGCGCCTTGGCCGCCGAGGCCCAGTCCGAGCGCCGGGCAGCCGAAGCGCGCTACCGGTACCTGTTCGCCGCGACCCGAGCCCCCATCCTGCTCTTCGACGCGTCCGGTCACGTGCTCGACGCCAACCCCGCCGCTTGGTCGGTGCTCGGGAGGGAGGTCCTCGAGCGGACCGTGCAGGAACTGCTCGGCCTCACCCCGGCCTCGCTCGCGAGGGCGTCGAGCTCCGGCCGGGTCGAGCTGGCCGTCGACGGCCAGCCAGCCGAGTTCCGCTACCTGAGCAGCATGTCCACGGGCGAGGACGGCGCCCACTTCCAGATCCTGCTGCAGGACGTCACGGCCGAACGGCGCGCGTGGCGTGACGTGCAGGCGTACGCTGCCGCTCTCCTCGGCGCCCACGAGGAGGAGCGCTCCCGCTTGGCCCGGGAACTGCACGACGACCCGCTCCAGAGCCTGGTGCACGTGGCCAGGCGGCTCGAGCTCGTGGGGGTGAGCACGGAGGTCGCACCCGACGTCGCCGACCGGCTGGCCGGTGCCCACGCGGAGCTGCTCGACACGGCCCGGCGCCTGCGCGACCTCGCCCAGGGCCTCCGCCCACCGGCGCTGGACCGGCTCGGGCTCGCCGCCGCGCTCCGCGGCCTGGTCGCAGAGGAAGAGGACGGCGCGGACGCCGACCTGCGGCTCGACTTCACGGTGGTCGGAGCAGAGCAGCGGCTCGTCCCCGAGTGCGAGCTCGGCCTCTACCGCATCGCCCAGGAGGCGCTGCACAACGCCCTCGAGCACGCCTCGCCCACGCGTGTCACGGTGTCGCTCGGCTTCGAGGAGTCGCTCGTGCACCTGTCCGTGGCGAACGACGGCACCGGCTTCGACCCGGCGGTCTCCCCCGACCACGCGCACCTCGGCCTGCGGGGGATGCGCGAGCGCGCCGGGCTGCTCGGGGGCACCCTCACCATCGACTCGTCACCCGACGGGCAGACCTGCGTGACGGCCACCGTTCCGCTTCGGCTCGCGGGCGGCGCGGACGGTGCCGGCGGTGCCGGGCCCTGCGGACCGGACGACCTGGCGGCACCCGCCCCGGACGACCTGGGTGGCACCGGGGGCTGAGCCGGCTTCGACGCTGCTCGGCGTCAGGTCCCCCCGACGAGCCAGGCCGCGTTCCCACGATAGAGCGCCGGCGCCTCGCCGGGCCCGACGCCGCAGGTCGCCCGGAACGCCCCGACGGGATCGGCCAGCCCCTCGGGGTGCGGGTAGTCGCTGCCGAACATGAAGAGGTCCCCCGCCGACGCAGCGAGCGCCTCGGGGTGCTCGACGGGGAACGAGGCCACCCGGACCTGGCGGCGCACGTACTCGCCGGGCGCGAGCTCCATCGCGGTGAGGGGCTCGCCGTTGAAGGAGCGGTGGAAGCGGAAGGCGCCGTCGAGCTGGACGAGGAACAGCGGCACCCACGCGGACATCAGCTCGAGGACCCCGACCCGTAGCGCCGGGTGCCGGGCCAGTACCCCCCGGCCGGCCAGGTCGGCCAGTGCCAGGGCCGGCGCCGACCACAGGAGCACGGACGAGAGGAACGGGTTCGACCAGTCGGGATCGCCCTCGTTCCAGGCGGGGTCGAAGGCCGGGTCGTACTGCCCGACGTGGAACACGACGGCGACGCCGTGGTCGGCCAGGGCGGCCCAGACCCGCTCGTGGTCGGGGTGCGAGAGGCGGCGACCCTGGGCCAGGGCGGGTGCCACCATGGCCAGGCGGACGCCACCGGCGCGGAGCCGGGCGACCTCCTCTACGGCCCACGACGGCTCGGCGAGCGTGAGGTGCCCGACGGGGTGGAGCCGCCCTCGTCCCTCGTGGCCCACGTCCGCCGCCCAGCGGTTCCACGCAGCCATGTTCACGGTGGTGGCCTCGACGTCGTGGGCGAGCGCCCGCTCCCACATGATCCCGCAGTTGGGGAGGAGCACGGCCTCGTCGATGCCCAACCGGTCCAGCGTGGCGAGGCGAGCGGTGGGGTCGGAGTAGTCAGCCGGCATCTCGTCGTAGGGGACCTCGGGGCCGAGCCCCCGGCGGAGCCGGTCCCGGAAGCGCCCGGACTGGGCGGCGTCACCGGGCCGGTGCACGCCCAGCACCTCGATGCGCTCGTCGCCGGAGCACAGCCACGCGTAGCCCAGCTCGTCGTCCACGATCCGCAGCGCGAGCGCCCGTCGCGACGACGGCGTGTGCTCCTGCCACAACGTGCGCCGCTCGAAGAGGTGCGAGTCGGCGTCGATGACCGCGGCCGGCACGTCCCGAGCGTACCCGGCACCGTGTCGCGGGGACGGGCCCGTGACGGACCCGGCCCGACCCGCTGCGGGCGTCAGGCGCCGGCAGGGACGCCGGAGCGGGCACCCTCCGCCGGCACCCGGCGAGCCCGGCGCTCGGCGCCGTAGGCACGGGCACGGGCCCGGGCGCGTGCACCCACGGGCGTCCCCTGCCAGAGGGCGAGCGCCAACAGGACGAACAGCGGCCCGGCGTTCGGGTCGGTGCCGCTGCCGGTCAGGATCCCGCCGAGCTGCTGGCCCACCACCCAGAAGACGAGCGAGACGCCGATGCCCGCGGCGAGCGCGACGTTGGGTCGCCGGCCGAGGACACCGAGGCCGACGACCGCCTCGGCCACCGCGAGCACGATCGCCGCGGCGGCCCCGCGCGTGCCGACCAGGTGGGCCGCGGCGTTCGCCAGGGAGACCAGCACGTGGGGCTCGCCGGCGGCACCGCCACGGATCGTCGAGCTGACCGCGGCGTCGGACCGGTTGGCCGGCAGCACCTGGAGGAGCGCGCTGCCGACCCACAGGACGACCCATGCTGCGCGGCCGACCCGTGCGCCGGCGGCACCGTCGGCGGCGACCGACGCGCCAGGTCCGGTGGGAGCCGCCCCGGCGGTGCCCGCCGCCGTGGCCGAGCCGTGACGGCGCGGCCAGACGAGCACGGCGAGGAGGCCGTAGAGGAGCACGGCACCCGGAGCACCCGAGAGAAGACTCGCGCTCCCGCCGAAGATCCCGCCGAACGCCTCGCCGAACCACCAGACCCCGAGCGACCACGCCACGGACAACGCCAGGGCCGGCTTCACCCACCGGTTGGCCGCCAGGCACGCGCCGATGGCCAGCTGGACGAGGGCGAAGACCACGTTCCACTGGGCGATGTGCGGCGCCAGGTCGTGGGCGACGTGGGCCACGCTGTGGAGCACCCACCACGGCTGGCCCCCGCCCGCCCCGGCCAGCGTTCCCGTCGCGAACGACGTCGAGAACATGGACGGCTGCAGCTGGAGGGCGCCGTCCACGAGCCAGGTCACCCCCAGGACGGCGGTGACGGCCCGGACCGACGGGCGGCGGGACGCTACGGTGCGGCCCGGGTCGCTCGACGAGCCGGCAGGTCGCCCCCCGGCCCGGACGACCGGGTCGTGGTGTCCCGATGTGCGCATCGTGCAGCTCCTCTCCCGAGGTCCGACGCAGACCGGCCCCGCCGTCAGGCGGTGACGGTGACCGAGCCCTTCATGTAGCCGGCGTGGCTCATCACCCAGTCACCGCAGGGGACCGAGCAGTACCAGGAGAGGGTGCCCGCCGACGACGCCGTGAACGTGAACGTGGTGGTCGACCCGGGGGCGATGTCGGCGTCGACCCCGAGGTCCGGCGAGGTGAAGGTGTGGGGCATGGCGTCGTGGTTGGCGACGGTGACGGTGACCTTCTCCCCGACCTTGGCGGTGAAGAGCACCTGGGCGCCGACCCCGCCGCTCCCCACGTAGGCCGGCTCGGAGCCCTCCGGGGTCGTCACGTCCTTGATCTGCAGCTTGACGGTCTCGCTGGTGCTGGCACCGCTCGGGCTGCCGGCGCCCGACGCGCTGCCGGCGCCCGACGCGCTGCCGGCGCCCGACGCGCTGCCGGCGCCCGACGCGCTGCCGGCGCCCGACGACGACCTGTTCGGGGTCATCATCCGCTGCATCATCCAGGGTGCATTTCCGGTGACCCGGCTCGCCGTCGAGGTCGCGCTCGGGGTGCTGCCGCACGCGGCGAGCAGCGCCGCCCCGAGGCCCAGGGCGACCGCGGCGACGCCGCCCTTGCGGAGGAGCCCCCGCGCCGTCCGCGAGCGGACCGGCCCGTGCCCGGTACCCGTCCCGGCAGCCACTCCGGGGCCGCCGGTCGCCAGCTCAGCGTCGCTCATTGTGTCGTCCATGGTCAGACCTCTCCCTTCGCGTCCGACCGTCGACCGGCCCGTCGGGTGCGTGCCCGCCCTCACCGCCGGCCCAGCCTCGGCATCCGCACCACCACCAGCGCCAGGCTGCCGAGCAGCAGCACCCAGACGACGGCCACGATGGCGAGCAGCGTGACGACCACCCAGTGGCCGGTGGTGCTCAGCGGCCGCTGGTACTCGTAGATGCTCTTGGGCAGCCCCGGTGGGTCGACGGCGACCGTGTACGTCGTCGTCGCGCTGGCGGCGACCGAGCCACCCGGCCCGACGACGTGCGCGACGAACTGCTCCTTGCCCGTCCAGGTCGGCACGTAGTCGACGTGGGCCACGCCGGCTGCGTCGGTGGTGGCCTTGCCGACCTGCATCAGCCCGCTCCCGGCGAACTCGTGCGACACCACCGAGAAGGTGACCGCGACCCCCGCGCCCGGTGCGGCCGGCGTGCCGACCGTGGCCCTGAGCGCGAGGGTGGCCTTGCCGGCCGTCACCGGCGCCACCGCCAGCGTCACCGGCGCGGCGGCGGTCTCGGCAGCCGGCGCGGCGGCGGGGGTGGTGACGGGGGTCACCTGTGACTGCGTCGACGCCGGCTGCGTCAGCGTGGCAGCCCCGGCGGGCTTGGCACCTATGCCGACGCCGACCACGGTGGCCACGCCCAGCGCCACAGCGGCGACCACCAGGGCGAGGGTGGCGCCCCGCGGCCGGCGGAGCGCCCAGCGCGGGCGCCGGCGCACGTCCGCGCGCACCTCGGTGGCGGCCAGCGCGCCGACCGGCTCCCTCGCCCCCGTCCCGACCCTGCCTTCGGCGACGGCCTTCTTAGTCTCGGCCGAGACCTGCTCGAAGGACCCGATGGAGCCGGCCTCCTCCATCTCGTCGATGGACAGCACCGGGACGTACCGGAAGAGCAGCATGAGCAGGAGCGGGATGGCGGCGACGCCGGCCAGCGTGATGGTGATCGACACCCAGGTGAAGTGGTACGAGCCCCACGAGCCGGCGACCAGCGGCTGGGTGACCGGGGGGAGCACGATCACGATGCGCTTGACCCACATCGCGACGACCACGCCGATGCCGGCGACCGTCATGCCGCCCACCGTCCTTGTCCTCCTGACGGCCACCAGGACGATGGGGAGGAGCTCGCCGACCACCACGTAGAACCAGAACGCCGGGGCGTAGGCGCCCGTCACCGTCTGGCGGATCCAGCCGCTCGTGATGCCGGTGTAGCCCTCGGAGAGGAGGTCGGCGAAGGTCAGGTAGGCGTAGACGAGGCCGAGAGCGGCCATCAGGTAGCCGAGGCGCGCGAAGTGCCTTCGGGTGATGAAGCGCTGGAGCCGGTAGCCCCTGCGGAAGGCGGCCGCTGTGACGATCACCAACGCCGTCCCCGAGTAGAGGGCGGCAACGACGAAGTAGGGCGGGAACACCGTCTCCATCCAGCCCGGCCGGCTCGTGACGGCGAACGCCCACGACAGCACCGAGTGGACGGAGACGGCCAGGGGGACGATCAGGAGCGCCACGATGGTCAGTGCGCCGTGGAGGAGCCGGCGCTGGCGGGCGTTGCCCAGCCAGCCGAAGGAGAGGAACCGGTAGGCGGCCCGGCGGGCGCCACCCTCGGCCGAGCCCAGCGTCCGCTGGACGATGGCCAGGTCGGGGATGAGCGGCAGGTAGAAGAAGATGGCCGTCGCGACGGTGTAGGTGGCGATGGCCAGGAAGTCCCAGACGAGGGGCGACGACATGTTCGGGTAGGCCACGATGTTGAGGAAGCGCTCGGGGCGACCCAGGTGGGGGAAGATGAACGCCCCTCCGATGAGCACGGTCACGAGGGCCATCCCCTCGGCCAGCCGGGTGAGGGGGGCCCGCCAGCTCTGGCCGGTCAGCCGCAGGATGGCCGAGATCACCGCTCCCCCATAGCTCACCCCGATGAAGGTGATGACGTCGACGAGGTAGACGGCCCAGAAGGCCTGGTCGTTGTAGCCGGCCGAGCCGAGCCCGTTCTTCAGCTGGTAGCCCCACGCTGCGAACCCCGCCAGGACCACGAGCGTGAGGACCGCCACCCCCGCCTTCCACCGCGTGCTCGGCGGCTCGAGCATCGGCCGCGTGGCCGCCGCGCGCACCGCCTCCGACCACGCGGGGTCGACCTCCCGGCCTGCGTGGTCCGGCCCGGCCGTTCCCACCGCCCCGACGTGCTGCTGCGTCTCGCTCACTGTCGCCTCCGCGTTCCCGCTTGTCGCCGTCCGCCCGCGTGCGTCCCCGTCGTCCATCGACCGACCGTTCCCTGTCGTGACCGTCATGGCGATCAGCTCGAGCTGCTCGTCGTGTCCTGCGACGCGTCGGCGTCGAGGTCCTGGCCGTGGCCGAGGACGTACCAGACCCTCGGATGGGTGTTCTGCTCCGGCTTGTAGGTGACCGCGTCGTTCTCGTGGAGGAACGTCGACAGCTTCACGGTGTTGCCCATCGAGTTCACGGCGACGTCGGTGATGATGTCGGCGTTGTAGATGGCCCCCATCGGGCACCCTGCTGCGCACTCGCTCAGGAGACCGTTGTTGAGGTTGCCGACGCAGAACGTGCACTTGCCCACGGTCCCGAGCCGTTGGGGAACCGGGAACTGGGCGTCGGGCTGCTGACCGGTCGCCGGGTACGTGGTGCCCGCGTTCCAGTTGAAGTAGCGGGCCTGGTACGGGCAGGCGGCCATGCACATCCGGCAGCCGATGCAGCGGGTCTGGTTCACCAGCACCACGCCCTGGTCCTGCCGGTAGGTGGCGTGCACGGGACAGACGTGCAGGCACGGCGGGTTCTCGCACTGCATGCACGGCCGGGGGAAGGGGTACTGCGTGCCGGTGCTGCTGGTCATGGTGAAGACGTCGATCCACGTCTGGTCCGGTGCCAGGTCGTGCGCCTTCTGGCACGCCGCGGTGCACGACTTGCACCCGTTGCAGCTGCGCAGGTCGATGACCATGGCCCACTGGTGGGTGGGCGGGGCTGCCGGGTCGGACATCGCGGCAGCCGCCCCCCCGCTCACCGCGCCGCCCTTCGTCGTTCCGTTCGCCGTGGCGGCGGCCGCGTACTCCCGGTAGCTGATGAGCCCCACCCCGGCGCCCGCCACGGCGCCGGCCCCCATCCCGAGCAGGCGCAGGAACGACCTGCGGGAAACCGACGAGTCCTCGGTGTCGACGTCGGTCCCGGCGGGGACCGGGCACCTCTCCGTCGAGCAGGACGGGCCCGAGGCGCAGGAGCCACCCGGGGGAGCGTCGAGCCCCGGGTACGCGGCGTGCACGCCGCCCTCGCCCGGCTCGCCCCGGTGCGGATCGGTCAACCAGCTCACTGTCGTCCTCCCTCGTGTCTCTCGTCGTGACGGACGGCGACCGGGCGGCCGTGCCCCCGGCCGGTCAGGTGAAGGTGACGTGCCCCTCCATCCACCCCGGGGTGTTCATGGCGCCGCCCATGCCGGTGGCCCCGCTCCCGCAGGGGGCTGCGCACAGCCAGGTGAACGTCCCCTTCTTCGTGACCCGGAAGGTGAAGGTGATCGTCACCGGGTCGGCGCTCGACGGCGCGGCGGGGACGGGGACGTTGACGAGCAGCCCGGGGATGGTGAAGGTGTGCGAGACGTCCTCGTTCGGGACGCCGTGCACCGGTGATCCGTCGATGAGCTCGGTCCCCCCGGTGGTCTCCCCGTAGGTGGCGTCGGCGCCCCACACCTGGCCCCACGGCGAGGCCGGCGGGAGCGGCGCGGTGCCGTCGTCGTGGTTCACGATCGTCAAGACGACCGTCGCGCCGGCCGGGGCGGTGAAGCCCGCCGGCGTGTAGCGGGGCCACCCCGGACGGCCGTCCATCTTGCCGGTCTCGATCACGAGCGTGCGGTGGACGACGACCGTGCTGGCGACCACGCCGGAGCCCGACGACCCGCTCCCGCCCGCGCCCGCGCCCGTCGACGACGAGCAGGCGGCGAGGGAGACGGCCAGCGCGACCCCGGCGCCGACCGCGACGGCCTTCCCTGCGAGGGAGCGTCGACGGCTGCCGGCCGCGCGCCCGTGCCGGAGGGCCGGCAGGCGAGCGGGGTCCTTCCCCGCTCGCCTGCCTCCCGTCGCGTCGTGCCCTACCGGTTCCATGCCCTGCTGCCTCCTTCGCCCGTCGTGCCGTGTCGTCGCCGTGTCGTGGTGCGGTGGCCCCGACGGCTCATGCCACCGTGAAGTGGCCCTCCATCGAGCCCATCGTCGCCATGGCACCGCTCATGCCGTCGGAGCCGCTGCCGCAGGGCGCCATGCACTTCCAGGTGAACGTGCCGGCCTTGGTGGCCTTGAAGCTGAAGGTGACCACCAGTGGCTGCTTCGCCCCGTTGGCCGCTGCCGCGGGCGCCACGCCCATGGGGACGTTGATCCCGAGCTGGGGAACGGTCCACGTGTGGCTGATCTGGGCCGCCGCGACGGTGGTGACGGGCTGGCCCCCCTCGGTCAGGTCGGTCACGCCGGTGGCCTTCGCGTACATGGCCATGCTCGAGGGGAGCGGTGCCGTGCCGTCGTCGTAGTTGTAGATGGTCATGTCGACGGTCGCGCCCTTCGGCACGGTGAGGTCCGCCGGCTGGTAGACGGGCCAGCCGGGGTTCGAGGTCATGCCGCCGGTGAGGATCACGGTGGCAAGGTGCACCGTGACCGGTGCGGGTGCCGCGTCGGTCTTGGCGGCGCTACTGGTCCCCGAGCACGCGCTGAGCAGGCCGGCGGCGGCGAGCACGCCGGCGCCGAGCACCATCCAGCCCCGGACGTGACCGCCGACGCGGCCCCGGACGCTCCGACGGCGGCTGACTGGCATCGGTCCTGCTCCTCCTCGAGTCGTCGTCTCCATGCGAAAGAACCTCCTTGGCTCCGCGCGTCGCGTGGTGCATCACGCTGCTCCGATACGGGGTCGTCCGGGTGGTCGACCGGCTCCTCCGGCGATTCTGCGGAACGACGGCCGCACGGGGCAGCGAGCAACCACTGTGGGACGGACCCGTAATTCCTCGGTGGGAGGTGCCCGTGGTGTCCCGTCCCGTCGCAGACCGGCCGAGGCCGGCCGACGCGACCCGGCACGGGTCCCCGAGGACCCCCGCAGGTGCCGTCGGCGAGCGGGGCGGGGTGGTGTGCGTCAGGCGGACGGGACGGTGACGGAGACGGCGGTGCCCCCGTGCGGGGACGGTCCCATCTCGAGACGGGCGCCCACCACCTCGGCCCGCTCACGCATCCCGAGGACGCCGAGGCCGGGGAGCGAGTCGGCGGCGAGCCCGCGACCGTCGTCGGTGACGGTGGCACGGCATCCCTCCGGCGAGAACGCCAGGCAGACGACGAGGTGGGCGGCACCCGCGTGGCGCTCGGCGTTGCGCAGCGACTCCTGGACGATGCGGAAGACGGCGAGCTCGACCGGCGGCGCCAGCCGACGCGGCGCTCCCTGCACCACGAGCGAACGGGCCACGCCACTGTCAGGCTCCTCGAGCAGCGCCTGCACCGCGGCGACCAGCCCCAGGTCGTCGAGGACCGGTGGGCGCAGCCCCCGGGCTAGGCTGCGCAGCTCGGCGATCACGTCGAGCGCTTCCTGGCGGGCGACGCGGATCGGCTCGGCCAGCGCGGGCCCGTACGCGGTCGCGGCGGTGGCCTGCTCGGCGACCAGCAAGCGCTGCGACAGGTGGACCAGGCGTTGGACGGGCTCGTCGTGGAGCTCGCGGGAGATGCGACGCCGCTCGTCTTCCTGCACGTCGACGAGATCGTTGGCGTACGCACGGGCGGTCCGGCCGGAGCGGGCCTCGGCGGTGACGTCGTTCAGGACCACCTGGACGGCGTCCTCGCCGGGGCTCCCGACGCCTGCGACCACGGCGGTCTGGACCCGGAGCTCACGAGCGGCTTCGCCGCGGCCGACCGTGAGCACCGGGGCGCGTGACGGACCTTCGCCCGCCTCCGCCAGCCAGCTCGCCTCGATGCCCAGCTCGGTGGCCGAACTGCCGGTGACCCCCGCGCCGAAGAGCGCCCGGGCGGCTGGGTTCGCCAGCACGACCGTGCCGGTCGCGTCGACGAGCAGCGTGGGCGACACGTGGGCATCGAGCAAGCTCCGGTAGCGGAGCTCGGCTGCGAGGTGCTCGGCGTCGGCACGCTCGGCGGCGGCGCGGGCGGCTCGCTCCCGCTCGATGCGGAACCCGACGAGGACCGCGACCGCCGTGATCAACGCCAGTTCGAGGACGTCCGCATAGGGCTGGCCTTCGTCGTTGGGCAGGAACAGGTCGGGCGTCCACAGGACCCACGCCCACAGCGCGGTGGCCACGGACGGGCCCAGGCCGAAGGCGGCCGCGGCGTAGGCGACGGGGACGAGCAGCAGCCCCACCGTCTCCGAGGCCGGGAACGGCGTCGTGCGCAAGACGCCGACCTGGTCGCCGAGCAGGTGGAAGCTGGCGATCGCGACCAGGACGACCTGGACGAGCCAGAAGCGCGCGTCGCGCACCGGCGGGTGGACCGCGTCTCGCCAGGCACGGGCGATCATCCCGACGGCGACCCCGACGCCGGTGCCACGCCGTGGTGGGCGGCCCACAACGCCGCCTCCGTGCGCGACGCCACGCCCAGCTTGGCCAGGAGATCGGTCACGTAGCCCTCCACCGTCCGCACGTTGAGCCCGAGCGCGTCGGCGGTGCGGCGGTTGGTCCACCCGCTGGCCAGACAGGTCAGCACCTGCAGCTCGCGAGAGGTGAAGCCGGCCAGCGCCGGAGGGCCGGCGCTCAGCACCGGGTGGGAGAGGAGGTGGACGAGGCTCTGGTCGAGGACGACCGCACCGGCGGCCACCGCCCGCACCGCCCCGGCGAGCTCGTCGCCGGTGGCCGTCTTCAACAGGTACCCGGAGGCGCCCCTCGTCACCGCCTCGATGACGTACGCAGGGTCGTCGAAGGCACTGACCACCAGGACGCGAACCGGGACGCCGTCCCCCTGGGCAGCGGCCAGCACGTCGAGGCCGCTCCCGTCGCCGAGCCGGAAGTCGACCAGGGCGACCTGGGGTCGCTCGGCGGCGATCACCGAGACCGCCTCGGCGACGGACGACGCCACGCCGGTGACGACGAGGTCGGCGTGCTGGGCCAGGAGCTCGCAGATGCCCTCCCGGACCAGCGCGTGGTCGTCGACGACCACCAGCCGGATCGGCCGACCCGGCGAACGACCGTCGTCCGACGGCTCCCGTGGGCCCACGGCGGCACCTTATGCCCGACCGAGTCCGCTCGGGAGCGAAGAATCACGGGGATCCCTCCCGAGTTCCCACGGTTATCACGGTGCCCAGGCGTTCGGCGCCGGCAGACGATGGACGTGCGGGAACACGAGGCGCGCCTCGCCGCTCCTCCCAGTCGCACGGGGACGGCCGAGGGTCGTGGCTCGACGGAGCGATCGCTCCTCCGCCCGGCTCCTCGGACGACGGGCCGGTCGGTGGAGCAGAGGACAGGTGCGCAATGGCATGGCTGGCAGGAACTGCACTCGGGATCGCCGCCCTGGCCCTCGTGGCCGTGGCGGCCGAATGGGCGGTCGTCGGGACCATGACGGTGCTCTCCGTCGCACGCCACATGGTGCTGGAGCGGACGGACCCATCGAGCCCGCGCAACCTCGAGCGCTCGCTGCAGCCCGACGACGTCGCCGACCTGAGGGCGCGCTTCGCCGACCAGTTCGCCGAGGTGCTGCCCGAGGCAGGGACCCCCTCGTCCCCGAGGTGAGCGCCGCGCCGGCCGGGCCCGTCGCCCCCCGGCGCGGGCCCCGCCGGGTCGGCGCCCCGCGAGCGGCCAGCAGCTGACGCCGACGCGCCTGGGGCGGTCTCGCCCGGAGCACCCGACTAGGGCCGGGCGGCCTCGACTAGGGCCGGGCGGCCTCGATCAGGAACCGGGTCGAGTGGCAGACGAACGACCCGTTGGCACCGATCCCGTGGTGCAGGGCGGCGAGCCGGTCCCGGTACCGCTCGACGGTGAACCCCGGGACCGTCCAGGGCACCTTGCGCAAGAAGTGCACGACGGCGGCGACGTCGAAGAACTCCACCCGGAGCGTCGCCCGCCGCAGGTCGGTGACGACGAGGCCGGCTCGCTGCGCCACACGTGCGGCCGTCGCGGGCTCCCTCGCCTCGCAAACCGGCTGCGGGCCCATCAGGAAGTCGGTGAGCTCACGGTTCGAGCCGGGACCGATCTGCTGGGACACGACGACGCCGCCCGGCCGCAGGACACGGGCGACTTCGTCCCAGTCGGTCCGGACCGGGTGCCGACCGACCACGAGGTCGAAGGACGCGGGCGCGAACGGGAGCGGGGCGTCGTCGGCCACGTCGACCACCTCGACGCCGAAGGCCGCGAGCCGTCGCCGCGCGACGTCGAGGTTGGGCGGCCACGCCTCGGTCGCAGCGAGGACGGACGGGAGCGCCGACGCGCGCTCGAGCGCCCAGGCGAGCACCTCGCCGCCACCGGTCTGCACGTCGAGCACCGACGACGCACGGGCCACCCGCTTGGCGACCAGGCCGGCGTAGCCCCACAGGGGACGCTCCTCGGTGGCCCGGCCCGCGAACCACCCGAAGTCCCATCCCTCGACCGGCACGGCGGCCCCCTCGGAGACCAGGTCCTCGAAGTTCCGGGACGTCGTCACGCGCGGCCATCCAAGCACCACGACGGCGACGACGGTGGGCGCCGGCGCTCAGGGGCAGCGGCGAGGAGGCCGAGCCCCTCGGCCACCCGTCGCCCGCTCGGGACACCACGGGGACGTCGTCGTCCGTGGCCCTGGCACCGGGTCGGGCCACGGAGTAGCGTTCTCGTCGACCGCCCTCGTGCTTCGGTCGCGGCGGCGGCGCCACGCGGACACCGCCTTGTGCCGGCGGAGCAGGGGGGACGGGGATGGACCGAGGGGATCGCGGGCGCAAGTCGTTGCGGTCGGCGGTGGCCGCGCTGGGCGTGCTCGCCGCGGCGGCCGCGGTGGGGGTCGTCCCCTCCGGCAGCGGCGTGGCGGAGGCGGCGACCAGCCTCGTGCCCGGGTTGACCTACCCGCTCGTGACCGCCGACCACACGGTCGCCGGCGTCGCCGACCTCCTGGGCGTGGCCTGCGAGACGGCCACCACCTGCCTGGCGGTGGGGGCGTCGTCGTCAGGCGTCGGCGTCGTGGTCCCGGTCGTGGAGGGCGTCCCGGGGACGCCCGAGCCGGTGGCCGGCACCACCGGCCTGAGCTCCGTCGCCTGCGGCGGCTCGTCCCACTGCCTCGCTGCGAACACCAACGGTCAGGCCGTTCCCGTCACGGGCGTCACCCCGGGTGCTCTCCAGGCGGTGCCGGCGGGCGTGACGGGGGCCGCCTGCCCGACGGCGACCCAGTGCATCCTCGTGGGGACGACGAGCTCGTTCGTGCCGTTCGTCGACGTCGTCACGAACGGCACCGCCGTCGTCACCTACCCGAGCGGCAGTGGGGTCGCCAACGGCCTGGGCTCGGTCACGTGCCAGTCCGCGTCCACGTGCGTCGCCGCCGGCGAAAGCCTCGGCTGCGCGATCGCCACCATGTGCCCACCGCAGCCATTCGTCGTCTCCATCACCAACGGCGTGGTCACCGTCGTGCCCTCGTCGCCGCTCCCGACCGGGGTCGTGTGCCAGTACTCGCAGGTGACCGGAAGCGGGGGCACCGGTTCGGTCCTCTCGTCGTGCGGAACGACCGGGCCCATCCAGTTCGGTGGCACCTGCACGTCCACGGCCGTGTGCCTCACGGTCCAGGCCGGCGGCGGGACAGTCGGCCTCATGACCGAGTCCGGCAGCGAGTACACCGAGGTGACGGCGCCCGGTCCGCCGACGCTCGACGGCGACGGCTGCGGGTCACAGACGTCGTGCCTCGTCGTCGGGGAGGACGCGAGCACGTCGACGGCGGTGGTCGACGCCGTGGCCCTCGAACGGTGGACGGGGCCGCCCGCCACCCAGGTGCTCCTGCCGTCGGGCGGTGCGACGGTCCGTTCGGGGACCTGGCTCGACGCCAGCGCCTCGAGCGCGGTGGGGGTGTCCTCGGTGACCTTCCTGCTGAGCGGCGGTGGTCTCAGCGACAAGGTGATCGCCACCGCCCAACCGACCATCGACGGCTGGATCGGCGGGTTCGACTTCTCGACGGTCACGAACGGGACCTACACGCTCCAGAGCGAGGCGGTGGACGCACTCGGTGCCTCGACGCTCAGCGCGCCGGTGACGGTGACGGTCGACAACCTGCCGCTTGCGACGGCCGTCCTCCTCCCGAGCGCCGGGAGCACGCTGACGCTGGGCTCCACGGAGGTCATGGACGCCAGTGCGTCGGGGCCGGCCCCGGTGACCGGCGTGCGCTTCGAGCTCACCCCTGCCGCAGGGGGCACGCCGACGGTCGTCGCCACGGCGACCCTGACCGCTTACGGCTGGATCGCGTACGTCCCGTCGTCGATCCCGCTCAGCGGGCGGTCCTTCGAGCTCCAGAGCGTGGCCACCCAGTCTGGCGGCACCACGGCGACCAGTCCGCCGGTCGCCGTCACCGTGGCCGCGCCGGTAGCCGGCTGACCGGCGGCTGACCGGCGGCTGACCGGCGGCTGACCGGCGGCTGACCGG
>CAZSYT010000046.1:161-23436 GCA_964610905.1 uncultured Acidimicrobiaceae bacterium
CGCGGCTGTGCCACCGGCTGCACTACGTCATCACAACGGAGCGTCAACTCACCTCCGGGAGGTTCAGCGCCCGGGTGCCGCTGACGATGAGCACATCGGGACCCCAGCCGACCAGCGAGGAGGAGCCTCTTCGAGGTGGGTCGGGGGACCGAAGAGTCACGCCAAGCCCCAGGGACGGGGCCTCAACCCATGGAGGAACGGATGTCTTCCCTCGTTGTGAACACCAACATTTCGGCGATCGACGCCTACAACAACCTGAACGCAACCGATCAGGCGATGGCGAAGTCGATCTCCCAGCTGTCGTCCGGCCTGCAGATCCAGACCGCGGCCGACAACCCCGCGGGGTACGTCGTCTCGCAGAACCTGCTCTCACAGGCGAACGGCTACCAGCAGGCGATCTCGAACGCCCAGAACGGCGTCTCGATGATCCAGACGGCGAGCGGCGCGCTCAACCAGATCTCGTCGATCCTGCAGACCATGGACTCCCTGGCCATCAACTCGGCGAACGGTGCCACCAACAGCACCCAGTCGCTGAGCGCCAACCAGCAGGAGTTCGTGGCGCTGCAGAACCAGATCGACCAGATCGCCAACACCACGTCGTTCGGCACCACGAACCTGCTCAACGGCACCTTCTCGGGGCAGGTGCTCCAGGTCGGTGCCTTCGACAACACCAACCAGCAGCTGGTCCTCACCATCCAGGCCGCCACCACCGGCGCCCTCGGGGTGTCGTCCACCACGGTGGCGGTGGGCAGCGCCGCCTCGGCAGCTGCGGCCATCTCGGCCGTGCAGGCCGCCATCAACACGGTGGCGTCCATCGAGGCCAACGTCGGCGCCACGCAGAACCAGCTGAACGCCATCGTGGCCAACCTGACGGTGGGCCAGCAGAACCTGCAGTCGGCCTACAGCGGCCTGGTCGACGTCAACTTCGCCCAGGCCACGTCCAAGTTCAGCACCGAGCAGATCCTGATGCAATCGGGTGTCTCGATGCTGTCGCAGGCCCAGCAGGAGCCTTCCCTCGTCCTGAAGCTCCTGCAGTAAGGACGGAGCGCCGTGCGTCCCCGGAAGTGGTCCCGACCGCTTCCGGGGACGCCGCGCACCCGCCACCCGGCCGGCCCGTCACCGAGACGGCGCCGCGGCGTCGGCCGCCGTGGTCCCGGCACCCCTAGGAGCACCCCCGCATGACGATCTCCTCCTCTTCCCCGTACGCGTCGAGCGCCAGCACCCCTCCGATCATCGACAACGGGCTCGTCTCGGGGCTCAACACCCAGGCGATCATCCAGGCGATGATGCAGAGCTACCAGCAGCCCATCACCGACCTTCAGAGCCAGCAGTCGACCCTCGACACCCAGTCCAGCGACTACCAGGCCATCAACAAGGACTTGCTCGCCTTCCAGCAAGCCGCCCAGGCGCTGTCCACCTCGAGCGACTGGGGCGCCCGCCAGACCACGTCGTCGGACGCCGCTGCCGCGACGGCTACGGCCGCATCGGGCACGCCGACCGGCTCGGTCTCCTTCAGCGTGCTCTCGCTCGCCCAGGCGAACTCCCTCATCTCGGCGGGCTCGGTCGCCTCCACCTCCGACGTGGTCGACACGAACGCGTCGTTCCTGCTCGCCCAAGGCGGGGGCCAGTACGGGCTGGCCACGCTCTCGGCCGGCTCGGGGCTCGCTCTCGGCGCCCACAACGTCGCCGTCACCCAGGCGTCGGCCGCCGCCGAGACCACCGGCACGGTGGCGCTGCAGAGCCAGGCCTCGGGGATCACCATCGGGTCCACCAACAACACGGTGGCGGTCACGGTCAACGGCACGTCCTACACGCTCTCCCTGGCGGCCAGCCCGACCGGGGGCTACTCGGGCTCGGGGCTCTTGACCGCCGTGCAGAACGCCATCTCCGCGGCGGGCGCCTCGGGTGTCCTCCAGGCCGGCTACAACTCGAGCGGCGACCTCGTCCTCGCCACCGTCTCACAGGGAGGCACGCAGAGCCTGCAGGTCACCGGCGGCACGGCGCTCACGACCCTCGGCCTCTCCTCGATGGCGAGCGCGGCCACCGGCACCAACGGCGTCGTCACCGTCGACGGCTACGCCAACACCCTCAGGACCGTGACCCCGGGGGCCGTCGACCCCCTCACCTCGGGGACCGGGGGCACGATCAACGCCACCATCGCGGCTTCGAGCGCGCAGGCCGCGGTCGGCAGCTCGCTCCTCACGACGGGGTCCTTGACCGCGACCAACGTGTCGACCGGCAACGGCTCGCTCGCCGACCTCGTGAGCAACATCAACGCCGCCGGCACGGGCGTCAGCGCGTCGGCCATCCAGACGAGCAGCGGGCAGTACGTCCTGCAGCTGTCCTCGTCGACCACCGGCACCAATGCGAACCTGTCGGTCGACACCGCGGCGTTCACCTCGTCCTCCCTCGGCACCATGGACACGGCCAGCGCCGGGACAAACGCCGAGATCCAGCTCGGCGGGAGCGGCGGCTACACCCTCAGCTCGCAGAACGACACGTTCTCCGGGCTGCTCCCCGGCTTGTCGGTGCAGGTGGCCGCCACCACCACGTCGCCGGTGACCGTCACGGTCCAGCCCGACGCCAAGGCCACGGCGGCATCGGTCAAGTCGATGGTCGACGCCGCCAACACCGTGCTCTCCGACATCCAGAAGTACGCGGGCTACAACGAGCAGACCAAGCAGGGCGGCCCGCTGATGGGCTCGCCGATGCTCGAGAACCTGAGCAACCAGATCCTGAGCGTCTTCGGCACGACGACGGGCTCGTCGACCCTCGGAAACGCCGAGAACGTCGGCATCACGCTCAACAACGGCCAGCTGGCGTTCAACCAGTCGGCGTTCGAGTCGGCGTTCTCGGCGAGCCCGAACCAAGTCGCCGACCTGTTCGCCCAGGGCGGCACGTTCGCCCCGTCGTCGCCGACCTACACCGGCGGCGTGTCGTTCTCGTACGCGTCGGCGACCACGCGTCCGGGCAGCTACGCGGTGACGGTGTCGAGCTCCGCCACCCAGGCGACGGACCTCGGCACGGTGCAGACCACGAAGACCGTCACGACGCCGGAGACGCTCACGATCACCTCGGGAGGCACGAGCGTCAGCTACGCGACCACGGCGGGGGAGAGCCTCGTCTCGGTGGCCTCGGGGATCAACGCCGCCCTGGCCGGCGCAGGGCTGTCGCTCTCCGCTCAGGCCGTAGACGGCAACCAGCAGCTCGAGCTGACCTCTTCGGCCTACGGCAGCGCGGCGAGCTTCTCGGTCACCTCGAACGCCACGGGGTCGGGGACGACCGGGCTCGGCGGCGCGACGGCGGGGACGCCGAAGACCTCCACCGGCACCGACGTGGCCGGGACCATCAACGGCGTCGCCGCCACGGGCAGCGGGCAGTTCCTGAGCGCCCCGGCGTCCGACCCCACCCTCGCCGGCCTCTCGCTCGAGGTCACCGCGTCGGGGATCACGTCGCCGACCAGCCTCGGCACCTTCACCTACCAGCCGGGCATCGCCCAGGCCGCCGTCGCCCTGGCCAACTCGATGACGGACCCGGTCAACGGGGCGATCACCACGATGGCCAAGGGCCTCACCAACGAGGCGACCGGGCTCAACAGCCAGATCTCCTTCGAGCAGATGCTCGCCAGCCAGGAGCAGAAGTCGCTCCAGCAGGAGTTCTCCAACCTCGAGGTCACCCTCGGGACGCTGAAGAACCAGAGCTCGGCGCTGGCCAGCGCCTTGTCGCAGCTGTCATGAGCGGGGCCGCAGCGGTCGCGAGCGCGACCGACAGGCGAGGTGGCGCCGGCACCGAGCACCATCACGACGAGGGAAGGAGGAGGCCATGCCGGGACCGGTCGTCCGGGCCGAGGAGCTGAGGCAGCGGTACCTGCGGGAGGCGGTGCTCACCGCGTCGCCCGCGACGCGCCTCACCATGCTCTACGACCAGATGCTCCTCGACTTCCGCGTGGCCGACGACGGCTTCGAGCGCAACGACCTGAAGGCCGTCAACGACGCCCTCTGCAACGCCCAGGAGATCCTCTTGGCCCTGCGTGGCACGTTGCGCACCGACTTGTGGGCCGAGGCCGAGGAGCTGGCCTCGCTGTACCTCTTCCTCCACCACCAGCTCGTGGAGGCCAACTTGAACAAGGACCGTGACCAGGCACAGCGGGTCGGCGACGTGGTCGGCGACCTCGCGTCGGCGTGGCACCGGGCGGCCGAGGCCGAGGCCGAGCGGGGGGCCGAGCCCGTCGCCACAGGGAGCGTCGGGTGACCGGCGCCCGGCCGAGACCGGGCACCATGTCCGAGGCGTGGGCGGCCGAGCTCGACGCCATGGAGGCGCACCTCGCCGCCCAGCGGGTCGCCTTCGCCTCGCGGGGGGCCGAGGCGCCGGCCGAGCGCCGTCCGACCCCTCTCGACGAGCTCGGCCCGCTCCCCGAGGAGCTGCGCGGGCGGGCCGAGGCGCTGCTCGCCGCCACCCGCGCCCTCGAAGGGTCCGTTTCGGAGGCCCGTGCCAGCCTGGTCGTCGCCGTGCGGGCTGCCGAGCGGACCGGGAGGCGGGCCGCCGCCTTCGTCGACGCCCAGGCCTGACCGGTCGCCGGACGGGGCGCTCGGCCGGGCCGGATCAGGCCGGCTTGTGCGCCACCACGGCGAGGTGGGCCTCGATCGAGCACTGCCCGTCGACGCGTTCGCCGGCGAAGACCTCGAGGCTGTCGTCGACCTCGTCGGCACCCATGATCCCGGCGTCGACGATGGCGTCGCGGGCGCTCCGCAGGCGCTGGAGGGCGAAGGCGCGGGCGGGGTCCTCGGGCGTGGAGGGGCCGTGGACCGCCTGGGGGAGGACGACCACCGACACGACGGCGAACCCGGCCTGCTCGAGGAGCGTCGACAGCTTCCGGCCGACGAAGCGGTCCCCGCCGCGCGCTGCCTGCAGCTCGGCGAAGGCGTGCTGGAGGCGGCGGAAGGCGTCGGAGGGCTCGGGGTAGGAGATCGACAGCCCGTCGTCGGCGTCGACGACGCACACGCCGCCGCCGGGGGCGACGACCCGGAAGAGCTCGTCGGCGGCGCGCCCGGGGTCGTCGAGGTGCTGGAAGAGCAGCCGGGCGGTGGCGAGGTCGAAGCGCCGGTCGTCGACCGGGAGGTCGTAGGCGTCCCCGAGCCCGTACGAGACGCGGCTGCCGGGTCGCAGCCAGCCCTTCGCCTCGGCGCCGGCGGTCAGCGTTCGCGCCACGTCGAGGTTGGCCGGGTCGCGGTCGAGCCCAACCACGGTGACGGGCACCATGCCGGCGAGCTCGACCGAGGTGGGACCGAACCCCGTCCCGACGTCGAGCACGTGCGCGCCCTCGGCGACGCCCAGGGCGCCGAGCAGCGCGCGGCGCGACGGGCCCGTCGCCAGCGTCTGCACGAGCAGCCACCGCTCGGGCATGTCGGGGTGCTCGTTCAGGTAGGAGAGGTACGTCGTGTCGACGGCGTCCCAGTCGAGGGAGGCGATCGGTGGGGCGGTGGTCAGGGGTCGACCTCCTCGGGTGACCGGGTGGGGGCGGGACGGGCGCGCCCCGGGCCGCTGAGCGGACGCCAGGGATCGTAGGGCACGGGTGGCGGCGCGCCGCGGCACGCCGGCACTAAAGGTTGGCGCGGCGCCGTCCGATACCAACGGTGCAGGCAGGGACTGCCAGCGATACCGCCCAGGACGGGCACGAGGGAGGAGCCGGGGAACGCCCGCGCGAACCCTGCTCCCGACGTGACGTCGATCGAGGTGGTTACCGTGCCCGAGGGCATCGTTGGGGTCCTGAAGTTCGCCATCGACAGCGTCTCGCTGGCCCAACAGACGACGGCGAACAACATCGCCAACGAGCAGACGCCGGGGTTCACCGCGCAAGAGGTGCACTTCGAGCAGAGCCTCCGCCAGGCGCTCGCCTCTCCCGCCGGCGGCACGGCGACGGCCGCCGTCTCGCCTTCGCCCGCCGTCCCCGCCAGCAACGGCAACAACGTCGACCTGCCGACGGAGCTCACCAACGCGACGCAGGAGACCATGCAGTACCAGACCATGGTCGACCTCCTCAACGCGCAGTTCCGTCTCGTGCAGGGCGCGACCGGAGGGAGCTTCCTGTGAGCCTGTTCGGAGCCATGCCCATCGCCCGCTCGGGCATCGACGTCGCCCAGACGTGGATCGACGCCATCGGCGGGAACATCGCGAACGCCAACGACGCCGTGCCCACCAGCCAGGGCGCGTACGCGACCCAGTACGTGGTGGCCCAGCCCGTGCCCTCGACGCAGCCGAGCGGCGCGGGCCAGGGGGTCGTCGTCTCCCAGGTCCTGCTCGGCAGCACCGCCGGCCAGCTCGCCTACCAGCCCAACAACCCGATGGCCAACGCGCAGGGCATGGTGCGCTACCCGTCCGTCGACCTCGGCCAGCAGCTCGTCGACCTCGTGATGGCCCAGACGAGCTACCAGGCCAACGTCTCCGTCGTGAACCAGGCCAAGGCCGCCTACCAGTCCGCCCTCACCCTCGGGTCCTGACGCCGTGGCCATCGCACCGATCCCCCCCACCCCCCCCACCCCGCCCGCCCCTCCGTCCGCGGCCTCGGCCGCGGCGGGGGCGTCGGGGTCGGCTGGCGCCGCCGGTGCGGCCGCGGGGTCGGGCAACTTCTCGAACGCCATCCTGAACGCCGTCAACCAGCTCCAGCAGGTGCAGAACACGGCGTCCACCCAGGCAGCCAGCGCCGCTGCCGGCCAGGGGAACATCTCTGACGCCATGATCGCCGCGAGCCAGGCGTCGCTCGACACGCAGGTGACCCAGGCCGTGGTGACGAAGGCGCTCGCAGCCTTCAACCAGATCATGGGGATGCAGTTCTGATGGCCCTCGTCGCCGCCGCCGACGTCGACCGCTGGAAGAGCAGCGCCCGCCGGTTCGCCGACGGGTTCACCCCGGGCCAGAAGGTGGTCACCGTGGTGGCCATTGCCGCTGCCGTGGTGGGCGGGCTGCTGTTCATGAGCCTGTCGGGCAAGCCGACCTACGCGCCGCTCTTCACCAACCTCCAGCCCTCCGACGCCGCAGCCATCACGGCCAAGCTCACGAGCGACAAGGTCCCCTACCAGCTCGAGAACGGTGGCTCGACCATCCTCGTGCCCCAGAACGAGGTCGACCAGGAGCGGATCAACATGGCCTCGGCCGGCCTGCCCGCGTCGAGCACCAACGTCGGGCTCGGCATCCTCGACAAGGAGGGCATCACGACCTCGCAGCTGACCCAGCAGGCCGACTACCTCCGCGCCCTCCAGGGTGAGCTCCAGCAGACGATCGGCGCCATCCACGGCGTCACCGGCGTGCAGGTCAACCTCGCCATGCCGGCCAACAACACCTTCGCCCTCAACAACACCTCACCGACCGGTGCCTCGGTGCTGGTGGACACCGCGCCCGGCCAGACGCTCACGGGTGGCGAGGTGCAGGCGATCGTCCACCTCGTGGCCTCGTCGGTCCCCAACCTGTCGGCCTCCAACGTGACCGTCGCCGACAACAACGGCGACCTGCTGGCCGGGCCCGGCGTCAACACGTCGACGGGGAGCAACAACAACGCCACCAGCGCCTTCGACGCCGCCCAGCAGGCGAAGATCGCCTCCTACCTACAGAGCGTGCTCGGCGTCGGCAACGCCGACATCCAGGTCAACGCCCAGCTCAACTTCGACAAGGTGTCGACCACCACCAACGGGTTCCAGATGAGCCCGAAGAACACGCCCGTCACCGTTCCCACCCAGACCCAGACGAGCACCCAGACGGCCACCGGTGGGGCGACCGGAGGCGGCGTGCTGGGCACGGCGACCGCACCGCCCGCCACCACCGGGACGGGGACCGGGAACTACTCGAACTCGTCGTCGTCGACCCAGTACGCCACCGGGACCGTCACCCAGACGGACCAGAAAGCGGCCGGCACGGTGACCCGGCAGTCGATCGCCGTCCTCGTCAACGCCAAGAGCCTCCCGAAGGGCGTGAGCCTCGCCACCCTCCAGCAGGGCGTCGCAGCCGCCGCCGGGCTCGACACGGCACGCGGCGACACCCTGGCCATGAGCGCCGTGCCGTTCTCGACCGCCGCCCAGCAGGCAGCCAGCAAGGCGGCGTCGGTGGCGGCTGCCGCCCAGTCCAAGGCCAAGCTCTCGTCGATGATCCGCACCGGCGTGGTGGTGCTGGCAATCCTCGCCGTCCTCTTCCTGCTGTGGCGGTCGGCCAAGAAGAGCCGGGTGCCCCGCCGCACGCCCGTGACGCTGCCCCAGCAGCTGCCCCAGCCGGTCGAGCCGCCGTCCGCCGCGTTCGACGCCACAACCCAGGTGCCGGCGGTCGGCGGCCCACCCCATCCCGCGAGCGAGCTCGACGACGTGGTCAGCACCTTCATCGACTCCCAGCCCGACGAGGTCGCCGCACTGCTCCGGGCGTGGACCAAGGAACGTTCCGGCGGCGCGCCCGTCGCCGCAGGGCACTCCTAGGAGCCGGTGATGCCCCAGACGACCCTGAGCGGCCCCCAGAAGGCGGCGACCGTCCTGGCCCAGATGGGCACGCAGCGGGCGGCCCAGGTCCTCAAGGCCATGAGCGAGACCGAGGTCGTGATGCTCATGACCGAGATGGCCCAGCTGCCCCAGCTCGACGCCGACACGGTGGCCCAGGTGGTCGGCGAGTTCGTCGACGGCGTCTCGGGCATGGTGGCGGTGTCGCAGGGCGGCCCCGACGCCGCCCGGCGCCTCCTGCGCGAGCGCCTCGGGGCGGCCCGGGCCGACGAGGTCATCGACCAGTTCGTCAACTCCGGGGAGGGCGGACCGCTCCTCTTCCTCCACAGGGTCGAGTCCGTGCAGATGGCGGCGTTCCTCGCCGAGGAGCACCCCCAGACCGCCGCGGTGGTGCTCGTGCACCTCCCGTCGGACTACGCCGCCGAAGTCCTCGCCCAGCTCGACGAGCGCATGCGGGTCGACGTGGCCGAGCGCATCGCCACCATGGGCAGGATCGCCCCGGAGGTGGTGGCCGACCTCGCAGCCGTCCTCGAGCGCAAGTTCGCCACCGCGCTCCAGAGCGGCACGCAGACCCGGCTGGCGAGCGGCGGCGTGCCCGCCCTCGTCGCCATCCTCTCGAACGCCGACCGGGCCTCCGAGAAGCAGATCCTCGCCGAGCTCGAGGCGATCGACCCCGAGATCGCAGAGAAGATCCGCAACCAGCTCTTCGTCTTCGACGACGTGGTGGCCCTCGACGACCGGTCGCTCCAGCGCGTCCTGCGCAACGTGGTGCCGAAGGACCTGGCCGTCGCCTTGAAGGGCGTCGACGAGGCCGTGCGCGAGAAGTTCCTCCGGAACCTGTCCGAGCGTGCCGCCCAGGATCTGGTCGAAGAGATCGAGATCCTCGGGCCCACCCGGCTCTCGGCGGTCGAGTCGGCGCAGATGCAGCTCGTCAAGATCGTGCGCGAGATGGAGGAAGAAGGCGAGATCGTGCTCGTGCGAGGGGACGATGACCTCGTCGTCTGAGGCCGGGCGCACCCGGGCGCCGCGACGCGTGGCCCGTGTCCTGCGGGGCGCGGCGGTCGAGCGGGCGCACCCCGCCGTGCTCGCCGTCGACCCCGTGGTCGTCCGGCGCGGTGCGGAACCCGGACCCTCGGCGGCCGAACAGCTCGAGGAGGCCCGCCGCCAGGCGTTCGACGAGGGCTACCGGGCCGGCGCGGAAGAGGCCCGTCTGAGCGCCGAGTCGGCGAAGGCCGAGGCCGTCCGCCGGGGGGCCGAGGCGCTCCGCCAGGCGGCGGCGGCCATGGCGGCCGGCCGGGCCAACGCCGTCGCCGTGGCCGAGCAGGACGCCACGACGCTGGCCATCGAGCTCACCCGCACGCTCGTCGACCACGAGCTGTCGGTGTCGGACGACGAGGTGTCGGCCACGGTCCGGCGGGCCCTGGCGCTGACCTCACCCGGCGAGGAGCTGGTGGTGCGGCTCCACCCCGACGAGCTCGTCGACGCCGAGGTGCTCGCCCCCCTCGTGCCCGACTGCACCCTCAGCGTCGTCGGCGACGCCACGATCGATCGGGGCGGGTGCGTCGTGGACGCGGGCCCGTGCCGGATCGACGCCCAGATCGAGCCGGCCCTCGACCGCGTCCGCTCGGTGCTGGCCGGCCGTGCCCCCGAGCCCGCCCACACCGACCTCGCCGGCGTGGGCGCGGGTCCCGACGCGAGCGGGAGCCCGACGTGACGTGGTCGACCGAGGTGCTCGACGCCGTCCGGCAGGCGACCGTCCCGCGGCGCACGGGCCGGGTGAGCCGCCTCGTCGGCCTCCGCCTCGAGGTCGAGGGGATCGACGCTGCGGTCGGCGACGCCGTCCGCGTGTGGCGAGACGGCGGTGTGCTCGAGGCCGAGGTCGTCGCCGTCCAGGGCGACGGCCTGGCGTGCATGCCGCTCGGCGAGCTGAAGGGCGTCCGCTTCGGCGACCGCGTCGAGGCCACCGGTCGGCCCTTCACCGTCGAGGTGGGGGAGTGCCTCCTCGGTCGGGTGCTCGACGGGCTCGGTCGCCCCATCGACGACGGCCCGCCGCTCACCGGCACCGAGCACGTGCCCATCGACGGCGCCGCGCCCCACCCACTGCGTCGCGAGATGATCGACCGGCAGCTGGGCCTCGGCGTCCGAGCCGTCGACACCCTCGTCCCCTGCGGCCGTGGCCAGCGCCTCGGCATCTTCGCCGGTTCGGGCGTCGGCAAGTCGAGCCTGCTGTCGATGATCACCCGGGGCACCGACGCCCCGGTCGCCGTCCTCGCCCTGGTAGGCGAGCGCGGCCGCGAGGTCAACGAGTTCCTCCACCACGACCTCGGCCCCGAGGGCCTGGCACGTTCGGTGGTGGTCGTGGCGACCTCCGACGCCCCCGCCCTCGTGCGCATCCGCGCCGCCTTCACGGCCACCCGGATCGCCGAGTGGTTCCGCGACCGGGGCACCGACGTGGTCCTCATGATGGACAGCCTGACCCGGTTCGCCATGGCCCAGCGCGAGGTCGGGCTGTCGGCGGGCGAGCCGCCGGTCACCCGCGGGTACCCGCCGTCGGTCTTCTCGCTCCTGCCCAAGCTGCTCGAGCGGGCCGGGGCCTCGGACCGAGGCTCGATCACCGGGCTCTACACCGTGCTCGTCGACGGCGACGACATGAACGAGCCCATCGCCGACGCCGCCCGGTCGATCCTCGACGGCCACATCGTGCTGTCGCGTCGTCTGGCCACCGCGGGCCACTTCCCGAGCATCGAGGTGCTCGAGTCGATCTCCCGGGTCGAGCCGGCCATCACGACGCCCGACCAGCGGGCCATGACCCGCGAGCTCCGCCGGCTGCTCGCCGCCGCCCGTGACGCCAAGGACCTCATCGAGATCGGGGCGTACGTGGCCGGCACCAACCCCACCGTCGACCGGGCCGTCGCCCTCGCCGACTTCACCGAGGCCTTCCTCTGCCAGGACGTCGACGACGTCCAGCCCGTCGAGCGCTCCTGGTCCCTGCTCGCCGCCCTGGTCGGCGATCCCGCCGCTGCCCGCTCCGGCCCGCCGGACGGCGGACCAGGTGGTGACGTGACGGGCGGCGCGCCCGGCGACGGCACGGTGCCGCAGGGCGCCGGACCCCTCGAGGCGGTCGCGTGACCTCCCGCCGCTTCCGCCTGGCCACCGTGCTCCGCGTCCGGCGGGCGCAGGAGGACGAGGCGCGCGCCGAGCTGCTGCGCGCCAACCTCCGCCTGCGGGCTGCCCGCGACGGCCACGAGCGCACGGCCCTCCGGTACCGGACCCTGCCGACCTCGACGGGAACCGTTCCTCGTTCCGTCTTCGTGCGGGAGCGGGCCGCCTCGGGTCTCGCCGCCTCCACGCTCGCCGCCGCCGGCCAACGGGTGGCGCGCGCCGCCGACGAGGTGGCGGGTGCCCACGTCGCGTGGTCCCGGGCGGCTCAGCGCGTCGAGGCCCTCGAGCGGCTGGCTCGGCGCCGGCTGGACGAGGCCCTCGCCGACGAGGCGCGGGCCGAGGCGTCGGCCGTCGACGACCTGGTGACGGCGCGGTGGACGGCCAGCGCGCGGACTGCCGCCGGGGAGCGTGCGTCGTGACGAACGTCTCCTCGACCACGCTCCTCCCGCCGGTGGCCCAGCAGGCGGCCGCGGCCGCCCAGACCTTCTCCGGGCTCGGTACGCAGCTCGCCACCGACGCCGTGTCGGGGGACTTCGCCGGCATGCTCACGGCGATCCAGGACGCCTTCGCCCAGCTCGACGGGCAGACCGCACCGGCAGCGTCCGCCGCCACGGGTGGGGGCAGCGCCCTCGGCACGGGGGCGACCAGCTCCGGCAGCCCCGGCGGAGCGGTGACCGGCAGCCAGGTGGTGGCGGATGCCGCCACGTACGTCGGCGTCCCGTACAAGTGGGGCGGCACCAGCCCGGCGACCGGGTTCGACTGCTCCGGCCTCGTCCAGCACGTCTACGCCGACCTCGGCATCTCGCTGCCGCGCACCAGCCAGGAGCAGGCGACGGTCGGCCGGCCCGTCGCCAGCCTGGCGGCCGCCCGCCCCGGAGACCTGCTCTTCTTCGAGCCGGGCCCGGGCGGGCCGGGCCACGTCGGCATCTACATCGGGGGCGGCAAGATGATCGACGCGCCGCACACGGGGACGACCGTGCAGGTCCAGCCGGTGTGGACGACCCCCTGCGCCATCCGCCGGGTCCTGCCGCCGACCACGCCGTCACAGGCGACGACGTCCGCCCTGTCCGTCGGCCCCGCCCTGGCCGGCGCGGTCTCGGGCGGGACGGCGGCCGGCTCGGGCTTCGGAGCGCTCGGCGTCCCCGCGCAGCTCGCGCCGCTCTTCCTGTCGGCCGGTGCGACCTACGGGGTCTCCCCCCGGCTGCTCGCCGCGGTGGCGAAGGTGGAGTCCGGCTACGACCCCACGGCGGTGAGCTCGGCCGGTGCCCAAGGGCTGATGCAGCTGATGCCCACCACTGCCAGCGGCCTGGGCGTCGACCCGCTCGACCCGGCGCAGGCCATCGACGGAGCGGCGCAGATCCTCGCGGGGAACCTGCGCACGTTCGGCTCGGTGCCCCTCGCGCTCGCCGCGTACAACGCCGGGGCGGGGGCCGTCCAGCGCTACGGGGGCATCCCCCCGTACCCGCAGACGCAGGCCTACGTCTCGAACATCATGGGACTGCTCGGAGGGAGCCCGTCGTGACCGCGTCCGTCGCCACCGTCGCCGACCTCGCACCGGCCCCGCCCGCCGGTCCCGGCTCCGGCTCGGCCGACTCCCCGTCGGGAGGGTCGAGCTTCACCGAGCTGTTGGGCGCGGCCACCGCTGCGCCTGGCCCGTCGCCGGAGCCCCAGCAGCTGGGTGCTCCGGCGCCGAGCGACCCGGTGCCCACCGGCTCCAGCTCGGCTGCCACGCCGCCGGCCACCGACGTGCCCTCCACGCCGCCGGCCACCGACCCGGCCACCGCGCCCACCGCGGCGCCGCCGGGCACCGGCGAGCCCGGGGCGAGCGGGCGACGAGGCCGCGTCGGCGACACCCGCCGCACCGGGCGCCCGACCGGGCACCACGGGCACGGGAACGGGAACGGGAACCCAGGCCGGGCCCGCGACGGCGCCGCTCCTCCGGTCGGCGCCCCGGTGCCAACCGGCCCGTCGGGCAGCGGAACCGGCCCGTCGGGCAGCGGAACCGGCCCGTCGGGCAGCGGCACGGCGCATGGTGGCCCGAGGACCGCAGGAGCCCTTGCCGACCCGGCCCCGCCGTCGTCGCCCGGACGGGCCCGACCGACGGACCCGTCACCGGTCGCGGAGCCCGCTGGTGGAACCGGGACGGCCCCCACGGCCGGGGCGGGGCATCCTGCGGGCATCGAGGGCGAGGGCTCGGCTCGGGCGACGCGCCGAGCCCTGGTCGCCGGCTCGACCGGTGCCTCGGGCTCCGCTCCGTCGTCCCGTCCCGCCCCGGCCGCTGGTACCGCCGGGGCTCCGGCGGGAGCGACGGTGACAGCCGACCCTGCGACCGCGGGGGCCGGCTCGTCGTCCCCGTCTTCGGGCGGCCCGGGAAGGGGCAGCCAGGGCGCCGGCGCCGGGTCCGGGGCCGTGGCGCCGCCGTTGGGCGCCCCGCCGTCCCGCCCGCCGCGAGGCGACGCCGTCGCCACGAGCCCCCCACCGGAGGCAGCGGCGCAACGACCCCGCACCACGGTGGCGACGGGCGCCGCGGCGCCCGGCCCGGAGAGCGGCAGCTCAGGGCGGACCGCCGCCGCGCCCGGGACGCTCGCTCCGACCGTGCCTGCGAACGCCGCGACCGCGGGGGCGCCGTCGGCGACCCTGCTCGGCTCCTTCTCGACACCCGGTGCCGCGGCGGCTGCTGCTCCGGGGCCGGCGGTCGGCGTGCCCGAGCAGCTCGTGACGGTCCTCGCTCCCCTGCACGCCGAGGCAGGCGTCCACACCGTCAGCCTCGGCCTCCAGCCCGACGGGCTCGGCACCGTCCAAGCAACCGTGTCGGTCGACGCCCAGCAGGTGGTCGTGAGCCTGTGGGCAGGGTCCGAGTCGGGCCACGCCGCCCTCGCCCGCGCGCTCCCCGAGCTGCACGACCAGCTGACCCTGGGCGGCGGCCACCGGGTGGTGGTCGAGCTGGCGTCGTTCGGCTCGGCCCAGCCCGACGCCCACAGCGCCGGTCGCCACGGCGGTCGCCGGCCGGCCCGCACGAGCGCCGGGAGCACGCCGGTGGGGACCGTCAGCGTGGCCGCGCCCGCGCCCGTCCTGGCCGGCGGCCCCGGGCCTCTCGTCGGCACCCGGACCATCGACCTCCACCTCTGAGCCATGACCCCGACCCGTCGCGCCACCCACCCACCCGTCCTCCCGAGGAGCACCCGAGCATGACCGTGAACCCCGTCTCGTCGTCCCAGGCCGCCGCCTCGTCGGCGTCGTCGAGCACCAACCCGCTCCAGAGCCTGACCAATCCCAACACGTTCCTGAACCTGCTGGTCGCCCAGCTCAAGTACCAGAACCCGCTGAACCCGACGTCGGGGACCCAGTTCCTCTCGCAGACGGCGCAGCTGACCCAGGTCGAGACCATCTCGAACCTCTCGGCAACGATCAGCAAGGAGCTGGCCAGCCAGCAGACGCTGACGTCGACCAGCATGATCGGCCAGCAGGTGAACGCCACGCTGGCCGACGGCACGACGGTGTCCGGAAAGGTCACCGGGGTCTCGCTCGACCCCACAAACGGCCCCGTCCTCGACGTCAACGGCACCGCCGTCCCCCTGAGCGCCGTCCAGTCGGTGGGGACGCCACCGCCGGCCTTGCCCACGACCGCGCCCACGACCGCGTCCACGACCATCGGCACCGGCACCGGCACCGGCGCCGGGTCCGGCACCGGCGCGTCGACGACCGCCTGAGCACCCCGCACCCCGAGACCGCAACCGAACGTCCGCAACCCAGGAGGAGGAACCCATGGACCGAGCACTGCTCGCCGCCGTGTCCGGCATCGACGCCAACCAGACGTACCTCGACACGATCGGCAACAACATCGCCAACGTCAACACCGACGGGTTCAAGCAACAGACCGCCGACTTCGTCGACCTGCTCTCCGAGCAGATCGCCGGGGCGAGCGCACCCCCGACCAACAACACCGGCGCCGGCATCAACCCGGTGGCGATCGGCTCGGGCGTGCGCGTCGGCGCCGTGTCGAACGACCTCTCGGAGGGTTCGCTGCAGCAGACCAACCAGCCCAACGACGTCGCCATCTCGGGGAACGGCTTCCTCGTCGCCGTCCAGGGAGGCCAGCAGGTCTTCACCCGGGCCGGACACCTGACGGTGGACGCCAACGGCAACCTCGCCACGCCGACAGGGGGGCTCGTCCAGGGGTGGCAGGCCGTCAACGGCCAGGTGAACGCCAACGCACCCGTCGGCCCCGTGACCATCCCGACCGGCCAGGTGATCCCGGCGACCGCCACCAAGAGCATCACGATGGGCGGCAACCTCCCCGCGTGGAGCGGATCGGGCACGGCCACGCCGATCTCGATGACGACCCACACCTACGACTCCCTCGGCAACGCCATCCCGGTGGTGCTGACCTTCACCCCGGTGGCCGGCACGGCCAACAGCTGGACCGTGCAGGGCACGGTAACGCTGGCGAGCGGCGGGACCTCGAACCTGTGGACCACCCCGCCCACCATCGCCTTCGACCCCGCGACGGGCCAGGTGGCCTCGATCACCGGGGCGACGACCAACGCCAACGGCTCGTTCTCGCTGCCGGTGACGACGATGCCACCGGGCTACACGTTCCCGGCCGGCGACGTCTGGAACCTCGACTTCCCGACCCCGGGGACGGCCGCGTCCTTGACCCAGTTCTCCGGGCAGTCGACGGCCTCGGTGGCCACCCAGGACGGCGCGGCGGCCGGGACGCTCACCTCGTACTCGATCAACTCCAGCGGGATGATCGTCGGGTCGTTCTCGAACGGGCTGACCGAGAACATCGGCCAGCTGGCACTGGCCAACTTCACCAACCCGGGCGGGCTCCAGACGATCGGCAACCTCGACTACATCACCACGCCCAACTCGGGCCAGCCCTCCATCGGGGCCCCCGGCACCGGCGGGCGCGGCTCGCTCATCGGCGGCTCGCTCGAGTCGTCCAACGTGAACCTCGCCACCCAGCTCACCAACCTGGTCGTCGCCCAGGAGGCCTACCAGGCCAACACGAAGGTCGTGGCCACCGACTCGACCGTCACCCAGACCCTGGTGCAGATGGCGTGACGATGGTCGACGCCCCTCCCGCCACCCGACCCGACGGGGTCGCCGCACCCGGCGGCGACGCCGTCGGGGGGGACCACCACCCGTCGGTGCGCCCCTACGACTTCCGGCTGCCCGAGGCGCTCGACCGCGCCCAGGTGCGCGGCCTGCGCGCCCTCCTCGAGGTGCTGGCCCACCGGGGCGGTGGCGTCCTCACCACGCGCCTGCGTGCCCCGGTCACGCTCGAGCTCGGCGAGCTCGAGCAGTGCAGCTGGGCCGAGTACTCGGGGACGCTCCCTGAGCCGACCTGCCTCTTCGCCACCACGCTGCCGCCGCTGTCCGGCCGGCTCGTGCTCCACCTTCCGGTCGAGCTCGCCCTGGTGGCCGTCGACCTCCGGATGGGCGGGACGGGCAAGGGCGAGCACCCCGAGCGGGCCCTCACCGAGGTCGAGCAGCGCCTCGTGGCGACCGTCGCCGACGACCTCTTCGACGAGCTGCCGGCCGTCCTCGCCCCGCTGGCCACCTTGCAGGTCGGCTCGGCCGTGCAGGTGGCGAGCGTCCAGTTCCTCCCGCCGGTCCGACCGACCGACATGTACCTCCTCGCCCCGCTCACCCTCGAGCTCGGAGAGGACACGACGTTCCGCTTCGACCTCTGCTTCCCCTTCACCATCCTCCACCCGCTCGCCGACGCCCTCTCCGCGCAGGCCGCCGAGGACGACGAGCGCGCCCCCGAGGTCAGCGAGGTCGTCGCCCGCCGGCTGCTCGACAGCCCGGTCGACGTGCGCGTCCGGTTCCCCTCCACCACGCTCACCCCTGCCGACGTGCTGCACCTCGCCGAGGGCGACGTGATCGGCCTTCCCTACGTCCAGGGCGCACCGCTCTCCCTGGTCGTGGGCGAGCAGCACCATCTCGACGTCCTTCCGACGACCAGCGGCAAGCGCCTGGCCTGTGTCGTCATCGACCCCGAGGAGCACCCCTGATGTCCGACACCGCGACCCCCGTGACCGTCGAGGCCACCCAGACCGACGCCCCGGCGGCCGAGGCACCGTCGCCCGACCTCGCACCTGCGCCGGCGGTGCAGAACGGCACCCACGGCGACGGCGCGGGAGCTCCCCACGTCACCGCGGGTGCCGGCGCCCGCTCCCTCGACCTGCTCCACGGGGTCGAGATGACGGTGACCGTCGAGCTCGGGCGCACGAAGATGCTCCTGCGCGACCTCCTCGCCCTTCAGGTGGGCAGCGTCATCGAGCTCGACCGGGCGACCGGGAGCCCGGTCGACGTCCTCATCAACGACACGTTGCTGGCTCGTGGCGAGGTCGTGGTGGTCGACGACGAGTTCGGCGTCCGCATCCTCGACATCGTGTCGTCCGACGAGCCCACCCCCCGGCGCTGAGGTCACCATGCCCGCCACCTTCCTGCCACTCGTGGCCACGGCGACGGCTGCCAGCACGCACGTCTCCCTGCTCGCGCTCCTCGGGCGCCTGGTCGTCTCCCTGCTCGTCGTCCTCGGCGTCTTGTGGGCGATCGCCGTGGTCCTGCGCCGTCGGGGCGTCGGCGGCTCGCTCCGGCCGTCGGGCCGGGCCCCGGCCCGGGCCGTCGGCCGGCCCAGGGCGCGTCCCCGGCCTCGCCAGCGCGTCGTCGACGTCGTCGCCCGCCAGCCGCTCGGCAAGGGCCAGGCGCTCCTCACCGTCGAGGTGGCCGGGCGGCTCCTGCTCCTCGGTGCGACCGCCCAGAGCATCACGACCCTGTGCGAGCTCGACCCCGACCGCCTCAACGGCGACGGCGCCCAACCCGCCGAGGACGCGAACGCCGGCGAGCGGACCACGTTCCTCGACTGGTCGCCGCGCGGGGAGTGGGCGAGGGGCGAGTGGGCGAAGGGCGAGCGGTCGACGCGCCTCGAGCACCTGCGCGACCTGACGGTGCGACGATGACCCCGCTGCTCTTCGCCGCCGGCTCCTCGGTCCAGCTCAACTTCGGCAAGAGCCTGACCAAGCCGTCCGAGAGCATCCTCATCATCCTGGCTGTCGCCGTCCTGGCGGTGGCGCCGGCCCTCTTGATCATGCTCACGGGGTTCACGCGGATCGCCGTCGTGCTCGGGCTGACCCGCAACGCGCTCGGCCTCCAGACCATCCCGCCCAACCAGGTCATCGCCGGGCTCGCCCTCTTCCTCAGCCTGTTCATCATGCAGCCGACGCTGTCGCAGATGAACCAGCAGGCGCTCCAGCCCTACCTTCACGGCAAGATCAACGTCACCGAGGCCTACCACAAGGCCGAGGTGCCGCTCGAGCACTGGATGCTGAAGCAGACCGACAGCCAGGAGCTCAGCCTGATGACCCAAGCTGCCCATGAGCACCCGGCGAAGCCCCAGGACGTCTCGCTCGTGGCGCTCGTGCCCGCCTTCGTCCTCTCTCAGCTGAAGAGCGCCTTCATCATCGGCTTCGTCATCTTCGTGCCGTTCCTCATCATCGACCTGGTCGTCTCGGCCGTGCTCATGTCGATGGGGATCATGATGCTCCCGCCGACCCTCGTGTCCCTCCCGTTCAAGATCCTCCTCTTCGTGATGATCGACGGGTGGACGCTCATCACCCACACGCTGCTCACGAGTTTCCGATGACCCAAGGCGACGCCATCCACCTGGCCGTCGAGGCCATGCTCGTCACCTTGAAGCTCGCCGCCCCGATCCTGGTGGCGAGCCTCGTGGTGGGCCTCGTCGTCTCGCTCTTCCAGTCGGTGACCCAGCTGCAGGAGTTCACGCTCACCTTCGTTCCGAAGCTCGCTGCCGTGGCCGTCGTGCTGGTGGTGGCGGGCCACTGGATGCTCTCCCAGCTGGTCGGGTACACGGACTCCCTGTTCACGCAGATCCCCCAGCTGCTCGGCGGGTAGCGGTGCGGACGTCCGCGCCCCGGTGAGCGAGGGTCCCCCATGGTCATCGACGTCAACGCCCCGTGGCTCGTCGGCTTCCTGCTCGCCCTGGTGCGGGCGCTGGCCTGGCTGCTGATCGTCCCGCCACTCGGCAACCGCTCGGTCTTCCCACCGATCGCCACGGTCGGGATCGCCCTCAGCCTGGCCGTCGCCGTCGCCCCGCACGTCGCCGGCAGCCACCTGACGCTCACCACGCCGTCGCTCATCGGCGCCATGGCCACCCAGGTCCTCACCGGGGCGGCCCTCGGGTTCATCGTCAAGCTGCTGGTGGGGGCCGTCACCGCCGCCGGCACCATGCTCGACCTCTTCGGTGGGCTCGTCCTGCCCCCCTCGCTCGACCCGCTGTCGGCCGACCAGACGCCGCTGCTCGGACAGTTCTACCAGCAGGTCGCCGTGGTGCTGCTGTTCGCCGGCAACGGCGAGCTGCTCATCGTCGACGGGTTCCTGCGGTCGTTCGACGCCGTGGGCCTGTCTCTGTCGTCGGCCGGGAACATCGCCCACGTCGTCTCGTCAGACCTGGCGACCTTCTTCACGGCGGCCCTCGAGATCGCCGCCCCGGTTCTCGTCGTGCTCTTCGGGGCACAGGTCGTCCTCGGCATGCTGTCGAAGGCGGTGCCGCAGATGAACGTCTACTGGCTGGGGTTCCCGTTCCAGATCCTGCTCACGTTCCTCCTGCTCGGGGCCAGCGTCACCGTCCTTCCGGGGTTCGTGAACACGTTGGTGTCCAACGCGCTCCACGACGGGTCGCTCCTCATCGGAGCCGGGTGAGCAGCCATGGCCACCGCCGACCGCCGCGACAAGACCGAGAAGCCAACCGCCAAGCGCAAGAAGGACGCCCGCAAGAAGGGCCAGGTCGCCAAGTCGGCCGAGGTCGGAGGGTGGCTGTCCCTGCTGATCGCCACGAGCGCCATGCCCGCCGTCTTCGGGGCGGCGGAGCGTCGCATGCTCGGGCTCGAGTCCCAGGCCGCCGTCGTCATGGCGAAGCCCTCGGTGCCCGGGGCCCTCGGCCTGCTGGGCGCCGGGCTGGGCGACGCCATGGTGATCGCCCTGCCCATCGCCGCCGTCATGGCGCTGCTCGGGGTGGGCGCCACGATCGCCCAGGTCGGCTTCGTCCTCTCCGGCAAGGGTGTCACCCCGCAGTTCTCCAAGCTCAACCCGGTCAACGGGATCAAGCGGCTCTTCTCGTCGCGGGGTCTGTGGGAGCTCGTCAAGTCCCTGGTCAAGTTGACGGTGATCACGCTCTTCGCCGTCACGGACATCCTGGGGCTCTGGCACGCCGTCGTCGGCGCCGGGCCGGTGGCGATGGGGCCGATCATCGCCTACGCGGGGTCCACGCTCCTCGGCTTCGTCCGGACCCTCGCCGCCGTCGGGCTCATCTTCGGCCTGGTGGACTACGCCTTCCAGCGCCGGCGCATGGCCAAGGACCTCATGATGACCAAGCACGAGGTGAAGGAGGAAGGCCGTCAGCAGGAGGGCGACCCGCGCGTGAAGGGCGCGATCCGCCGCCGCCAGCGCTCCATGAGCCGGCTGCGCATGCTGGCCGAGGTGGCGCACGCGGACGTGGTGGTGACGAACCCCACGCACTATGCCGTCGCCCTCCGCTACGACCGGGCCACCTCCGCCGCCCCCAAGGTCGTGGCCAAGGGGGCCGACGAGGTGGCTGCCCGGATCAGGGCCGCCGCCGCCGAGCACGGCGTCCCCGTCGTCGAGGACCCGCCGCTCGCCCGGGCGGTCTTCGGTGCGTGCGACGTCGAGGACGAGATCCCCGAGGCGCTCTACATGGCCGTCGCCCGGCTGCTGGCCTTCGTCTACGCCCTGCCGCCGGCGCTGCGCGACGCGCGACCCGTCCACCGCCGGCCTGTGAGCGCCCTCGTGGCGTGACCGGCACCGTTCCGCGTGCGGAGCGGCGCACCTGGCTACGGTTGTCGCCCATGGGCTCCCCCGGTGACGCCTGCGGCGACGGCGCGCCCGCGGGGCGCGCCATGCGGCGTCCGCCCGAGTGGTCCCGCAGCGCCGGCACGCGACCGGGTGGCCCGTCCCGCAGCTCGCGATGAGCGACGACGGCGGGCGCTTCAAGGGCCTCCTGAACGTCCGGGTGACGCTCACGCCGACCAGCACCGTTCCGGTGGCCCTCCCCGACGCTCCCGCACCGGTCACCCCGGTGCCCGTCGACGGATGGACCGTGGGGGTGGCGCCCACTGCGTTGCGCATCGAGGTCGACGACGCCGCCGTGCTGGTCCTCGACGGCCACACGGTCAACGCCGACTTCCACGACCCCGGTCGCCTGCTGCGCTTCCTCGCCGACCTCGAGGTGCTCGTGCGCGACCGGCCGCCCTACGTCGTGGCGATCCGGCCGGCGGGGGACGTGGAGGAGATCCAGCGTCGCAACTTCGTCAGGGCGCGCGTCGAGGTCCCCATCGTGCTCGAGGTCCTCGACCCGGCCGTGCGTGCCCAGGGGTGCCGAGGTCCGTTCGAGACGGTCACGATCGACCTGTCCGCCGGTGGGGCCCGGCTCGCACCGGTGGAGGGGCTGGTCGGTGGGATCGAGGTGCGGGCACGCCTCGCGCTCCCCTCGGGCGAGGCGGTGCTCGACGCCGAGGTGCTCGAGGCCCGGCCGGACGCCTTCAGCCGCCTCCGGTTCCTCGACGTGAAGGAGGGGACGGCCACCCGTATCACCAAGTGCGTCTTCGACGCCGAGCTCGAGAAGCGTCGGGCGGCCATGCGCCGCTCCGAGGGGTCCTGAGGTCGGAGGACGAGCGGGTAGCGTGGTCGCCGTGACCGCCCACGATGCCCCGACGACTGCCCGCTCGGGCACCGGCTCGCCGACCGGTGCCGCACCCGTCCGCTACCGGTGCACGGCGTGCGGCAACCTCACCCGCTTCGACGTCGTCGCCATGCGCCGGACCAGGGAGTTCCACCACTACTCGGTGGGGGGAGAGCTGACCGTCGAGGATGTCGAGGTCGTCGAGGACCGAGCCGAAGAGGTGCGGTGCCGGTGGTGCGGCCACGGCGACGCCGTCGAAGTGCTCGAGGACCGTCCGGCAGCCGCCGAGACGTCCCCGCCGCAGGCGGGATGACCGGCCCCCCCCGGGGCCCCCGCCCGCTCGACGACCCGGCCTTCCGCGCCGGGTTGCGGCCGACGGACGCCCGCCCGGCCGGGGGTCGGAGCGCACGCGACCTCGAGGGCGTCGACGCCGATGGGAGCACGGTCACGCTGGCGCTCGGCGGCAGCCCGGTACGGTGGTGGCTGCTCGCCTTCGTCGGCCCCGGGTGCGACGGGTGCCGGGCCTTCTTCGACGGCCTGGTCGCCCCGGGCCGAGGTGGCCTGCCGGACGGGGTCGGCGTGGCGGCCGTCACCCGGGCGCCGCTGCCCGCCGGCGAGCGCGTCGCGCTGGCCGGCGGCGCGACGGGAGCCGGCCCGCTGGTGGCGGTGGCGTCCGAGGAGGCGTGGGCCGACTACCGGGTGAGCGGCTATCCCTTCTACGTGGTGGTCGACGCGGCGCGCCGGGTGGTGGCCGGCGAGACGGTGGGGTTGGGCTGGGACGACGTCACCGCCACCGTGCATGCGGCGATGGCGGCGGCCGGGCCGGCGGGCGGGGTCGGCTGAGCCGACTTGCGGCTCGGCCCGAGCCGGCGCGGCCCGAGCCGGCGCGGCCCGAGCCGGAACGGGGCGAACT
>CAZSYT010000047.1:0-1523 GCA_964610905.1 uncultured Acidimicrobiaceae bacterium
ACGACGAGGAAGAGCGCGTAGTCGATGCCGAGGGCCAGGGCGAACATGAGGGCGAAGTTGAGGGCCCAGATCGACACCGGGGCGACGTGCGTCGCCATCACCAGCGCGCCGGCGGCCACCACGAGCCCGGCGAGAGTCAGCATGAGGGGGAGCCCCGCGGCGACGAGCGTGCCGAAGGCGAGGACCAGGATGACCATCGTGACCGGCCACGACAGCACCTCGGAGCGGAGCATGGCGCTGCGGTTGGCCGAGTTGAACTGGCTCCAGAGCGCGCTGTCACCGGTCAGCTCGACGGACACGCCAGGACGGGCCAGGCGGGCCAGCTCCGGGCCGAGGACGTCGGCCGCCTTGACCATGGCGTTGGGCCCGCCACGGGCGCCCGCCTCGACGACAGCCGTGCGGCCGTCGGCCGACAGGCTCACGCCCGGGCGGGGAGGGAGGACCGTTGAGACCTCTCGGTTGGCGGCGAGCGTCGAGGTCACCGTCGAGACGACCTGCCGGCCGACCGGGTCCGCGGCGATCGGGCCGTGGTGGTCGACCACGACGACCTGCAGCGCTGTCGAGCCGAGGCCGGCGAAGTCGCGCTGGATGACCGTCCGTGCGGCGACCGACTGGCTCGTCGAGCTCTCCCAGCCGGCTCCGGCGAGCGCGGACTCGACGCGGGGGGCGAAGGCCCCGAAGAGCACGAGGGCGACGGCCCAGGCCACGAGGACGTGCTTCAGGTGGGTTGCCATCCAGGTCCCCAGGGCGGCCAGCAACGGTGTGCGCGTCGCGGTGGAGCTGTCGCCGTCGGGCGCTCCCGGCCCTTCGGTGAGGCGCGTGTCCCCTTCGCCGGCGGCTGTCAGGCGGCGGTCGTCGGTGTCGGTGCTCATTGAGCGGTGTCCTCTCGTGGTGCGGAGGGCCCGGGGGCCCCGTGCTGGTCGGTCAGTCGGTCTGGTCGGTCAGTCGGGTCGGTCGGCCCTCCGGAGGCGAGGAGCACCCGGAGGTCGTTTGGTCGTGCGGTCGGGTCGGGGTCGTGCGGTCAGGTCGGGGTCGTGCGGTCGGGTCGGGGTCGTGCGACTGGGAGCGAGGAGCGGGGGACGTCCCGGGACCGCAAGGGTGCTCCTTGCCGCCACCTCGCCCGTTCCGTGTCTCGCAGTATGCAGTACCCCGTAGGGTATTGGCAACTCGGATGACGGGATGCGCCTACCGGTCAGCGGGTGCGACCGCTCAGGCGAGCGACAGGAAGAGCCGCTCCATCCGCTCGGTGTCGACGCCCGAGCGGTCGTCCGCCGCGTTCGGGTCGAGGCACTGGCGGAGCCCCGACGAGACGATCTTGAAGCCGGCGCGGCTCAGTGCCCGGCTGGCGGCCGACAGCTGCATGACGACGTCGTCGCACTCCCGACCGTCCTCGATCATCCGTACGATGCCGGCCAGCTGTCCTTCGACCCGCCGGAGCCGCTTGACCACGTCGGCACTCGTCGCTTCGTCGATCTGCATGGGAGCACTGTACCATACCCCCGTGGGTATCGGTGACAACGGGC
>CAZSYT010000047.1:1623-22974 GCA_964610905.1 uncultured Acidimicrobiaceae bacterium
ACGGGCGTGCCCGCTCTGGCACGATGTGCGGCGCCGCAGGCGAACCACGCCGGCGACGCGGAGGGGGGTCCGATGAGCCTGATGGCCATGGTGTACGACCGGATGATGGCCGGCGTCGAGGAAGCGGGACTGTCGTTGTGGCGCGCGGAGCTCCTCGGCGAGGCGTGCGGCGCCACCCTCGAGCTCGGTGCCGGGACCGGTCGGAACCTCGCCTTCTACCCGGACGGACTGACCCGGCTGGTGCTGGCCGAGCCCGATCGGGCCATGCGGACCCGCCTCCGGCGTGCCGTGGTGGCCACGGAGCGACCGCTCGCCCCCGAGGTCGTCGACGCGCCGGCCGAGTCGCTGCCGTTCGACGACTCCACCTTCGACACCGTGGTGGCCACCCTGGTGCTGTGCTCGGTCCGCGAGCCCGAGCGGGCCCTGACCGAGGTCCGGCGGGTGCTGCGTCCCGAAGGACGCTTCCTCTTCATCGAGCACGTCGCCGCCGAGGACCGACCTCCCCGACTGCGCTGGCAACGGCGGGTCGAGCCGGTGTGGCGGGCCGTTGCCGGCAACTGCCACCTCACGCGGCGCACCGAAGCGGCGATCGCCGGCGCCGGCCTCACGGTCGAGCGCGTCGAGCGGGCGAGCATGCGCAAGGCCCCGCCGTTCGTGCGCCCGACGATCCGGGGCACCGCGCGCGCCGCCTAGGAGGTCCCGAGCCCACGACGCGTGCCGTCAGGCCGGTGCACCCCGCCACCGGCCGGGCGCCGGCAGCGGGGTGCACGCGGAGAGACGTGCACGGCGTCAGGCAGGGCCACCGGGCGCCGGCAGCGGGGTGCACGCGGAGAGACGTGCACGGCGTCAGGCGGGGCCTCCGGGCACCGTGTGCGGGCCGCCCGGTCCGGGTCGGGGCGGCAGGCCGACCATGACCGTCGTGGCGGTCACCTGCGACGTTCTCGTGGTGCCGAGCACGGCCACGCGGGCCCCGGGGGTGACGTCGGAGAACGACGGCGAGGTCACCTTCGGGTCGCGGTAGGTGGTCTGGGCCGTGACGTCCACGGTCATGTCGGTGCCCGAGGGGGTCGTGAGCACGAAGCTCGACGTGCCCACCGACTTCACCGAGCCGACCGCGGCCGGCCGGAGCCGGGTGCCGCCCGAGCCGGGTGCCGGGTGGCCCGGTGTCGGGTGGCCCGGTGTCGGGTTCCCGCTCGTCGACGCGTACGCGACCGAACCCCCGGCGACGACGAGGCCGAGGGCCACCGCCGCCGCGCTCGTCACGCGGACGACGCCGCGCCGGCGGCGTTCCGGAGGCCGGGCGCGCGGTGGCCCGTCGCCGGGAGCGTGGGCCGGTTCGGACATGCCAGCGCCAGTTGGGGATGGTTCGGGTGCTCGTGGTTCCATGGGTCGCTCCTCGCTCGTCGGTGTCGCTCGACCGCCACCGTGGAGGTCGTACGCCACACTCCGGGCGAAAGCTGGCGAAACCCTTGGAGGCCGCGAAGGATGGGCTAGGAAGTCCCGAAGGAACAGCTAAGAAGCGCTGGGCACCTCGTGACGGGCCGGCGGGTCAGCGAGGTCGCACGGGCGGGCCAGCCGTGGGACCACACGGCGCCACGGCTCACTGCAGCTGGCTGACGACCCGGGCCGACAGCTTGCGCACGGCGCTGCGAGGCGCGAGGCGGATGCCGAACGCCGTCACCTTGTTCAGGACTCCCGGCACGATGACGGCACGGTCGGCCTTGAAGCCCGCCCACCCCACCGCTGCCACCTCTGCGGCGTCCTGCCAGGCCATGGCGGCGAGGCCGGTGAGGCCGTCGGCGCGCACCCCGGCGCGCTCCTGGAACCCGGTCCGCGTGAAGCCCGGGCAGAGCGTGCAGACCCGGACCCCCGAGCCCGCCACCTCCTCCCGCACGGCCTCGGTGAAGCTGAGGACGAAGGCCTTGGTGGCCGAGTAGGTGGCCATGCCGGGCCCCGGCTCGAAAGAGGCCAGGGAGGCGACGTTCAGCACGCCACCCCGTCCGGCGTCGACGAGCCGGGGCAGCACGGCCCGGGTGAGGCGCACGAGCGCGGTGACGTTGAGCGCGATCTGCGCGACCTCGCCGTCGACCGGCAAGTCGACGAAGCGGCCCACCTTCCCGAACCCGGCGTTGTTGACCAGCACGTCGACGGGGCGCTCCCCCCGGGGCCGTCCGAGGCGCGCCTCGACGGCCGCCTGGCCGTCCTCGCTCTCGAGGTCGGCCGCGAGCACTTCGACGGCCGCCCCGGCACGGCGCAGCTCGGCGGCCAGGTCCTCGAGCCGCTCGGCGCGGCGAGCCACGAGGACGAGGTCGTGCCCGTCGCCTGCTGCGAGCCGGGCGAGGTGCTCGCCGATGCCTCCCGACGCTCCCGTGACGAGTGCCAGCGGCCGTCCCGGCCCCGCGGATGACGAGGGTTTGCTCACCACCCCCCGAACGCTACCCACGATCGAACCGGAGCGAGGACCAGCATGCCCATCGAGTGGACGGCGATGCTCTCGTCGCCCTCATCGTCCACGGCCGCCACCGGGCGCCCAGTGATGCCGCCGGACGAGAGGATCACTACCTGCGGCTGGTTGATGACGGGCATCACCACGGAGGTCGCGAAGCTCCTCGAGCTCGGCACCGTGAACGCCCGACCGGCGAACCCGTCGGGCGACAGCTTGCGGGAGCGGGCCTGCCCGATCGGTGATGGCCCGCTCGACCGGGCCGCTGGCTGGCTACCGAGCTGCAACGAGCCGGGGCAGTCGAGGCCGAGCTCGACGGTCACCGGCCCGAGCTCCACCTGTCCGAGCTGCGAGCGGTGCCGCTGCGCCAGCGGTGGCTCGAGGACCAGGCCCGCCCGCAGCTCGAGGAGCTCTTCGACGGCACGAGCCTCCTGGCCCCGCTCGGCGTGCGCCTCGGCCTCGCGTGCGTTGCCAGCCCGGTGGTCGTCGACAAGCCCGGGTGAAGGCTGTTGGGGACCACCCCCGCTTGCACGCTACGTAGGACCGACGGATGGCGCCGGGCCACCCGGGCATCACCGCTCCACGACCGAAGAGCACGCACACTTCATCGCGGGGGCCACCCCTCACCAGCTCGACGCTCCCGTCACTCCCTCAGGAAGGGCTTGACATCGGCCCCATAGGTTGGTCAGCGGACGACCAGCACCGAGGCCGGGCTCCGAGCGACGACTCGCTCACCCACGCTGCCGAGGGCCCGGAGCCCGTGGAGCCCGCGGTGCCCGACGACGACGAGGTCGGCGCCCGAGGCGAGCAGCGCCCGGACCGGTGAGCGCTGGTCGACGGAGCCGAGCGGAAGCTCGGGCACCACCGCACGCAAGGCCTCGAAGTCGATGCCCTTGCCCCCGAGCGCGACCACGCACCGGAGGGTGGCGCCCGTGGCGCTCGCGAGCGAGGCCGCCACCGCATGGGCCCGGGTCGCCGGCGCCGAGCCGTCCATCCCGACGGCGATCGCCGCCGGGAAGGCGGCGGGGTCGTGGGGACGACGCGCCACGAGGACCGAGCACGGCAGCTCGCGCACGACGGTTCCCACCCGTTCGTGCTGGCCGACGCCGTCCGGTCCGGGTTGGGCGGGCACGCCGCCCGGCGTGGGCTGGTCCCCACCCGGAGGGCCGAGCGCCACGAGCGTGTGCGTGCCCCCGCCGACGACGAAGCCCAGCACGTCGACCAGAAGGCCTTCCTCGACGGTCACGTCGACCTCGCCGGCCACGCCCGAGCGGGCGAGGAAGGAGCGGGCGTGCTCGACGACGTCGTGGGCCCGTTGGCGGAGGTGATGGCTCCGCGCCGGGATCTCGCCCGGTCGGGCGAGCTCCTCGAGGGTGTCGACCGCGCACACCAGGGTGAGGCGACGACCGGGCACGAGGCGGCACGCTTGGCGGGCCGCCTCGAGGGCGGCCTGCGTGCCGTCGACGGCGCAGACGAGGCGGTCGAAGGGGACCACCTGGGTCGGGGCGTGGACCTGCGGGAGCGTCGTCATGGCGCGCCTCCTCGGCTGGACGGGACGTGTTGACTGCCCCGGGCGCGCCGCACCCGGGCCGCGACGGACTGCACAGCGGTCACGACCACCGTGACTGCCAGTAGGACCCCCGCCTCGACCGGCGCGAGGGCCTCGGTGGCGAAGACGCCGTGGAACGGGGGCGCGTGGACCACGGCGAGCTGGGCGTCGGCGACGACCACGGCCCCGAGCGTGTCGGCGACGTCGGCCGACGCGGCCCACGGTGCCTCGGCGGTCGTCACGACCGTGCCCGGCGCGGCGCGGCGCCGGGGGCAGCGGGTCCCACGGAGCGGTGCGAGCGGCGCATGCTCCCCCGGCGGGGCGTGGGGCACGCCGGGCCCGCCGGCTCGCGATGTCGGGCTCGCGTCAGCTGCACCTCACCACCACCTGCGTCGTCACCGCGGCGCGGCGGGTGCCGGCCGCTCCGTCCACTCTGCCGGTGGCGGGGCCGGAGGCGGCAGGGACGAACGGCCCTTTGGACGAGGGGCCGGCCGGCAGCCGGGCCGGCGAGGGCAGCGCCTACCGGTGCGCCGCCCGCGTGCTCGGTCGGCGGACCGGCTCGGAGAGTCCGTCGGGGATCGGGTCCCCGTCGGGAAGCGGGTCCGCAGTCGGACCGGCGGCCCCGGGAGCGAGGCCGGCGAGCATGCGCTCGAAGACGTCGGCGAGCCGGTCGTCGAGCCCGGCGGCGGTCGTGGCGAGCTCGGAGGCGAAGTGGTCGCGGTAGAGGACGTAGCCGTACACGAGGGAGACGACGGCCACGTGGACGGCGTCGAGGTCGACGGCGTCGAGCCCACCCGCGGCGACGTCGCGCTCGAGGAGGGCCAGGGTGGCTTCCCGCAGCGGCATGGTGCGCAGGGTCCGGTCGCCGTCGCAGACGAGCAGGGTCGCCAGGCGGACCGCCCGGCGGTGACGGACCATCGTCGAGAGGAAGTGGGCCATGCGGACCCCGAACGGTTCGCCCGCCGCGGCCCGGACCTCACGGAACCGGCGGCTGGCCCCAGCACGCAGGGCAGCCCGGAGCAGGTCCTGGCGGGAGCCGAAGTAGTGGTAGACGAGCCCGCGGTTGACCGCTGCCTCCTCGGCCACCTCACGCAGGTTGAGCCCGGCGAGGACGCCGTCGCGTTCGAGCAGGCGGACGGCGGCCGCCTCGAGGGCACGTTCGGTGGCCCGCCGCGAGCGCCGCTCCTGCCCGGCCTCGGGGCTCGTCCGCCCGGCTGCCGCCTCCCCTGCCGCTGCCCGCTTCGCCACGTCTGCTCTCCGTCTGCTCTCCGCCCTCCGGCCTGGCTGCCCCGGGGACGCGATCCGACCGCTCCCGGGTCGGGCCAGCCTAGATCGCCGAGGGCACAGGTGTTAGCGTTCTGTCAACAGACGACACAGGTCGCACAAGGGGGAACGACGTCATGGCCGTCACCGCGCACTCTTCCACCCGCGTCACCGTCACCCCGGTGAGCCCCGTGCTCGGGGCCGTGGTCGACGGCGTCGACCTCGGCGACCTCGGCGACCTCGACGACGGCACGTGGCACGAGCTCGAGGCCGCCTGGGCGCGTCACCTCGTGCTCTTCTTCCGCGACCAGGACCTCTCCCCCGAGGCCCACGAGGCGCTCGGACGGCGCATCGGCGAGCTCCACGTCCACCCGGCAGCTCCCTGCGTCGAGGGCCACCCGAGCGTGATGATCATCCACGCCGACGAGCGGTCGAAGGTGGTGGCGGGCAACGGGTGGCACACCGACGTGAGCTGTGACGAGCGGCCGCCGTCCGCCACCATCCTCCACCTGCCGATCGTCCCCGCCGTGGGCGGCGACACCCTGTTCCTCTCCACCGAGGCGGCCTACGACGCGCTCTCGCAGCCGATGAAGGACTTCCTCGCCGACAAGACGGCGACCCACGAGTCAGCCCACATCTACCGGGGCCGCTACGGCTCGAAGGAGTCCGACTCGCGCGACGGGGCGTTCCCGTCCGCCGTCCACCCGGTCGTGCGCACGCACCCGGTCACCGGCCGCAAGGCGCTCTACGTCAACCGGGCCTTCACCACCCGGATCGACGGTCTCGCCCCGGGCGAGAGCCGGGCCCTGCTCGACTTCCTCTTCGACCACATCGAACGCCGGCCCGAGCACCAGTGCCGGTTCTCGTGGACGCCGGGAGCGGTGGCGATGTGGGACAACCGCAGCACCCAGCACTACGCCGTGTGGGACTACCACCCGGAGGTGCGCAGCGGGCGACGGGTCAGCGTGGTGGGCGAGCGCCCGTTCTGACGCACGGCGTCGCCCTCGAGGCGTCACCGGCGGGGGCGACGGTCGTCGGCCAGGTGACCGGTTCGCTCGAGCGCTCGGTCGACGCCTGCGGGGTGGCATCCGGGCGGGCGGTCGCCGAGGACAAGGATGCCAGTCACGCGGACGGGCCCCGGGCGGCGCCGGCACCGTGTCGTCCCTGCCGGACCTACGCCGTGTCGTCAGTCGACCTGGGCGCCTCCCGGCCGTCGACGGTGACGTACCCGTCGGGTGGACCTCCCTCGAGGGCAGCGTGGACGCCGTGGCGGTGCCGGCCCATCGCAGCGAACGCCCCGCCTCGGTTCCCTCCGCTGACGGAGCGGAGCACCCGGCGGTGGGCCTCGACGGTCAGGCTCGTGGTCTCCTCGTGGTCGGTGTCGCGGATGTCGGTGCTGTGGCGGACGAGGTTCGACAGCGACGACACGAGGGCGAAGATCAGGTTGTTGTGGCTCGCCTTCGCGACCGAGACGTGCCAGGTGACGTCCTAGCCGAGGAACCTGTCGAGGTCGTCGACGGCAGCTTGACGGCCGCGGTCGCCTCCTCGATGGAGCGCAGCTCCTCCATGGTCCGGCGCTCGGCTGCCAACCCGGCGGCGAACGGCTCGATCGCCTCGCAGATCTCGACCACCGCGGCGAGGCGGATCCTACGGCCGAGGACGAAGGCTTCGATGCTCCGCTCGAGGGTCCGCATGCCCGGACGCCGTACCGTTGTGCCACCCGAGCGGCCGGACGGATCTCGACGAGGCCCTCGACCTCGAGGATCCGCAAGGTCTCGCGGACGGTGCTCCGGCTGAGCCCACTGCTCGCCGCAAGGCCGCGCTCGACCGGCTGCAACACCCCCTCGTCGAGCCCGCCGCGCAGCATCTGCGGGCGAAGGTGGTCGGCCAGGATGTCGGAGGCCTCCGGGACCGACAGGGTCGGAGGTCGAGGTCTCCCTCGCTCAGCCGTCGTGCGGCCGGCGTCGGCACCTCCGCCGCCGAGCCCGACCGGCCCCGTGCCGGAGCGCTCGGGTCCCGGCTCGCCACGACGACCTCGGTCGTCACGTCGTCACCAGCAGGAGCAGACACCGATCACGGTCCGATCTCGCACGCCGCGTGTCAGGCCAACCTTTGGAGCAACGCTACCCGGAGCGATCCGGGCGCAAGCGGGACTCGAGGCTGCTCGGGCTCACGGGGCCGTCGCTCGCGCCACATGACGCAGGTGCGCCGAGATGCCAGGTTCCCGAACTGCTGCCTGGGAGCGTCAGCGGCGCCGCGACGAGATGCGCCGGCGACCTGCGCACCCGTAGGATGCGCGCATGGACATCAACGGAGTATCTGCCATCGTCACCGGCGGTGCCTCGGGCATCGGAGAGGCCTCGGCTCGGCTGCTCGCCGCTCGTGGCGCCCGAGTGGTCGTCGCCGACCTCCAGGACGACAAGGGGAAGTCGGTCGCCGACGAGATCGGCGGGGCCTTCGCCCACGTGGACGTGACCAGCACCGACGACGTCATCGGCGCTGTCGAGCTGGCGAAGGAGCTCGGCCCGCTCCGGGTGCTCGTCAACTCGGCGGGGATCGGCTGGGCCACCCGGGTCATCGGCAAGGACGGCCGCTACGAGTCGGCACACGACCTCGACCTGTTCCGCAAGGTGGTCGAGATCAACCTGGTCGGGACGTTCAACTGCATCCGGCTCGCGGCGACGGCCATGAGCACGACCGAGCCGCTGGCCGACGGCGAGCGCGGGGCCATCGTCAACATGGCCTCGGTCGCCGCCTTCGAAGGGCAGACGGGCCAGGACGCCTACTCGGCCTCCAAGGGCGGCGTCGTCGGCATGACCCTGCCCATCGCGCGCGACCTGTCGGTGGTCGGCATCCGGGTCAACACCGTCGCCCCGGGCCTCATCGACACCCCCATCTACGGCCAGGGGGAGGCGTCGGAGGCGTTCAAGGCGAACCTCGAGAAGGGGGTCCTCTTCCCCAAGCGCCTCGGCAGCCCCGAGGAGCTCGCCTCGATGGTCGTCGAGCTCGTCACCAACAGCTACGTCAACGCCCAGACCGTCCGAGTCGACGGCGGCATCAAGATGCAGCCCAAGTGAGCTGACCGAGGGCCCGTCCCGTCGGCGAGCGCCGGCCCCCGGGGGCCGGCGCTCGCGCGTCGGCAGCCATAAGCGCTGAGGGCTCGGTCCGACGGTGGACGGGGCAGCTCGTCGGCGGGGAGGCCCGTGACCCTGGGCCGGACCGAGCCGTCGGCGGGTCAGGAGACCGGCACCAGCCGGTAGCCGGCCCCGCGGACGGTCTGGATGAGCGGCTCCAGCCCGGGCGTGTTCAGCTTGCGCCGCAGGTAGCCCACGTAGACGTCGACCACGTTGCTGCCGGGGTCGAACGCGTAGTCCCACACCCGGCTCAGGATCTGCGCCCGCGAGAGCACCTGGTTCGGGTGGCGCATGAAGAGCTCGAGGAGCGCCCACTCGCGCTGGGCGAGGTCGACGCGTCGCCCCGCCCGCCACGCCACCTTGGCGAGCAGGTCGAGGGTGAGGTCGGCCACCTCGAGGGTGGACGAGCCCGTCTGCTCGGCGTTGCGCAGGGCGGCCCGGACGCGGGCCACCAGCTCGTCGAAGGCGAACGGCTTGGTGACGTAGTCGCTGGCGCCGGCGTCGAGACCGCGGACCTTGTCGGCGACCTCGGCCCGGGCGGTCAGCACGATGACCGGGACGGGTGACCCCGCTCCCCGTAGCCGCGCCAGCAGCTCCTCGCCGTCGGCCCCGGGCAGCCCGAGGTCGAGCAGGACGAGGTCGACGTCGTCGCCCACCAGCTCGCGCTCGGCGTCGTCCACCGTCCCCGCGACCGTGACGGCGTAGCCCTCGGCGCGCAGCCCCTTCGCCACGAAGGCGGCGATGCCGGGGTCGTCCTCGACCACGAGGATCCTCACAGGCGCTCGACCACCTGCTCGGGCGCCAGAACCCGCTCGGGGGGGAAGGCGAGGGCCGCGCGGCAGCCCCCGAGGCGCGACCGACCGAGCTCGAACGTGCCGCCGTGCGCCTCGGCCACCGCCGACGCGATGGCGAGCCCGAGGCCCGTGCCCTCGCCCGGCGCTCCCACCGGACGGCCGAACCGGGCCAGGGCCGCCTCGCGCTGGGCCTCGGGGATCCCCGGCCCGCTGTCCTCGACGGCGAGCACCAGCCAGCCGTCCGGGCGCCGCTCGGCGGTCACCTCGACGGCGTCGCCCGCCCGGGTCGCCCGCACCGCGTTGTCCACGAGGTTGAGCAGCGCGCCCCGCACCTTGGCCTCGTCGACCTCGACGACGACGTCGGGGGTGTCACCCGTCGACCACCGGCGCTCGGCGAGCACCCGGGTGGCCTGGGCCAGCTCGGCCACCAGCGAGCGGAGGTCGACGGGGCGCACGTCGAGGAAGTCGGGCTCGAGCGAGCGCCCGAGCAGGAGGAGCCGCTCGACGAGGGCCCGCATGTGGTCGAGCTCGTCGACGACGACGGCCACGGTGGCACGGACCTCGTCCGGGTCACCGGCGCCGGTGCGCGCCAGCACCTCCAAGTGCCCCCGGGCGACGGTGAGCGGCGTGCGGAGCTGGTGGGAGACGTCCGACAGCAGGCGCCGCTGGGCGCCGAGGGCGAGGGCGAGCCGGTCGAGCATCCAGTTGAGCGTCCGGGCGAGGAGGCCGACCTCGTCCTCGGTGCCGGGGTCGTCGAGCCGCTGGTCGAGGTCGCCCCCGCCGATGGCGGCGGCGCGCACCGTCATGGACCCCACCGTGCCGAGGAGGCGGCGGAGCAGCAGGTAGGCACCGGCCGAGGCGAAGGCGATGGCGACGAGGGCCTCGCCGGCGGCCAGCCACAGCACGCGCGACTGGTCGGAGACCAGGCGGGCGAGCCCGCCGGTGACCACCAACGTCCCGGCGGACCTCGAGCCGGCGCGCAACGGCACGACCAGCGCCTCGGTCGGGGTCGCCCCCACGTCCCACCGGAGGAACGACGACGCGTGCGGCGGCGTCGCGGCGAGCGCGGCGAGCCGGGGCGAGGCGAGGAGGGCCTGCGAGCCGGCGCTGCCGACCTGGCGCCCGTCGGCGAGGAGCACGACGACGTGCTCGTCGGCGGCCAGGACGCGGGTGCGCAGGTACGACGTCGTGAACGAGGCGAGGCTCTCGGTGACCGGCCGCGCCGCCGCGGCGCCTGTGAAGCCGGTCGCCTCGGCGGTGAGCGAGCTCTGGGTGGTGGCGAGGGCGTGCGAGGTGAACACCTGCTCGGTCTCGAAGGTGATGACCCCGAGGACGACGACCAGCAGGACCACGTGGAACCCCACGAGGCGGCCGGCGGTACCAGGCCACCGCCACCGCCACCGCGGGCGCCAGCGCGGCTCGGCCGTGGCCAGCTCGGGGAGGGCCGACGGCGGGCCCCCGGTCGCGGGGCCCCCGGTCGCGGGGCCCCCGGTCGCGGGGCCCGCGTTCCCGAGGACCGCCTCCCCGCTGGCCGTGCTCAATGGTCGCCGCCCTTCTTGTCCTTCGAGCCCGAGGTGGTGGTGGTCGACGACGACCCGCCGTCCTCGTGCTCGATGACCGGCAGCGCGGGTGCGACGACGGTGGCCGGCGGGGCCGCCGACGGCGGGGTGGTCGCCGACGGTGCCGTCGCGACCGTGGTCGTCGTGGGGGGCACCGTGGTGGTCGTCGAGGGAACGATGGTGGTCGCCGTCGGAACGGTCGTGGGGGACGTCCCCTGCCCGGGGGCGACGTCGGCCGGAGCGGGCACGACGACCGAGGTCTCCGACGTGACCGTCGACGTCACGACGACGCCCACGCCGACCAGGGCGGCGGCCACGACCGGCAGGAGCCACCACGCCACGTGCACCGGGCGTCCGGGAGGTCGGGCCGACGACGTCATGGCTCCCATGGTGCCCGAAGCGACTGCACCCGGGGTGACAGGTCCTCCACGGTGAGCGCACCGCGGGGGCAGGCGGCGGCGGCGCGTCTCGCCCGTCGCAGGTCGTCGCCGTCGAGCTCGTCGGCCACCAGCTCGGGGAACCCCCAGGCGTCGAGGTCGAGGGCCCCCGGGGCGAGGAGCGCGCAGATCCCGTGCCCGGCGCAGCGCGTCCGGTCGACGCGCAGCCGACCCGTCACCGCCACGCCTCCTCGGGGCGGGGCAGCGGCCACCCGGGGACGGCGCAGCCGGCCGGGCACCGCCGCCGTCGGGCGTGGGCGTCGACCTCGGCGGCGAACACTTCGAGAGCGCTCGTCACCATGGCCACGGCACCGTCCGGGTGGTGGCAGGCGCCTTTGCCTCGCACCTCGCCCAGCAGGCGGCCCAGCCTGCGGACCTCCCGCCGCGACGAGGTGGCCTCCACGAGCGCCTCGAGCGCCTCGGCCACGTCGGCGAGCCCGTAGAGGCACGGGCCGCACTGCCCGGCGCTCTCCCCGGCCAGCCAGCGGGCCAGGCGGGCCGCGGCCGCCACGCCGCAGAACGCCTCGGCCAGGGGGGCGAGGAGGCCGCACCCGGGCGCGGCCCCGACGAGGGCGAGGTCCTCGGGCGTGAACGGGAGCGCGGCGGCCGCCGCCCCGTCGACGAAGCGCCCGGCGTACCCGCCGACGAGCACGGCCCGTACGGGCGACGGCCCGTCCGCCGACACCACGGCGGGCCCGTGCTCGAGGAGGGTCCCGATCGTCGTCGGCTCGACCACCTCGAGCACGGTGGCGCCGAGCTCGCCGGCGTGCACCGTGACGAGACGCGAGCCCGGCGACGCAGGTGTGCCGGCCTCCGCCCACCACGACCCGCCGAAGCGGGCGAGCAGGGCGAGGTGGGCCAGGGTCTCGGCGTTGTGGACGACCGTGGGGCGCCCGGACACGCCGGCGGCGGCGAGCGGCGCGCCGAGGGCCCGGGGCTTCGCCTCGCCGCCCTCCAACCACGACGCTGCCGCGCTCGCCTCGCCGGCCACGTAGCGGGCGGGGCCCATGCCGAGGTGGAGGTCCGGGTCGGGGAGGCGGGCCTCCCGGCGTTCGGCCCCCGCCCGGCGGAAGGCCCCGGCGACGGCATCGGCTCCGCGGTGGGCGTAGACGACGACCGAGGACGCACCGACGAGGGCGGCGGCGACGGCGGCGCCGTCGAGGACGAGGTGGGGGCGCAAGGTGCACAGGGTTCGGTCCTTCACGCTCGCCGGCTCGCTCTCGCTGGCGTTCACGACGAGGACGGGGGCCCCGCCTGCGGCCGCCGCCCGGGCCGTCGCCAGCTTGCGGGCCACCGGGAAGCCTCCCCCGCCCCGACCGGCGAGCCCGCTCGCCGCCACCTCGTCGAGGAGCGGTCCGGCCCCGACCGCCGGCAGGGCCCCCAGCCGGGCGAGGTGGTCGGCCAGCGGCTCGGCGCCCGCCGGTGCCGGTGGACCGGCGAGGAGGCGTGCGCCGGGCTCGCCGACCCGGAAGGGCTGGGCGATTCGGCGGGCGACGTCCGCGGGCGGTCCGAGGGCGAGGGTCACGACGCGTTCTCGAGCCGCCGCTCGGCCCGCCGGGCGGTCGCCCTGCTCACCGCCAACGTGGTGAGCAGGACCCCTGAGGAGAGGTAGAGCCACCGTAGGCTGGCCACGTCGCTGCCCGCCTCGATGCCGTGGAGCCACGCGCAGGCGAACGCGACGACCGCCAGCCGGTGCACGGCGAGCCAGTGCCGCCCGACGAGCCGGCCGGCGAGCGCGGCGCTGGTGCCGACCAGCACGCCAAGCTCGAGGGCGACGGTGCCGAGGCCCACGGCGGCGGGGCGGTAGTGGGCGAGGCCCGGGACGAACGCGCCCGCCCACCCCACGTGCGCGTAGGCGTCGAGGGCGAGGGCGACGACGTGCCCGGCGACGAGCACCGCCGTGGCGGCGGCGAGGGCGGCGTGGGCGCGCAGCACGGTCGTCGGCCGGAGGAGCGCCCGGCGCCCCCGACGCCACGGGTGCCGGAACCACAGGCCGAGGGCGGCCAGTGCGGTGAGCGCGAGATAGGCGGCGACCCCGAGCCCACGCCCGACGATCCACGGGAGCATCCGGTCGTGGAGGACGCGGCTCGCCGCCGAGTCGACGACGTGGGCGGCGACGAGCGAGCCGACGACGACCGCCGCGGCGCCGGCGCCGACCCACGGCGCGCGCGACGGGCTCGGGACGGGCGGGCCCGCGGACGGGCCACGGGCACGGGGGCGCGGCCGCGTGCCGATCACCACGCCTGCCAGACGAGGTAGCGGGCCATGGGCTCGGAGCAGGCCACGGCGCCGTCGGTCGTGACCCACAGGGCGGCGATCCCCCGCCGGGCGGCCTCCCCGGCAACCGACTGGCGACCCGACAGGAAGAGGACCTTGCTCCACACCTCGGCCTCGGCCGGGTCGCCGGCCACCACGGTCACCGCTGCCATGCCAGGGCCTCCCGGCAGGCCCGTGCGGGGGTCGATCAGGTGGTGCACGACGCGGTCGCCGGCCGTCCACCGGCGCAGGCGCACCGACGACGTGGCGCACGACGCGTCGGCGAGCCCGAGCACGGCGAGGGGCGCGCTCCCGCCGGCGGGGTCCTCGACGCCCACGCGCCACGGCCCGCCGTCGGGCGCGTGCCCGCTGCACGTGCAGTCGCCGCCCGCCTCGACGAGGTGGTCGTCGGACACGGAGCGCAGGGTCTCGGCGGCCCACCGCACGGCCAGGCCCTTGCCGATGCCGCCCAGGTCGAGGGGACGACCGCCGAGATGCACCTCGTCCCGGCCTCGGAAGCGGGGCTGCCACGGCGGCGGGACCACGCGTCGGCGGGCCCGGCCGGCCGGGGCGGCGGCGCCGCCCCCGGCGAACGACAGCGAGGCGGTGTAGCCGAGCCCGACGAGGTCCTCGAGCACCCTGGGGTCGAAGCGACCCTCGCTGCGGAGGTAGGCGGCGTGGGCTTCGGCGATCGCCGACGCGCACGTCGGGGGCAGGCTGTGCCAGCGGTCGGGGTCGGCGTTGGCCACCATCAGCGGGCTCGCCGGGTCGAACCGGGTGCACGTGGCGGCCACCGTCTCGAAGACGCCGAGCGCCCGGTCGACCGCCTCGGCCACGGCGCTCTCGCCGGCGCGGTCGTCGCGAGCCTGCCCGGTCCGCCGGTCCGCCGGTGCGGAGGGTCGCCCGAGCGCCTGGACGGCGATGGCGGAGGCCATGGCCTGGACGCGTCCGACGACCACGCCGTCGGCCACCTCCACCGTGCGCGACCCTTCGGCGACCGCTGCCGCCTGCCGATCGGGCACCCGGCGAGAGGTGCGGCCCGCGGGCGGGGCGGGCGGGGCGGGCGGCACCGTGGCTTGTGGGGCCGGGCCACCGGGTGCACGTGCGGGCACGGCGGTCCTCAGGGCACGCCCGATGCGCCCGTGGTGGCGTGCACGACGGGCGGGGCGGGTCGAGGCGCGGGCGTGGCGGCGGGCGTGCTCGCCGGGGTGGGTGCCGGCACCGTCACGGGGGCCGGCGCGGCCCCGCTCCCGGACGTCAAGGCGGCGAGCTGGCCTTGCAGGCCGGCGAGCTCGGTCTCGAGCTGTGACACCTGCGCCTCCGCCTGGCTCACCTTGGGCGGCACCGTCGTCGTGGTCGTCGGGGCGGGCGCGGCAGGTGCCTGCGCTGCGGCCTGGTGGGCGGCGACGGCGACCGGCGGGCCGGGCACGGCCCAGGCCAGGCTCAGGCCGGTGACCCCGGCCGTCGCCGCGGTGACCACCACGGCCGGGACGGCACGGTGCCGTCGGCTCGCCGGCTCAGCCATCGCCGCCCTTGGAGCTGCTCGTCTTGGTCGTGCCCGTCTTGTCGGTCTTGTCGGAGTGGTCGCCGCCGTGGTCCTCCCCCGACGTCGTCCCGCTGGCCCCCGTGGTGGCGTGCACCGTCGGTGCCGTCACGCTGGGGGGCGGGGCGGTGGTGGCCGTGGCCTGGGCGGCGGCCTGGGCGGCCGCCTCCGCAGCGGCCTCGGCAGCCTGACGTGCCTTCGCCGCGGCGATCTCCTGCTGGGCGGCGGCGATCTGCGCCTCGAGCTGGTGGGCCTGCTGGTCGAGGGCGGCGGCGGGGTCGGTCGTCGTCGTGGTCGGCGCGACGGTGGTCGGTGGCGCCGTGGCGGGCGTCACCGACGCCGTGTTCTGCCCGGTCAGCGCGTGCCCCGTGGCTCCCACGCCGGCGAGGGCAGCGCCGGCCGCCGCTGCCCCGATCAACCACCCGTGCCGCTGTGCCATCGCTGCCTCCAAACGGTCGCTCCACTGCGTGCAGGGGCAGTGTCGGCAGTCGAGGTGAGCCGGACCTAAGCCCACTGTGAGAGTCTTCTCACCCACGTTCCGTCGTGGATACGGGCTCGCCGGCCGCCGGCGGATCGACCCCGGTCTGACCTGGACCTGCCGGCCCGCGGCCCGGCTCCGGCCGAACGGGCGGGCACCGGGGACCGCCTGGCATCGGCCGGAGTATTGTGACAGGATTACTGTCATAAGATGGCCGGCAGCGGAAGCCGAGGAGGTCACGCGATGACGTCGCAGGAAGCCGTCCGGTTGGTGTCCGACATGCGCGGTGTCCGCTACGGCGAGGTGCTCGCCGTCCGACAGGGAACCAGTGGGCTCGAGGCCGAGGTGTACGGCACCCAGCTGCTCAACGACTGCCCGCAGGACCGCTGGGACGCCCTCGACCCGGCCGCCATCGCCACCGAGCTCGGCGCCGTCTTCGTCAAGTTGAACGGCCCGCGCCACTGGGTGCTCGACGGGCTGGGCGCCAAGGTGGCCGTCGTCGAGCCGGTGGTGCGCACCTTCGCCGGGCTGGAGATGCGGCGGATCGCCGTCGTGCGTCTGGGCGGCGACCCGACCGGCGCGCCCTACCGGCTCCGCACCGTCGAGCGCGGCGCCGTGTTCTTCTTCGACGCCGGCAAGCCCGTCTACGAGCTCGTCGACCCCGACGGAGCCGCCTACGTCATGCAGGCCTACTGCGTCGGTGTCGACCCCGCGCTCACCGAGGCGGCCCTGCCGGGGATCGCCGACCGCCTGGCACTGCCCCGAGGTTGGTCGTTCCGTGCCCGGGTCCTCGAGGAGGAGCTGGTCGTCGACACGCGCGACCACGCGGCGACGGTCGTGCAGGACGAGCTCGAGAACACCTACACGCTGCCCGGCTGACGCTGCGTGAACCAGCGCTCGCCCTGCGGTAGGCGCCGGGCTGGCGCTGGACAGTCGACCGAGCCAGATCCGGCACGTCTGCTCTGCCTCGAACCCGAAGCGGCAGCGAGCCCACGTCGAGTGCCCAGGTCCTACCCTGTGACCGAGCCGGTCGTGACCCGGAGGGTGACCGAGCCGGTCGTGACCCGGAGGGTGACCGAGCCGGTCGTGACCCGGAGGAGAGCACCATGAGCGACGAAGGGGAAGAGGCAGTACCCGAGTCTCGAGGTATGACGGTGGAGCTGCTCGCCGCCGTCGACCTGGGCCCGGAGATCGAGGGCATGGCAGGTCGCCAGCTCCGGATGCGGTTGTTCACCTTCGAGCCTGGAGCCGTCTTCGGGCCTCTTCACGACCACAAGGGCAGACCAGGCGTCGTCTACGTCCTCGAAGGGATGATCACCGACCACCGAGATGGCGTCGCCACGGAGTACGGACCTGGTCTGGGCTGGCCGGAAGACCGGAACACCACGCACTGGCTCGAGAACAGAGGACCGCTTCCCGCGGTGGAGGTCTCGGTCGACATCGTCAGGCCGGAGGCCACGCCGACGTAGACCGCCCTCCAGACGCTGCCTGACGCGTCAAGCGAGCCCGGGCGGCTCACCCGGCGCCGGCCCCGGCCGGCCGAGCGGCCTGGCGGCCGTGCGCACCCGAGCCGGGTACCCGTCCTGGCCCGGCGTCTCGTAGTCGAAGACGACGGGGGCACCCGGGGCGAGCGTCCGGTACCCGGGCATGTCGACCTGGGAGGCGTGGCACCACACGAGCGTGCCGTCGGGTGCGCGCAGCGCGCCCCACCCGGCGACGTCGTCCCACCACTCGACCGTCCCGCTCACCGTCTCGTGGGGCTTCCGCACGTCTGCCACGGTACGTCGCTGCGCCGCCGGCACGACGAACGACCAGATACAGCCCCTTGTTGCTCAACGTCCAGTTGATTACATTACGTAGAGCACTGAGCAGGGGGGGGATGCCATGGACGCCAGCAGCCAGCAGCAGGCCCGCGCCGACGCCACCGAGAGGGTCGCTGCCGCCGAGCCGCGAGCCCGGTCCGTCGCCGAGCCGGGCTCGTGCGTCGACTTCGAACGCCTCGATGCCGAGGTCGACGGGCTCCGCCAGGCGTACGCGGCGGCGTCGCCGTACCCGCACATCGCCCTCGACGGGCTCCTCACGCCGGCGGTCGCCCGTCAGGCAATCGCCGAGTTCCCGAGCGTCGACAGCGAGAACTGGATCAACTTCGTCCACAACAACGAGCGGAAGTTCTCGAACGTGTCGCCCGCCACCTGGCCGCCCACCTTGCGAGCGGTCTGGCGCGACCTGAGCTCGCCCCGCTTCCTCGCCTTCCTGAGCGCGCTCACCGGCATCGACGGCCTCATGTCCGACGAGACCCTCGAGGGCGGCGGGCTCCACCAGACCCGACCGGGCGGGTTCCTGAACGTCCACGCCGACTTCCGGGTCCATCCCCGCAGGCCCCACTGGCAGCGCCGGTGCAACGTCGTGCTCTACCTGAACGACGAGTGGCGCCCGGAGTACGGCGGTGACCTCGAGATCTGGAGCCGTGACATGTCGGTGCGCGAGCACCTCGTGGCACCCCTCGGCAACCGGGCGGTCATCTTCACCACCGGCGCCGAGACGTGGCACGGCCACCCCGACCCGCTGCGGTGCCCGCCGGGCGTGGCGCGTCGGTCGCTCGCCCTGTTCCACTACACCTACGAGGAGCACCCCGAGGGCGGCCCCACCGTCTACCGGGCCCGGCCGGGAGACGGGCGCCTCGAGCGGCTCGGCATCTACTCGGACAACCTGGCGGTGATGGCCTACGACTGGGTCAAGCGCCGGGTGGGCCTGTCCGACAAGTCGACGGCCGCCCGCTTCCTCGGCGAGCGCCACCTGCCCCCGCCCGGCGGGATGGGGTAGCCGGGGGGGGCCGCCCGCCGTCACGACGCGCCAGGCGGCCTCCAGCCCGGGTCGCGCCCGTACCCGGCGAGCACGGCGACCCACGGGTCGCCGTCGGCCGTCGCCCGGAAGAGGGCGTGCTGGCCGCGCTGGACCAGTTCGGGGCCCGACGGGCGATGGTCGCCGCCGAGCGCCCTCGCGAGGTCCCAGGCGTGGACGTGCCATTCGCCGATCGCCACCCCGGTGTGCTGTCCCACGGTGAGCGTCCCCATACCGCTCCAGGTGCCGCAGACCAGCTCCCAGTCGGCCGCCGCGAGCCGGTGGCGGTGCTCGGTCGCGAGCTCGACGAAGCGCGCGATGCGCTCGGACCCGTCGCGCTCGGGGAGGCCGCGGAGGTCGGCAGCGTTCATGGCGGCGAGCGCTCCGGCCGTCGGCAGGTCGGCGAAGGGACGGCCGTCGACGGCGGCGGCGAGCAGGCGGAGCCAGTACCGGGTGACGGCAGCCAGGTGGCCGGCGAGGTCGAGCACGGTCCAGCCGGCGCACGGGGTCGGCGCGTCCCACATCTCGACGCCCGGCGACAGCGCCGAGACGGCGGCGATCGCCTCGTCGTAGGACGCCAGCACCTCGGCACGGCCCGCTGCGGGGTCGCCTGCGTACGCCACTGCCCCCACCTCCGTCTGCTCCCTCGGGGCTCGGCGGGCGACCGCCCGGACGCGCCGTGCGACGACTGTGGTCGCCCCCGGGGTGCTCATGATGGCCGACGGGAGCCCCGATGGCGCGGATCGAGGGTACCGAGCTCGAAGCTCGGGGCGGGTCACGGGTCGCCCGCGGCGTGGGCCGCCCCGTCGTCCCGTGACGAGCGCTTGGTAGGCTCGGTGGTGGTGCGCATCTCGGCGGTGGCGCCCTGCTTCAACGACTCTGCCTACCTGGCGGAGGCCCTCGAGTCGATCGGCGCGCAGGTTCGGCCGGTCGACGAGGTGATCGTCGTCGACGACGGGTCCACCGACGGGTCGGCCGACCTGACAGCGAGGCTCGGGGCCACCGTGCTCCGGCACCCCACCAACCGAGGAGAGGGAGCGGCCCGGAACACCGGCTGGCGGGCCGCCAGCGGCGACACCGTGGCATGGCTCGACGCCGACGACACGTGGCGACCGCACCACCTCGAGGTGGTCGGCGGTCTGCTCGAACGGCACCCCGACGCCGCCGGCGCCTTCGGTGCCGTGCAGTGCTTCGGACTGAACGACCAGACGATCTTCGGTCACGTTCCCACCGACGAGCCCGGCGTCGTGGCCCGTGAGGCGTTCCACAACTGGCTGCACGTCAACATCGCGGCGATCACCCGACGCAGCGCCCTCGTCGCCGTGGGCGGCTTCGAAGAGCACGAGCGGATCTCCGTCGACTTCGACCTCTGGCTCCGGCTCGCTCGCCGCCATCGGTTCATCGCCACGCACGAAGTCACCGCCGACTGGCGCTGGCACGAGGCGCAGCAGAGCACGAAGCCGTTCGCCCAGCTGCTGGCCGTCCACCGCTACCGGCGACGCTTCATCGAGTTGCTGCGTGCCGACGACGGCGACGTCCTCGCCGCGCAGCTGACGTCCGAGCTGGTGCCGGCGTGGACGGCCCACCTCGCCATCAGGCGGGACCAGGTACAGCGACGAACCGGCCGTCCCGAACCGGCCGAAGCGCGCCACCGTCCTTGCGCCGAGGCCGTCGACCGCCTGCGGTGGGCGGCGGCAGGGCGCCTGCACCCCTCCGTGATCGACGTCGTCTGGGGGCTCGGCCGTCGTGCCGGTCCGGCGTAGGCCGGCGGTCGCGCTGATGGGCGGGCGAGCGGGCGGGCGAAGCAGCGGATGACGAACGCCACTCGCTCCGGCCCGGCCCAGATCGGGGACGAACGCGTGTTCGAGGTGGCGCGCCGGCACGGATGCTCCGCGGTCCTGCGATGCGCCTGCGTCGGCCCGGAGGGCGCCCGGCGTTCACGCGTGTCCGTGCCACCCCGAGTCGAGCACGGCGCGCAGGGCGCGACTGTGCTGGCCGGCGACGTCCACTGGATGCCGGGGGACGGGGAGCCCTTCCCTGCCAGCACCGGGAGCGAGGACGCGACGCTGCTCCTCGCCGAGCTCCCCATCGGCGCGTCGAACACGGCCGACTGGGTGCGTGCGCTCGCACCCGCGCTCCGCGCGCATGCCGCTTGGCTGCTCGTCGGCGTCCCGCCGGGGCGCTCGACGGCTGCGGGCGACGCCGCTGCGCTCGCTGGGCTCCGACGGGAGCTGGCCATCGCCGGGCTGGAGCCCGAGCTCACGGGCAGGACCGGCGTCTTCGGCGGGAGCGGGTCGCCGGCTGCGGTCGCCCTCTCGCGGTCGACGGTCTCAGGCCTCGCACCGCGGGAGGGGCGCGGCGTTGCGGAGGTGTCGGGCACGTTCGACGTCGTTGCCATCGTGGTCGCCTACGTCGAGGCCGACATCATCGACGCGTCGCTCGCGAAGTTGATCGCCGACGACGTCCAGCCCTACCTGGTCGACAACTGGTCCACCGACGGTACCGCCGAGCGAGCGTCCCGGTTCCTCGACCGAGGCCTCCTTGGCGTCGAGCGGTTCCCACCCGAGGGCACGTCCAGCACCTACGAGTGGGAGCGGCTGCTCGGACGGGTGGAGGACCTGACCCGCTCGCTCCACGCCGACTGGTTCATCCACCACGACGCCGACCAGTTCCGGCTGGCACCGTGGGGACCCGGCGTCACCCTTCGTGAGGGGATCCGGCGTGTCGACGCCGAGGGGTACAACGCCATCGACTTCACGCTCATCGACTTCCCGCCCGTCGACGACGCCTACGAAGCGGGCATGGACCCCGAGGCCCACTTCCGTCGCTTCACCCCGACGCCCGCCTTCGGGAACCTCGCGAACGTGACCGCGTGGAAGAACACCGGCTCCACCCTCGACCTGCGGAGCAGTTGGGGGGCACCAGGCCGAGTTCGACGGGCGCGCTGTCTATCCCTACAACTTCCTCCTGAAGCACGTGCCGATCCGCTCCCAGGAGCACTGTCAACGGCCAGTTCGATGTCCCCGCTGGTGGCCAGGTAGAAGTCCTCACCCC
>CAZSYT010000048.1:0-22317 GCA_964610905.1 uncultured Acidimicrobiaceae bacterium
CGAGCGTCCTCGTCGTCGAAGACGACGAGGCGCTCGCGTCCGCCCTCGAGCGCCACCTCGGCGAAGAGGGCTTCGCCGTGACGTCGGTGCCCGACGGCGAGTCGGCGCTCGACGCCCTCGAGGGCACCGCCTACGGCGCCGTCGTGCTGGACCTCATGCTCCCCCGCATCGGCGGGCTCGAGCTGTGCCAACGCATCCGGCTCGAGCGGCACACCGTCCCCGTCATCATGACCACGGCGCTCGCGACGCTCGAGGAGCGCATGGCCGGGTTCGACGCGGGGGCCGACGACTACCTCGTCAAGCCGTTCGACCTCGGCGAGCTGGTTGCCAGGCTCCGAGCCGTCCTGCGCCGCGACCAGCGACCCGACATCTCCTACCTCGTCGTCGGCGACCTCCGCGTCGACCTGCTGACCCGACGCGCCTGGCGGGGGCTGACCGAGCTCGAGCTCACCAAGCGCGAGTTCGAGGTGCTCGAGCTCTTCCTCCGGCACCCGGGTGTCGTCCTCACCCGGCGGACCATCATGGGCGCCGTCTGGGACCGGAGCTCGATCACCTCCGACAACGTCGTGGACCAGTACGTGGCGCGGCTCCGGCGCAAGATCGACCGGCCCTTCGGCCGCTCCGACCTCCGGACCCTGCACCGGGTGGGCTGGCGCCTGCACGTGGACCCGGTCGGCTAGATGCCGATCCGCCTGCGCCTGGCGCTCGTCGTCTCTGTCATCGCCGCCGTCCTGGTGGGAGCCGGTGGCCTGCTCTTCACGACCAACATGGTCCACGACATGCGAGCGACGCTCGAACGCTCGCTCGGCGAGCGCGCCCAGCGCGTGGACCTCCAGCTGGCGGCGCGGCTGCTCCCCCTCGCCTCCGGTCACGGACCGGTCCCGGCGGCACCCGACCAGAGCCTCGTCCAGGTGCTCACCGTCACCGGCACGCTGCGCTACACGACCGAACCGGCAGGCCAGCGCGTGCTCCTCGGGGCGGCCGAGCTCGCAGCCGCCGAGCACCTCCGGGTCTGGGGCGAACGACGCCGGCCCGGCTGGCGCAACCCCCGGCTGCTGCTCGCCGAGCCCGGTCCCCGCGGCACGGGGCTCGTCGTCGTCGTCGGGACCTCACTGGACCAGGTGCAGGACTCGACGGCGCACGTCGACCGAGGTCTCGCCATCGGCGGCCCGCTCGTCGTCCTGCTCAGCGCGGCAGGGGCGTGGGTCCTCGCCGGCCGGGCCCTCCGGCCGGTCGAGGAGCTCCGGGCCGAGGCGGCCACCCTGTCGCAGCCCGGACCTCCCCGCCGCCTGGCCGTCCCCGGCACGCGCGACGAGCTCGCCTCGCTCGCCACGACGTTGAACGACCTGTTGGACCGGGTGCACCAGTCTCTCTCCGAACAGCGCCACTTCGTCGCCGCAGCAAGCCACGAGCTCCGCACGCCACTGGCCGCGCTGCGGGCCGAGCTCGAGCTGGCAGACCGTCCCGACCGGGACGAGGCCGAGCTGGCCCATGCCGTGGCGACGTCGGCTCGCCGCGTCGACCAGCTCGTCCAGCTGTCGAACCGGCTCCTCTTGCTCGCCGAGGCCGACGAAGGCGTCCTCCGGGTGCGCTCGGACGTTCGCGTGCTCCAACCCGTCGTCGCCGACGCCCTCGAGGCCCAACGCGCCCACGCCGAGCAGCGGGACGTCGTGCTGGTGCTGGACGCCGAGCCCGGCGTCGAGGCCGTGGTCGACGAGACCCGGCTGCGCGAGGTCGTAGACAACCTGCTGGACAACGCCATCCGGCACGCACCGGTCGGCTCGCTCGTCGAGATCTCCCTGCGGTCGGGCACCCAGCCGGGCTGGTCCGAGCTGGAGGTCCGCGACCACGGACCGGGGTTCGCCCCGACCTTCCTGCCACTGGCCTTCGAGCCCTTCTCGCGACCCGACCGGTCGCGGGCCAGGGTCCGCGGTGGGTCGGGGCTCGGGCTCGCCATCGTCCGCAAGATCGTGGACGCCCACTGCGGCACGGTGGTGGCGGCGAACCATCCGGACGGGGGTGCCGTGGTGCTCGTCCGCCTGCCGGCCGCCCGTTCGAGCGAGGAGACGCCGCCTCCGGTCACAGCGGCGGAGCCGCCTCCCGCGTCCCTGGCGGACGCACCGCACGCCCCGAGGCAGCCCCTGTCCACCACACGACCGCCCTCCCCGCCGGGCCCCGCGGCGAGCTCCGCTGCGCCGGTCCCCGTCGGTGGTCCCCGGCCCACCGACGCCGCGCCCGTCCGCGCGCGGACGGGCCACGTCGTCCTGCAGACCAGTCCCAGCTACCCGATGGAGGCGTAGATGACCGCGACAGCTCCCACAGCGTACGACGAGGCCGACCGGGACACCTCCGAGGTGCACCGGTCGGTGTCGGGTGGAGCGGCGCGTGCCGCCGTGTTCGGTGTCAGCGACGGACTGGTGACCAACGTCTCGCTCATCGTCGGACTGGCCGGGGCGAACCCGGCGCCGTCGGTCGTCCGGCTCGCCGGCCTCGCCGGGCTCGTCGCCGGTGCCTGCTCGATGGCGGTCGGCGAGTACGTGTCGATGCGCGCGCAACGCGAGCTGCTCGAGCGGGAGCTCGAGCGCGAACGCCGCGAGATCCGCCTGCACCCCGAGGCCGAGCACCACGAGCTCTCCTCGATCTACCAGCGGCGAGGTCTCGCGCCCGAGCTCGCCCACCACGTGGCTGCCGCGCTCATGCGCGACGAGGACCTCGCCCTCGAGACCCACGCCCGCGAGGAGCTCGGGATCGACCCGGAGGGTCTCGGCTCCCCCATCGCAGCTGCGGCCGCGTCGTTCGGCAGCTTCGCCCTGGGGGCCGCGGTGCCGCTCGCTCCGTGGCTGGCCACAGGGGGATCCGGAGCCGTGACGGCGACGATCGTCCTCGCCGCCGTCACGTCGCTCCTCGTCGGCGCGCTCCTCGGGCGTCTCGCCGGACGCCGGTGGGCACGATCGGCCCTCCGCCAGCTGGGCCTTTCCGGACTGGCCACGGTGGTCGCCTTCTCGATCGGGCTGGCTGCCGGGCATGCGGGGCTGCGGTGAGCCCCTCCGAGGCTGCGGTGCCACGGATCGGCCTGCGGGTGGCGGTCGTGGCCAAGCAGGTCCCACGCGGCGAGGACTTGGAGCTGGGCGCCGACCGACGGGTGCGTCGCAGCGGCGTGGCCCTCGAGCTCAACCCTCACTGCCGCAGGGCGGTGGCCCAAGGGGTGGAGCTAGCCGCGGGAGGGGACGGGTCCTGCGTCGTCTACACGTTGGGTCCTCCGGAGGCCGAGGCCGTCGTCCGGGAAGCCGTGGCCTGGGGTGCCGACGCCGGCGTGCACCTCTGCGACACGGCGTTCGCGGGGTCCGACAGCCTGGCGACGGCACACGCGCTCGCAACCGCCCTGCGTGCGGACGGACCGTGGGACCTCGTCCTGTGCGGTCGGTCCTCCGCCGACGCCGAGACCGGTCAGGTCGGTCCACAACTCGCCGAGCTGCTCGACCTCCCCTTTGCCGGGGCCGCTGCCGAGCTCCGGGTCTCCGGCGGCGAGGCGTGGGCGCGCTGCGAGCTCGGCGACAGCTGGCGAACAGTCCGTGTGGACCTGCCTGCCGTCGTGTCGTGCGCCGAACGGCTCATCGCGCCGTGCAAGGCCACACCTCTCGCTCGTGCTCGCGTCTCTTCCGAGCGGCTGCGCCGCGTCACCGCAACTGCGCTCGGCACCGGGCCCTGGGGGGAGGCGGCGAGCCCCACCCGGGTGGGAACGACCCGGTCGGTCTCCGTCGAACGTCTGGGCCTGCGCCTCGCCGGGCCCGTCGACGAGCAGGTGGCCCGAGCCGTCGTCGTGCTCGCCGCGCGGGGCCTCGTGGCCGGCCCCGGCCACGACGCCGACACCCCCCCTCCCCTCCCAGCGGCTCGGGACGACGCCGGTGCCGGATCGTCCGTCGGGGCGGTCGTGGTCGCCCTCGAGCCCGGGCGGGACCGCCTCGCCCGACAGCTCCTCGGGGCCGCCGCCAGCCTCGCACGCGAGGTGGACGGCTCCGTCGTCGCCGCCGGACCCGAGCTCCCTGACGCAGCCGACCTGGCATCGTGGGGAGCGGACCGGGCCGTCCTCGTCGTCGGCACGTCCGTCGAGGAGGACGTCGCCGAGGTGCTCGCGTCGTGGTGCGCGGCAGAGGCGCCGTGGGCGGTGCTCGGGTCCAGCACCGGGTGGGGCCGGGAGGTCCTCGCGAGGCTCGCCGTCCGGCGTCGCGCCGGCCTCACCGGGGACGCCGTCGAGCTCGGCGCGGACGACGGGCGGCTCGTGTGCTGGAAGCCGGCCTTCTCCGGTCGCCTGCTCGCCGCCGTCACCTCCTCCTCCGACCTCCAGCTCGCCACCGTCCGTCCGGGGACGTTGACGACGCCACGCCCCCGCCCGGCCGGCAGGGCGATCCCGGTCGCCATCGCCCGTGGCCGGAGCCGGGGCCGGGTCCGCGTGAGCGATCACGGCGAGGACCCTCGCGCCCGGGCGCTGTGGGACGCCCGGGCCGTGGTCTGCGTAGGCCAAGGGGTGCCTCCCGATGCATACCGTGAGCTCGACGACCTCCTCGCCGTGCTCGGCGCCGAGCTCGGCGCGACCCGCAAGGTCACCGACCGGGGCTGGCTCCCACGTTCGCGCCAGGTCGGCATCACGGGCTGGAGCCTCGCCCCTGCCCTCTACGTCGGCGTCGGGACCTCCGGCAGGTTCAACCACCTTGCGGGCGTGGCCCGGGCAGGGACGATCGTGGTCGTGAACCACGACCCGGCCGCGCCCGGCTTCGAGGCCGCCGACGTCGGGATCGTCGCCGACTGGCGCGTTGCCGTGCCCGCCCTGGTCGCCGCGCTCTCCAGGGCTGCCGGCCCGACAGGGGGCGAGGGACCGAGCGGGCCCTCCCCGAGCGGGCCCTCCCCGAGCGGGCCCTCCCAGGACGGGCATCCCGGCGAGCTCGCCACGCCGGGGCCGCGGGCACTCCGCGGCCCCAGGAGCAGCTCGCCCTCGAGCTGAGCCGTCCGAGGGACCGTCCCCGCCCGGTCGGCGGGCCCCCCTGCCGAGGTCAAGCCGGGTGACGAGCTGCCGATACTCGTGACAGGAGGGGCGCCATCGTGGAACGGCAGGACGGCACGACGTCGAGCGGGGGCGGCAGCCGCCCTCGGCTGGAGGACGACCTCGGCGGCTCGTGGTCGTCCACCCCGGTCATGGGCCGGGTGCTGGCCAGCCTGCTCGGCGGCGGGTGCGCCCTGGCGATCCCCGCCGTCCTCCTCGACGCCACGACGGGCTCGCGCAAGCCCCTGGCCTTCGCCGTCGTCTGCGCCGGGCTCCTCGGCGCAGTGGTCCTGCAGCAGCAGGCCCGTTCGCACCGCCGCGAGCTCAGCAGGCGCGCCGTCCACGGCGTGCTCGTCGCCGCCCTCTGCGTCGTCACGACGGCCGTCTGGTGCGGGAACGGCGGGACGACCGCGGTCGCCGCCCTCGGCATCTTCGCCTGGCCTCCGTTGTTCGCCTTCGCCTTCTTCTCGTGGCGGCAGGCGACTCCCTACCTCGTGGCGTCGTCGACGTTGAGCGTCGCCGTGGTCGCCCTCACCGTCCACCAGACCCCGGTGCTCTGCTCGCTCGAGTCGGTCGGGACGGCGACCGCGGGGGCGCTGACCGCCGGGTACCTCCGCTCGCTGCTCGTCCGGAGCTCGGCCACCGACTCCCTGACGAGGTTGCCGAACCGGCAGGCGCTCCCCGGGATCCTCGAGCGCGAACGGGCGCGGGCCGAGCGGCTGGGGACGGCGCTCACGATCGCCATCGTCGACCTCGACGACTTCAAGTCGGTCAACGACACCGGCGGGCACACGGCCGGTGACGAGCTCCTCCAGCGCGTCGCCCACCACTGGCGGCGCGGGCTCGGGCCCGGGGACGACATCGTCCGCTACGGCGGCGACGAGTTCGTCGTCGTCCTCCCCGGGTGCGACGCGACGCGCGGCGCCGCCGTCGTCGACTCGCTGCGGCGGACCGGTGGACAGCCGTGCTCGGTCGGCGTCGTCGAGTGGTCCTCCGGCGAGCCCGTTGACGTCATGCTCGCCCGAGCCGACACCGCCCTCTACCAGGCGAAGCTGGCCGGCCGCGACCGCGTCGTCGTCGAGCCCGGCCATCGCTCGGCGACGCCCGCCCGCCCGCTCGGCGCTCCGCGGTTCCCGCGGCTGCGCCCGGCAGCGCACCTGTCCTCGGCCGCCGCCGGGAAGTCGCACGCGGCGCTCCGGGCCGAGCTCCTCGGGGTGCTCTACGTGCTGGCCGGGACGATCGCGTTGCCCGGGCTGCTCGTCGACCCGATCCCCCACGCGAACATCGCCGCGTCCGCGACCACGTGCGTCGCCGCCATCGCCATCGGCACGGTCCTCGTGCTCGTGGCACGGCGGTGGGGTGCGCACTTGCCGATGTGGACGGTCCATGCCGGCATGGTGCTGGCCGTCGTCGCCATGTGCAGCAGCGGCGTGCTCGCGCACGGGTCGCTCGGCGGGATCGTCTCGATGGGCGTCATGGTGTGGGCGTCGATGTACATCACCGCCTTGTTCCCCTGGAGGGTGGCAGCGTCCTACCTGATCGTCGCCGGCGCCGCCATGACGCTCGTCGTCCTCTCCACGGTCCGCGACAACCCGGTCGGCGTCGCCCTCCTCGCCGTGGGCGGGACCCTCGGCGCAGGGTTCGTGGTCGGCTACCTCGCGCTGATGCTCCGCCGCCAAGCGCAGGTCGACACGTTGACCCAGCTGCCCAACCGCCGCGCCCTCGACGCCATCCTCGAACGCGAGCTGGCGCTGGCCGACCGGACCGGGTCTCCGCTCGCCGTCGCCGTCGTCGACCTCGACCACCTGAAGCTCGTCAACGACACCCGCGGGCACCTCGCCGGCGACGAGGCGCTCCGGGGCTTCGCCGACCTGTGGGGCGGCCAGCTCCGGTCGACTGACCACCTGGTCCGCTACGGCGGCGACGAGTTCGTGCTCGTCCTGCCCGGCTGCGACCTGGCAGGGGCCGCCGACCTGGTCGAGCGGCTCAAGGCGGCCGGAGCCCCGCCGTGCTCGGTCGGGCTCACCTGTCGTGCTCGGGCCGAGACGTCCGAGCAGCTGCTCGCCCGCGCCGACGCCGCCCTCTACCGGGCCAAGGCCGACGGTCGCGGCCGGATCGCCTGCCTCCGACCTCCACCGTGCGCGGTGTCGCGGGCCGGCTAGGCCCGCCGCAGCGCTACGGGACGACCGCCTCGGGCAGCTCGATCCGTCCCTCGGACGGGACGAGCATGAAGGTGGCCGTCGAGGTCGCCAGCGTCCGGCGCCTGGCGTCGAAGATCGAGCACTCCGAGCTGAGGAGCCGACGTCCCTGGCTGACCATCCGGGCCTCGGCCGTGAGCGGCCCGCCGTCGGGCTGGCGGAAGTAGCGCACGTGCATGTCGGTCGTGACGGTGACCTCCTCCCTGGGGTCGTACGCGCCCCACAGCGAGACGGCGCACGCCGCGTCGGCGAAGGCGGCGAGCATGCCGCCGTGGACGGTCCCCGGCACCGCACCGCGCACGTCGTCGCTCAGCTCCATCGTGAGCACGGCCTCGGGGCCCCGTTTGAGCACGGTGATGCCCATCCGGTCGTGCAGCGGGACGCTCGTCCGAAAGGCCCGGGTGAAGGCCTCGAGCGCCGCGGGGTCGTCGGGCACGGTCGGCACTCCTCCTCGAGCTCGCCTCATGGTCCACGCTCAGCGCGAGCACCGTAGCCGGCCACGGCCGCAGAGCGCCGGGCACCGCGGTGGTAGGGCGCTTCGCACCGGTCCGCTCCCGCCGCCGGCCAGGCCCGCCCTAGCAGGCGTGGATCGTGACCTGCCAGGTGCCGTCGGCCACGTGGGCGTCGAAGTCGACGCCGGCAATGGTGCCGCTCACGCCGTCGTGCGCCGCCCACACGATGTCGGGCAGGGTCGCGACGACGGCTCCCCCGGTCGACGCGCATCCGCCGTTGACGCCGTTGGTGAACTGGACGAGCAGCAACAGGTCGGCCGCGGCGCGCGATGTCGGAGCGGCGATCGCTACCGGCGGCGAGCTCCGTGCCGCGGCCACGAGCCCGTCGAGGTCGGAGGCGAACCGGGCGGCGGCGGGCGCGCCGTTGGCCAATGCCCGGAGCAGCTCCTCCTGCATGGCGGCGGCAGGCTCGGCGTACGGGAAGCCCTCGGTCCCGAACCACCGCATGGCGTACCACCGCGACGCGAGGTCGCTGTAGACGAGGATCGTCCGGCGCAGCAGCTCGACGGGGAGCCCGGCGGGGATGGCGGCCGCCGCAGGACGCGGGTCGGCGGCCTCGACGGCGGCGGAGACGGGCGAGGGCACCGGCGACGTCCACGCGGGACCGGCGCCGTTGATGAGCACTGCCGCCTCGCTGAGCCGCGCGTCGACGTGCCGGGCGGCACCGACGAAGGCTGCCAGCTGGTCGTACGCTGACGGGCCCGGTCGGGTGGTGGTCGGTGCGGTGGTGGTCGGTGCCGCGGTGGTCGGTGCGGTGGTGGTCGGTGCCGCGTGCCGCACCCCGGTTCCGCAGCCCGCCAGCCCCGCCGCCACCGCGGTTGCCGCGGCGAGCGCGAGCAGCTTCCGCACCGTCCACCTCCTCGTGCGCCGCGCCCCTCAGCGCCAGCCAACCGCCCTGAGCGGTCGCCTACCAGGGCACAAGGTCACCACCACGCCGCCACCGCCTCGGCGGGCCCGGCCGAGCCCGGGACGGACCGGGCCGGTGCGGCTCAGGACCACACCCTGGCGACCCGTTGGTCGGCGAACGGGCTCGTGTCCGTCAGCGCCGCCTGGCACGCAGCGCTCCACCACTGCGTCCCGGCCACCGGTGCGCGGCAGTCGGCCAGCTGCCCGCCGGTCGGCAGGCACTGGAACGGCCCGAGCCCACCCCACGCCGCGTCGACCTTCGTGCACATCTGCCCGTTGGCGAGCTGCATCGCCCAGACCGCTCGGTTCGTGGACGACGAGGCCGGTAGTGAGCCGACGGTGAGCTCGACGACGCTCGAGAGATCGGAGGCGGACGGGCACACGAGCGTGCCGCTCGTCGCCCCCGCCGGGGCGAAGCACGGGTCCAGCACGCCGCCGTTTCGGACGAAGCACCGGTAGGAGCCCGTGCCGGCCACGCCGGTGCCGACGCAGCTGCCGGCGTGGGTGGCGGTGACGGCCAGCGAGGGGTCGACGGCGCCCGAGGCGGTGAAGGGGTCGTAGGACACCGTGACGGTCCCCGGTGGCGCGGTCGGGGGCGCGGTGGTGGAAGGGGGCGCGGTGGTCGTCGGCGTCGTCGTCGCTGGCGCGGACGTCGAGCTCGACGGGGTGCCGGGAGGCCTGCCGGCCGTGCGACCCGGCCCGTGGGACGTGGCGGCCGACACCGTCAACGGCACCACGACGGCGGCGACCACCGCGGCCGCCAGCGCCACGGTGCGCACGAGGTGGGGCGACCGGGGGAGGCGTTCCGACGCCCAGGTCCGTCGCAGCAGGTCGTCGACGGACGGGGTGTGCGCGCCCAGGGAACGCGCCATCTGCCGGCTCGCCTCGCGCAGCAGGTCGTCGTCCGGGGGCCGGGAGTTGCCTGCGTCAGCCATCGTGGTCGCTCCCTCGCGTCGGTGCGGTGCCGAGCTGCTCGTCGGCCTGTCGTTGCCAGTAGGAGACCTCGCCGCGCAGAGCCGCCGACGCCCGCGACAGTCGCGACTTCACCGTGCCCTGCGACGTCCCGAGCAGGCGGGCGACGTCGGCCTCGGAGAAGTCGGCGAGGTACCTGAGCGACACGACGGTGCGCTGCTCGACGGGAAGGCGGGCCAGCAGGTAGGTCAGGAAGTCACGACCGGCGGCCACGTCTGCCGGGTCGTGGGGCGCCGACGGCACGAGGACGGGGACCGGCCGGCGGTGCAGGCGGCCTGCGCGGCGGGCGGACCGGGCGACCGAGCGCCACAGGTAACGGTCGAGGTCGGCCACGCCCCCCCGGCGGAACCTGCTCCAGGCGGCTGCGTAGGCGCTCGCCAACGCGTCCTCCGCAACCGACCGATCCGCGGTGATGACGGCGGCCAGGGCGAACAGGCGGGGGTGCAGCGCGGTGACCTCCGCCCCGAACGACGCCCTGAGGTCGGCGTCGGGCTCGCCCGTCGTACCAGCCACCGCCAGCTCCGCTCCTTCTTCGCCGTCCACACCAGAGCATGAGCGCACGCCGTCGAGCCGGGTTCCCCGAACGGCGGGAGTTGTGCGTGCGTTGTGCTGAGGAGCGACAGGGCGGGCGTGGGGGCGAGGGAGGGGCCGGTCGGAGGACTGGGGCCCACCGGCCCTCGTCCGGCGCCGGCGGACCGCAGTCGAACTGGCCGTCGACCAGCCGGTCGCCGATCAGCTGGTCGGCGCCGTCGACCCGGCAGCCGCCGCCGGGCGACCCGGCAGGCGGCGCACGACCGTCACCCGTCCCCCGCGATGGGGGAAGAGCGTGATGTGCCGGGCGCGCGCTCGCTCGTCCCTGGCGGTCGACGGTGCCAGCTCGACGCGTCGCAGGACCTCGCGGAGCACGACCCGCATCTCCGTCTGAGCGAACGCGGCGCCGAGGCAGCGCCGGCCCCCGCCACCGAACGGGAGCCAGATCATCGGGTCTGGCCGGCGGCCGACGAACCGCTCCGGGTCGAACCGGAGTGGGTCCGGGTAGTGCTTGGGCGAGCGCTGCACCAACAGGATCGCCGGGTCGACGGCGACGCCGGCGGGGAGCGTGCAGCCCCGGAGCTCGACCTCGCGGGTGAGCTTGCGATTGACGTCGCTGATGATCGGACGGACCCGGAGCGTCTCGGTGACCACGGCGTCGAGGTAGGCGTCGTCCCCGTCTGCCGCTGCCGCTGCCGCTCGGGCGAGCACGACCGGGTGGCGCACGAGCCGCTCGAGAGCCCAGGCGAGCGCCGTCGCCGTCGTCTCGTGCCCGGCGAGCAGCATGGTCACCAACTGGTCCCGGATCTCGCGCGGGCTCATCGCCGACCCGTCCTCCTCGCGGTGCCGGACGAGCATGGCGAGCACGTCGTCTCGGGCCCCGAGCTCGGGGTCGGACCGGGCGCGCTCGACCTCGTCGTGGACGAGCGCGTCGGCGCGTTGCTCGACGACGCGGTAGCGGCTCCACGGCCAGCGCTCTCCCAGCGAGGGCCTCGCGAACTGGAGCATGCGGAGCAGGTCGATCTGGACCAGCGCCGTCAGCGCCGTGCGCGCCTCTACAAGGCGCTGCTCGTCACGCGCACCGACGACCGTCCGCAAGATGACGTCGAGGGTGATCGCCTGCATGCTCGGCCACACCGCGAACGGCTGGCCCACCGGCCATCGCTCGACCTCCCCGGCGGCGACCTCGGCCATCACCGGAGCGAGCCGGGCGACCGACTCCCCGTGGAACGGGCCGGCGAGGCGACGGCGCTGGCGCTGGTGGCGCTCCTCGTCGGTGACGAGCACGGAGCTCGACCCGAGGACCCGGGCGAGGAACCGGCCGTTCGCCTCGCCGGCGTGGAAGACGGTGTCGTCACCGTGGAAGACGGCTCGGATGTCCTCGGGGTCCACGAGGTAGACGAAGGTGCCGAAGGGCCCCAGGCGAACCGTGAAGCGGTCCCCGAACCGCCTGTGCCATCGGGCGAGCGTCCGCGGCGTCCGCAGGAGCATGAGACCCTGGACGGCCGCCGGCAAGCGTGGTCCCGGGGGGAGCGTCACCGCCATCGTCGCGACTGTAGGAGCGTCTCGGAGGCCTGTCGACCCGTTCGCCGGAGGGCGTGGTACCGGACCGCCGCGGCAGGTGCCCGGCCCACCGCGGCACTACCGTGTCGCGATGGTCACCGCGCCCGATGCCGGCGGGCCGCGCACCACCCGACCCTTCCGCTTCAGCGTCCAGGCCGTCGGCGCCGACTGTCGAGCGGCGTGGGTGGTCCTCGCCCGGAAGGCCGAGGACCTCGGCGTGGACCTTCTGGTGACCGCCGACCACCTCGCCGGCGCTCTCGGCCCGCTCGTCGCGTTGGCCACCGCAGCCGAAGCGACACGTCGGCTCCGCGTCGGGACAATGGTGCTGAACAACGACTTCCACCATCCCGTCGTCCTCGCCCGCGACGTCGCCACTGTCGACCTCCTGAGCGACGGGCGCGCCGAGGTGGGGCTGGGCGCCGGCCATGCCGAGCCCGAGTACGAGTCGGCGGGCATCGCCTTCGACCCCCACGCGAGCCGGGTGGACCGGCTCGGGGAGTCGGCCCTCGTCCTCCGTCGGCTGCTCGACGGCGAGACCGTCACCCACCGCGGCGAGCACTACACGCTCCACGAGCGTGCGCTGTGACCCGCGTCCCGTGCAGGCGCACGTGCCGCTGCTGGTCGGCGGAGGGAGCCGGCGAGTCCTCGGGCTCGCCGCCCGGGTTGCCGACACGGTGGGCTTCACCGGGCTGGGCCGCACGCTCGCCGACGGCCAGCACCACGAGCCGACCGGCTTCCCGCCCGGTGCCGTGGACGACCAGGTCACCCTGGTGCGCGACGCCGCCGGCAGTCGGTGGGCAGACCTCGAGCTGCAGGCACTGGTACAGGCGGTGGTGGCGACGGACGACACCGCCCGCGCCACGGCGTCGCTCCGCCTACGTCTCCCCAGCCTCGCCAGGCTGGGCGACGAGGAGCTCATCGCCTGCCCGTACCTCCTGGTCGGCACCACCGAGGCGATGGTCGAGCACCTGCTGGCCCGCCGAGAGCGGTGGGGCTTCTCGCACGTCACGTTCCGGGCGGACGCGCTCGACGTCATGGCCCCCGTCGTCGCCCTCCTCGCCGGCACCTGAGGGACGTCGCACCCGCAACGGGACGCACCCCCTGCGGAGTGCGCAGGTCGGGCCCTCAGGTCGGCGTCGGCGACGTCGTGGCAGACGGTCGACCGGCGCCTCCTGCATACTTGTGACGATGACGCTCGCTCCGGAGGTCCCTCCCGGCGTCGACCCCGAGGTGGTCAAACGGCTCGCCGCCGAGGTGGCGGCGAGCGGGGAGCTGACCTTCGTCGTCGACACGGTTGCCCTGACCTACGCCGCCGACGGCTCGACGGTCCGTGTCGACGAAGGCCGTGGCGACGGGGGAACGGTCGTCCGCCTGAGCCGACAGGCCTTCGAGGACCTCGTCGGCCAGGTGCGCACCTTCGTCGGCCTCTTCTTGGGCGGGGAGCTGACCTTCGACCGGGGGGGATTCGAGCAGCTCGCCGACTGGGACCCGGTGCTGCGCTACCTCCACGCAGGCATCCCGCCGTTCGACGCGGCACGGACCGACCTCGCCGGACGGGACCCCGAGGCCGTCTTCGACGCCGACGCCGACGACGCCGAGCTGGCGGCCCAACTCGAGGTGATGGGGTTCCTCCACCTCCGAGGCGTCTTCACCGCCGAGGAGATGGACGAGGCCAACCGCGAGGTCGACAGGCTGGCGGCCGCGGCCCGGCCCGGCGACGACCGGTCGTGGTGGGTGACGGCCGCCGACGGCTCACGGGTGCTCTGCCGGCTCGTCTACGCCACCCTCGGCTCCCCGGTCCTAGCCGCGCTGGAGTCCGACCCGCGTGTGCGGCGGCTCGGCACCCTGCTCGATCCCTCGCTGCGCCCCGCCCCCGACCGGATGGAGGGCGCCGCCGTCCTGCTCAAGGTGCCGGGCGAGACGAGCGGACTGTCGAACATCCCCTGGCACCAGGACTGCGGCACGGGCGGCCACGCCTTCTCCTGCCCAGCGGTGAGCGTGGGCATCCAGCTCACCGGTTCGGACGCCGCGACCGGCAACCTGCAGGTCGTGCCGGGGAGCCACGGCCAGTGCCTCCACTACCGGTGGCAAGAGCGGGGTGGCGACGTACCGGTGGTGAGCATCGACACGGCCCCCGGCGACGTCACGGTGCACGTCCAGGACGTCATGCACGCCTCGCCCAGGCCCACCGGGAGCGGGTGGCGTCGCACCATGTACGTCACCCACTACCCGCCGAGCCTGTGGGACCACATCGGGCCCGGCGAGGCCCTGAACGACCTGGTCCGCAACCGGACCGAGGAGGTCGCCCGGCTCGAGGGAGGGCGGAGCGGGGCGTCCCGTCCGGGCAGCCCGTGAGGGTGACGCCCCTCGGCCCGAGAGCTCGGGACGGTCTCACCGGGCACCCGTCCCCACGGGCGACGACGGCGTGAACACCACCGGCATCGACTCGTAGCCGCTGACGAAGTTGGCGGCGCGAGAGGCCGGCTCCGCCTCCTCGGCGAGCGCGAGGTCCGGGAGCCGGGTGAGCAGGCGGTCGAGGATGGTGGCGATCTCGAGACGCGCCAGGTTGCTGCCCATGCAGACGTGCGGACCGAACCCGAAGGCAACGTGGTCGTTCGGGCTCCTGCGGATGTCGAAGGTGTCCGGGTCGACGAAGTGCGCCTCGTCGCGGTTGGCCGACGGGTAGAGGAGCAGGAGCTTCTGGCCCGACCTGATCAGCTTGCCCCCGAGCTCCGTGTCGCGGGTCGCCGCCCTCGCCATGTTCTTGATGGGGCTGACCCACCGCAGCATCTCCTCGCAGGCCGAGGGGACGAGGCTCCGGTCGCCTCGGAGCTCGTCCCACCGGTCGCGGTGGGCGAGGAGCTGGTACACGCCGCCCGAGACGACGTGGCGGGTCGTCTCGTCGCCGCCGATCAGGATGAGCAGCGAGTCGAAGACGAGCTCGTCGTCGTCGAGCCGGTCCCCGTCGACCTCCGCCTCGACGAGGGTGCTCAGCAGGTCCTCGGTGGGCTGCCTGCGGCGCGCCGCGATCAGCCGGCGGGCGTACGCCTCGTACTCGAAGAAGACGCTCGCCATCCGTTCGACCGAGCGCTCGTCGCCGTCGAGGCCCGAGAGGAGGGCGTCGGACCAGTCGAGCAGCGTCTGGTGATCGGCCTCGTCGACGCCGAGCGACTCCCCGATGACGATGAGCGGCAGCCACGCCGCGACGTCCCAGACGAAGTCGCACTCGCCCCGTTCGCAGACCCGGTCGATGATCCGGTCCGCGACCGTCTCGACCGACCGTGCACGCCGGCGGACGCTCGTCGGCGTGAAGGCTCGGTTGACGAGCTTGCGCCGCTTGGCGTGGGCAGGGTTGTCCATGTCGATGAGCATGGGCGTCGGCCCGGTGTCGGGGCGGATCCCCTGGGCGTTCGAGAAGAGCTCGGCGTTCCTCGAGACGGTCATGACGTCGTCGTAGCGGGTGACGCCCCAGACCTCGCCTGCCTCGTCCCAGTGCACCGGGTCGTGACGACGCGCCCAGGCCAGGTCGTCGAGCGGGGTGCCGGCCCAGAACGCCCCGGAGGTGAGCGGCAGGCGGCGGGGCTCGGTCACTCGTGTCATCGGGTCTCCTTCTGCGGTCACGAGGCGGCTCGGGGCGAGGGCGGCGGTCGGGCTCACCCGACCGCGTCGAGGCTGCTCCCGACGAGCCACATGCTGAAGTACTGGTTGGCCGCGCCGTAGGCCTGAGCGAGGGCCACCTGGGCCCCGTCGACCTGGTGCTCGCCGGCCATGCCCCGGACCTGCAGGGCGGCCTCGGCGAACCGGAGGAGGCCCGAGGCGCCGATGGGGTTGGAGGACAGGACGCCGCCGGACATGTTCACCGGGAACGCGCCGTCGAGCGCCGTGGTCCCGTCGGCGACGAGCTTCCAGCCCTCGCCCGGCTCGGCCAGGTGGTGGGCCTCCAGCCACATCGGCTCGTACCACGAGAACGGCACGTAGAGCTCGGCGCAGTCGACCTGCTGCCGAGGTCGGGTGATCCCCGCCTGCCGGAACACGTCCGTAGCGCAGTCCGACGCGCCCCTCGGCCGCACGGGGTCGCGGCCGGGGAACTGGCTCGGCTCGGAGCGCATCGCCGACCCGAGCACCCAGGCCGGTGGCCGTCCGGCGCGTTCCGCGTCCTCGCCGCTCGTGCGGTCCGCGAAGACGACGGCACACGCCCCGTCGGACGACGGGCACGACTCGAGGTAGTGGACGGGGTCCCACATCATCGGGGACGCCAGCACGCTCTCGACGGTGATGTCCGCCAGGCGGAGGTGCGCGTAGGGGTTCTTCAGGGCGTTCCGGCGGTCCTTGACAGCCACCATGGGACCGACCTCCATCGGCGCACCGCTGCGGTGGATGTACGCCCGCATGTACGGGGCGAAGGCTCCGCCGGCGCCGAGCGACGCACCCCGCCCCGACCCGAGGGCGAACTGGGCGTTGCCCTCGGACTGCTTCTGGTAGGCGACGGCCAGGACCCGCCGGTGGCGACCCGCCTCCACCAGGTGGCTGGCGACGATGCCGGTGGTGCCGCCCACCGAGCCCGCGGTGTGGACGCGGAACATCGGCTTGCCGTGGGCCCCGAGCGCGTCGGTCAGGTAGAGCTCGGGCTTCATCACGCCCTCGAAGAGGTCGGGGGCCTTGCCCAGCACGACGGCGTCGACGTCCGGCCAGTCGAGCCTGGCGTCCTCGAGCGCCCGCGTGGCCGCTTCGCGGACCAGCCCGCCGAGGGACACGTCCCAGCGCCGCGACTTGTGCTGCGTCTGGCCGATGCCGACGATCGCGCACGGTTGCCTGGCCATCAGTCACGCTCCACGATGCAGACGAGGTTCTGTTGGAGGCAGGGGCCCGACGTCGCATGCGCCAGGGCGCGACGGTGCCCGCCGTCGCGGACCTGGGCCGCGGCCTCGGCGATCCGGACCAGGCCGGTCGCCATCACGGGGTTGGCCGCGAGGGGACCCCCTGACGGGTTCACCACCACGTCGGGCCCGAGCCCCAGTGCCTCGGCCAGCAGCGGCTCCTCGTGGGTGAAGGCGGCCTGGAGCTCGGCGACCCCGACGGGCGCCTCCCCCGCCCCGGCCGCCTCTGCCGCACGGCGGGCCGACTCCGAGGCGCGGAGGTCGCGCATGCCCGGGTAGTGGAGCTCGGCGCAGTGGGCGAACCCGCGGATCCACACCGGCTCGGCGCACAGCTCCCTCGCCCGCTCGGCCCGGGCGATGACCACCGCGCAGGCGCCGTCGGTCACCGGTGGCAGGTCGTGGCGGCGCAGCGGGTGCCGGACCGGCTCCTCGGCCAGGAGCGCGTCCACGTCGAAGTCCCCCCGGACCTGGGCCCGGGGGTTGGCCTTGGCCGCCGCACGGCACCGCACCGCCACCTCGGCCATCTGCCGCTCGGTCACCGTGCCGGCAGCCAGGAGCGCCTGCGCCTGCAGTGCGGCGAAGCTGAGCGCGTCGGCTCCGAGCGGCGCGAGGTAGTAGGGGTCCATCTCCATCGGGTAGAGGACGGCGGGGTCGGCGGTCGACGACCGCCCGGACCCCATGGCGAGCGCCACGTCGACGTCGCCGGCGAGGAGCCGCACCCACGCCTCGTAGAGCGCCCACGCGCCGTCCATCTCGACGTGGGAGTCGCGTTTGGGGGGCCACGCCCCGATGGCGTCGATGTTCTGGACGAAGGAGAACGCCTGTCCGGCCACGTAGTCGCAGCTGCCTGCGCACGTGAACTCCACGTCCCGCCGGGTGATCCCCGCGTCGGCGCAGGCTCCCGAGACGACCTCGAGCAGCATCTGCGCCTCCGTCTTGTCGGTGCGGCGGACCATCGGAGAGATGCTCCACCCGACGATCGCGACGTCGTCCGGACCGTGTCGCTCGGGCATCAGCAGATCCTCTCGACGAGCGTGGGGTCGTCGACGTCGGGCTCGCCGCTCGGCATCCAGCCGACGAGGCCGGCCGGGCCCGACGGGGTGCCCGCCCGCTCGGCGTCCGAGGCCCAGACGGCGGAGACACGGAGACCGATCCTGACGGCGTCGTTCGGGACGTCGACGAGGGCCTGGTACCCGAGCACCACGTCCGTGCCGTCGAGCAGGACGTGGGCCCGGGCGAACGGCTCCGTCTCCGTCTGGCCCGGGTACTGCACAGGGGTGATGATCGTGTAGTTGGTGACGGTCCCCTGCCGGGGGAGGTCCACCTCGTCGGCGGCCGTCAGCTCGAGGGCGTCGACCGGGCAGTAGCCCTTCCCCCCCGCGTAGGTGCGACCGCACTCGGGGCACCGGAGCCCGAGGAACCGTCCCTGCCTCGACGCGGCCTCGGAGCGGACCACCGCGTCGGGGACCGGGGTGACGTAGGTGATCGACCCGAGGTAGTCCATCATCGTCACCGGCTCCTCGGGCTGTCCGCCCCCCTCCGCGTCCCCACCTTCAGGCTGCTCGCCGGGGACGAACGCCTCGATGTCGGTGACGTGGCCCCGACGTCGCTCGCGCCAGCGCGGCGCGACCCGCATGCCGATCGCCATGCGCTCGGGGCTGCCGGCGTCCACCACGTGGACGAGCGCGGAGTCGGCCCCGTCGAGGCGGATGGTGGCGAAGGCAAACGGCTTCCCGAGCGGGTGCTGGGCCGTGGGCCGCGGCACCCAGCACCAGCTCTCCACGGTGCCCGCCGGACCCACCTCGACCAGCTCGTGGGCCAGGTCGGCGCCGGTTCGCGGGTCCCACTCCAACGGGGGGCACAGGACGCCGCTGCTGGTGCGGATTCCGAGGATCCGACGCTCCCTGAGGCCGGTCATGAACGCGCCGAGGACGGGTCCGAGGGACCGCTTGTAGGGGAACGTGATGGCGCTCTCGACGGTTGCCGTCATCGGGACCTCCTCGTGGCGGGGGGCTCCGGCCTGGTCATCCGACCCTCCGCTGACGGCCTGCCCAGTACCGCTCGCGTAGGGCCACCTTGTCGATCTTGCCAACCGGGGTGAACGGGATGGCGTCGACCACGTCCACCGACTTCGGGGCGTAGACGGGGCCCTTGGCGTCGCGGACCGTCGCGATGAGCTCGGCCTCGTCGACCTCGGCGCCCGCTCTGGCGACGACGACGGCCTTGACCGCCTCGCCCCACTTGTCGTCAGGGACACCGATGACGGCGACGGCGGCGACGGACGGGTGGGCCGAGAGGACGTCCTCGACCTCGCGAGGGAAGACGTTGAAGCCGCCGGAGACGATCATGTCCTTCTTGCGGTCGATGATCGTCCAGTAGCCGTCCGCGTCCTCCTGGGCGATGTCCCCGGTGTGCAGCCAGCCTCCGGCGAAGAGCGCCTCGGTCTGCTCGGGCAGCTTCCAGTACCCGTCCGACACGAGCGGGCCCTGCACGCAGATCTCCCCCGGGGACCCCTTGGGGACCGGCTGCAGGTCGTCGTCGAGGAGCGCCGCCCGCACCCAGGGCACCGGGCGGCCACACGAGGCGAGGCGCGCCGGGTCGTCCGGGTCGTGCTCGTCCTTGCGCAGCACGGTGACCGTCATCGGCACCTCGCTCTGCCCGTAGAACTGGAAGAAGACGCGGCCGAACCGCTCGATGGCCTCCCGGAGCCGGGCGGGCGAGGCCGCCGACGCCCCGTAGAAGACCGTCTCGAGGCTCGAGACGTCCCGGTGCCCGAGGTCCGGGTGGTCGAGGATGCCGTAGAGCATCGCCGGGACGAGCATCGTCGCGGTGATGCGGTGCTGCTCCACGGCTTCGAGCCACGAGCCGGGGGTGAACGACGGCAGGACCACGAACGAGCCCCGCTTGAGCAGGACGGGCAGCCAGAAGGCGCCGGCCGCGTGGCTCAACGGGGTGCACAGCAGGAACCGCAGCTCGTCGGGCCACTCCCACTCGGCTAGCTGGACCTGCGTCATGGCGGTGCTCGACCGGTGGGTGCCGACCACCCCTTTGGGCTTGCCCGTCGTCCCCCCGGTGAACGACATCGCCGCCGGGTCGTCGGGTCCGACGGCCGGCGCCACCAGCGGTCCGGGGGAGAACGACGCCGCCAGGTCGACGAGGTCGGCGCCCATCGCGCTCGGGCCGAAGGACAAGAGGCGCAGGTGCGGGAGCCGCTCGCGGAGCTCCTTCGCCCGGTCCTCGAAGGCTGACGGGTCGAACACGAGCGTGCCGATCTCGGCGTGCTCGATGACGTACGCGTGGTCGTCGAGCGAGCCGAGGGGGTGGAGCGGCGTGGGTCGGCAGCCGCTCAGGGAGTTGGCCCCCATGGCGTAGAGCACCTCGGCGCGGTTGGCCGACAGGACGGCCACGGCGCTGCCCCGGCCGAGGCCGCTGGCTGCGTACGCCTGGGTGAAGCGGCTGATCGCCTCGCGCAGCCCGTCGTAGGTCACCACACCGTCGTCGAGGTGGACGGCGGGCTCGCCGCCACCCCGGTTGAGGGCGAAGGCGAGCAGGTCGGGCCCGAGCATGGGACGGTGCAGGTCGTGCATGGACGGCTCCTCGTCGGTCACTGCTCAGTGGCTCCGGTGGACCTCGACGTCGACCGGGTGCACGGCGTCGACCGCCGCGAAGTCCGGTGGCCGCCGCTCGGCCAGGGCGGCGAAGGCCTCGAGGTTCGCAGGCTGTCCCAGCAGGCGCGCGAAGGCACGGTCCTCGCGGGCACGAGCGGCGGCGACGAGGTCGCGGTGGGCAGCAACGATCGTGCGCTTGGTCTCGACGAGGGAGGCGATCGGCTTGGCAGCGAGCGTCCGGGCCGCCTCCATCGTGGCAGGGAGGAGCACCCCCGCTTCGACGACCCGCCATGCCAGGCCCATCCGCTGGCACTCGTCGGCGGAGAACCACTCGGAGCTGAGCAGGAGCCAGCTGGCACGCTGCCGGCCCACGAGGAGCGGGAACAGGTACGAGCTCGCCGCCTCGGGTGCCACGGCGAGGTCCGTGAAGGGGCAGCGGACTCGGGCGTCGCTCGCCATGACGACCAGCTCGGCGAACCCGATCAACGTCACGCCGATCCCGAGCGCCAGACCGTTCACCGCGCACAGGAGGGGCTTCGGGAAGTCCGCCAGCACGTCGACCAGTCCCCGGAAGCCGTGCCGGCCGACCGGGAAGCCGTCGGGGTCGGCCGTCCGGGCTGCCATCTCGACGACGTCGGTGCCTGCCGAAAAGGCACGCCCTGCGCCCGTCAGCACCACCACGGCGACGCCGGGATCGCTCGCCGCCGCGAGCAGCGCGTCGGCCGTCGCGTCGTAGAGCGCTTCGTCGAAGGCGTTCAACGCCTCGGGGCGGTCGAGCGTGACCACTCGCACCCGCCCGTCGTCCTCCACCCTCAGCACGGCTCCCCCCGTCCCCGTCAGCGTCCGGTCCAGCGGGGCGCCCGCTTCTCGATGAACGCCCGCGGCCCCTCCTCGAAGTCCTCGCTGGCCACGGCAGCCGCCTGCGCCCGTCGGGTCAGCTCCCACAGTTCCCCGTCGTGGCGGTCCTGCGAGGCCAGCACCAGGCGGAGCGAGGGGGGCACCGCGCCGGGCGCGTTGGCGGCGATCCGGTTGGCGAGGGCGACGGCGGCGTCACGCGCCCGGCCTGGCTCGACGAGCTCGTTGGCGGGACCGAGGGCCGCCGCCCGCTCGGCGCCGATCGGGTCGCCGGTGAGGGCCAGCTCCGTGGCGAGGTTCCTCGGCAGCGCCCGGGGCAACCGGAAGAGGCCGCCGGCACCGGCGACCAGCGCCCGCTTGACCTCGGGGATGCCGAAGGTCACCGACGCGGAGGCGACGACGAGGTCGCACGCCACCTCCCCGTCGACCGCATTGCGCGCCTCGGGTCGGTTGAGGGTGACGACAGCCACCCGGTCCACCACGTCGAGGTCGACGACCCCCATGTCAGCTCCCCCTCCCCCCGGACCCTACCGGCGCTCCCTCGCCCTCGGGCGGCCCTGCCTCGCACTGCAGCAGGAGCACCACGAGGTCCACGGCACGCCGGTACATGGCGGCGGCGTCGACCGCCCCGGTGAACATGCCGCTCCGGATCAGGTCGATCGTCCCGTGCAGCGTGGCGAGGCAGGTCAGGGACAGGTCGACGGTGGGGTCGGCGACGCCGAACGACTCGATCACCGCGGTGAGCGCCGAGCCGGCGGGCTCCCCGGCCGCAGCCAGCCGCTCGCGGTCGATCGCCTCGCTCATGGCGAGGTCGTAGAGGCCGGGGTGGTCGATGGCGAAGCGGTAGTGGACGGCGGCGAACGCCCGGATGGCCTGCTCGCGGGTCCTGCCCACCGCGGCGCGCTGCAAGCCCGAGGCGAGCTCGGCCAACGCCCGTACCTGCACGTCGGCCAGGACCGCGTCGATGCCCTCGACGTGGTTGTAGAGGGACGGGCCCTGCACCCCGAGCTTCTTGGCGAGCGCGGTCATCGTCAGCTGCTGGAAGCCGTCTCGGTCCACCAGCGCGGCGGCGACGTCCACGATGGCGGCCCTGGTGAGCCCGCTCCTCGCCTTCACGGGCCGCACACTACACCATCTAGGAAAACGACTAGACCCTCTAGTCCACTGTCCGCTCCGCCGGGTGGGCCCGCCCGGCCCGGTCGCTCGGCTAGGAGCGTGGGTCCGTATCCGCCAGTGACCTGGCCGTGTTCGTCACGG
>CAZSYT010000049.1:0-6769 GCA_964610905.1 uncultured Acidimicrobiaceae bacterium
CGTCCCGAGGGCCCAGCGCCCCGAGCCGCGGCACCGGGGCCGAGCGCGCCCGCGCGTGCGGGATCGCCGGCGGGGGACGCGACCTCGCCAGGGGGGCCACCCGCTGCGGGCGGGCAACGCCCGCCCGCGGGGCCGGATGCCCGCCAACGTCCCCTGCTCAGCTCCAGTGGCAAGCCGATCCCACCACCCCCGGGTGGTCCGCCGCGCTCGCCGAGCGGCCGTCCCATCCCGCCCCCGCCGGGCGCCGGCGGGCGGAGGCCCGCGCCGGGCGGCCCGCGCCCCGGCGGAGGAGGCGGGTTCGCCGGCCGACCCGGAGGAGCCCCGCGCGGCGGTGCACCCGGTGGTGGCTACGGCGCCGGCCGACCCGCCGGGTTCGCCGGCCGACCGAGCGCTCCTGGGGCCCCGGCCGGTGGTCGCGGCGGCCCCGGGGTCGGGCGCGGGCGGCCGACCCAGCGCCGTCCGCGTCGGCGTCGCCGGAACCTCGAAGAGCTCGAGCCGACGCAGCTCACGGCCTACACCCCGTCGACGGCACCGGTCCCCGACAACGAGGTCATCGTCGAGCGGGGTGCCACGGCGCGTGACCTCGGGCCGAAGCTCAACCGGTCGGCGGGCGACGTCATCCGCTTCCTCCTCCTGCAGGGGGAGATGGTCACGGCCACCCAGTCCCTCACCGACGACATGATCGAGCTGTTCGCCGCCGAGCTCGGGGCCCAGGTCCGCCTGGTCGACCCGGGTGAGGAGCGCGAGGCCGAGCTCATGGCCAAGTTCTTCGAGGACGAGGACGAGGAGGAGAGCGAGGAGGACCTGCGGCCGCGGCCCCCGGTCGTCACCGTCATGGGGCACGTCGACCATGGCAAGACGCTCCTGCTCGACCGGATCCGCCAGACCAACGTGGTCGCCGGCGAAGCCGGAGGCATCACCCAGCACATCGGCGCGTACCAGGTCGAGTGGAACGGCCACCCCATCACCTTCATCGACACCCCGGGCCACGAGGCGTTCACGGCCATGCGGGCACGAGGCGCCGAGGTGACGGACATCGTCGTGCTCGTGGTGGCGGCGGACGACGGCGTGATGCCCCAGACCGTCGAGGCCATCGACCACGCCCGGGCAGCCGACGTGCCCATCATCGTCGCCCTGAACAAGATCGACCGCGAGGAGGCCGACCCCAACCGGGTCCTGCAGCAGCTCTCCGAGCACGGGCTCGTCCCCGAGGCGTGGGGCGGGGACACCATCGCCGTGGAGATCTCGGCCCTCCAGAACCTCGGCATCGACGAGCTGCTGGAGCAGCTCGTCCTGGTGGCCGAGGTCGAGGAGCTGCGCGCCAGCCCCGAGGGGCGTGCCCGTGGGGTCGTCCTCGAGGCCGAGCTCGAGGTCGGCCGCGGACCGGTTGCGTCGGTCATCGTCGAGCGGGGGACCCTGCGTGTGGGGGACCCGATCGTGGCCGGCGCGGCGTGGGGCAAGGTCAAGGCCCTGGTGGACGACAAGGGCGACCAGATCAAGGAAGCCCCTCCGTCGACCCCGGTCCAGGTGCTCGGGTTCTCGGAGCCGCCCGACGCCGGCGACGAGTTCCGGGTGACCCCCGAGCTCGCGCAGGCCCGGACGATCGGCGAGGCCCGCGCCCACCGCTACCGGGTCGCCGGCCACGTGCCCGCCGCCGCCTCGGCGCTCGGAGGCGCCAAGCTTGAGGACCTCTTCGAGCAGATCCAGCGCGGCGAGACGGCGACGCTCAACCTCATCTTGAAGGCCGACGTCCGCGGTTCCCTCGAGGCGGTCACCGAGAGCCTGAAGAAGCTCGAGCGGGACGACGTCAAGCTGAGCTTCGTCCACCGCGGGGTCGGTGGCATCACCGAGTACGACGTCCAGCTCGCACAGGCGTCCAACGCCACGATCATCGGGTTCAACGTGCGCCCCGACCGGCGGGCTCGCGAGCTGGCCCAGAAGTCCGACGTCGAGGTCCGGACGTACGAGATCATCTACAAGCTGCTCGAGGACCTCGAGGCCGCCATGCTCGGCATGCTCGCCCCGGTCTTCGAAGAGGTCGTCACGGGAGAGGCCGAGGTCCGTCAGGTGTTCCGGGTCCCCCGTGTGGGCGCGGTGGCCGGTTGCGCCGTCCGCGACGGTGTGATCACGCGGGGCTCCAAGGTGCGCTTCCTCCGCGAGGGCGTCGTCATCTGGAAGGGGGCCATCACGTCGCTCCGGCGGTTCAAGGAGGACGTGCGCGAGGTCCAGGAGGGCTTCGAGTGCGGGATCGGGCTCTCCGACTACCAGGACCTGAAGGAAGGCGACGTCATCGAGACCTACGAGGAGCGCGAGGTCCCGAGGGCGTGACCCGCGCCGGCCACCTGACGGTGGACCGGCAGCTCGGGATCGACGGGAGGCACGGTCGTGGCACGGCGCGGTGACAACCGGGGCGTCGCCCCGTACCCGAGGACGCTGCGCGTCAACCAGGTGCTCCGCCACGTGGTCGCAGAGGAGCTCGAACGTCTCGCGGACGCCGACGAGCGGCTTTCCCTCGTGACGGTGACGGCGGTGGAGACGGCGCCCGACCTGCGCACCGCGACCGTGTTCTGCGCGTCGCTGCCCGACGCGGCGGAAGAGGCCCTGGCCGAGCGGCGTCCCCAGCTCCAGCGGGCCGTCGCGCGCCAGGTGCGCCTGAAGCGCACGCCCCAGCTGTCCTTCGCGGTGGACCCTGCCGTGGTGGCCGGGTCGCGGGTCGAGGCGGCGCTGCGGCGGGTCCACGGGGAACGGGGCGAGGAGGCCACGTCGGCCGAGGGCGGCACCGGACCGACAGGGGAGCCCCCCGGCGACGACGAGCCGGGAGCGACCGGGTGACGCCGCGCGTCGAGGCGCCGGTCGACGGGCTGGTCGTGGTGGACAAGGAGGCGGGCTGGACGTCGCACGACGTCGTGTCCCGTTGCCGACGGATCTTCGGCCAGCGACGGGTCGGTCACGCCGGCACCCTCGACCCCGACGCCACCGGCGTGCTCCTGGTCGGGCTCGGGCGGGTCACGCGGATCCTGCGGTTCCTCACCTCGTTGCCCAAGGCGTACACGGCCGAGGTCGTCCTCGGTACGGCGACCTCCACGCTCGACGCCTCGGGCACCGTGACCGGGAGGTGGGACATGCGTGACGTGACCCTCGGCGACGCGCAGGCCGCCGCGGCCGGGTTGACCGGGGACATCCTGCAGGTACCGCCGATGGTCTCGGCCGTCAAGGTGGGCGGTCGCAGGCTGCACGTCCTGGCCAGGCAGGGCATCGAGGTCGAACGGCCGCCCCGGCCGGTCACGGTCCACCGCTTCGACGTGGCACCCGGTCCCGAGCCAGGCGTCTTGCGCATCGAGGTCGAGTGCTCGTCGGGCACCTACGTGCGCGCGCTGGCCGCCGACCTCGGGACGGCGCTCGGAGGCGGTGCCCACCTCCGCGACCTGCGGCGGACGAGGGTGGGGTCGTTCACCGTCGAGGACGCACGCCCGCTCGCGGCGCTGTCGCCCGCCACGGTGCTCACGCCCGCCCAGGCACTGCGCGACCTCGACCAGGTCGTAGTGCCCGCCCCGGTGATCGCCGCCGTCCGCCACGGCCTCGCCCTCGACCGGGTCCCCCTCGGCATCGGCGGAGCCGGTCCGTGGGGGCTGGTCGACGACGACCACCGGCTGCTCGCCGTCTACGAGGCGACCGACACCGACCGCATCCGCCCAGCCGTCGTCCTCGCTGGCCAGGGATGAGGGGGCCCCAGGCGACCGGTAACCTTCGCCTCTGATGGAGGTCGTCACCGAGCTCAGCGAGCAGCCACCCCCGAAGACGGGGTCTGCGGTCACCATCGGGGCCTACGACGGCGTCCACCTCGGGCACCGGACGGTCCTCGCCGACCTGCGGCGCCGCGCCACCGACGCCGGCCTCGCCACCGTCGTCGTCACCTTCGACCGTCATCCGTCCTCGGTCGTCCGTCCCGAGCACGCGCCCCGCCTCCTGTGCGACCTCGACCAGAAGCTCGAGCTGCTGGCCCACGCCGGGGTCGACCGCACGGTGCTGGTCCGCTTCGACGAAGCGCGAGCGACCGAGACGGCCGAGGAGTTCGTCCAGGGGACCCTGGTGGACGCCCTGGCCACCCGCCTCGTCGTGGTGGGGGAGGACTTCCACTTCGGGCACGGGCGCAAGGGGAACGTCGAGCTCCTCGCCGAGATGGGGCACGTCTACGGCTTCACCGTCGACGGCGTCCACCTCGCCAGCGACACGCCGTCGGGGCCACCGATCTCCTCCACGCGCATCCGCGCCCTCCTCGCCGGCGGCGCCGTCGAGGAGGCGGCCCGGCTGCTGGGCCGGCCCCACAGGGTCCGCGGCGAGGTCGCCTCGGGCGACGGCCGTGGGGGGTCCGAGCTGGGCTTTCCCACTGCCAACCTCGCCGTCTCGCCCGAGCTCGCCCTGCCGAGCGAGGGCATCTACGCCTGTTGGTACGAGCGGGCGACCGGAGAGCTCCACCGGGCGGCAGTGTCGGTCGGCCGTCGCCCCACCTTCTACGGCGACACCGGCGCCCTCCTCGTCGAGGCACACCTCCTCGACTTCTCCGGCGACCTCTACGGCGAGGAGGGCCGCGTGTCGTTCGTGCGGCGTCTCCGCGACGAGCTGGCCTTCTCGTCCGTGGACGACCTCGTCGCCCAGATGCACCGGGACGTCGCGGACGCCCGCGCTGCCCTCGACGAGGCCCCGCCGTCGGAGGCGCCGCCGCTCACCCGGCCGCGGGGCTGAGGCCCTCCTGCGCCACCAGCTCCGCCCCACGTCGGCGGCGCAGACCGTCCTCGGGTCGGGTGGGCGCGCCAGGGTCGGCCCGCCGAACGGTCGCAGTGCCGACGACCGCGTCGCCGGAGCGGGCTAAAGCATTGTCGCAGGGTAGCCGAGTTGATACTGTCAGCGTCGCGAGTCGCGCGCTGCGCAGGCCCCCGGGCCGGAAGCGCCGACGGGCGGATGCCTGGGGCCTGTCATTGTCGGGTGGCACGACCAAGCGAGGCGACATGCACGAATTCCAGCGGCGGGTGCTCCAGGCCGGTGCGGCCGCCGGCGTCGCAGTGGCGGCATCGGTGCTCGGGACGGCGACCGCCTTCGCCGCAGGGAGCGGCTACACGCCGGCCGGAGGGTCGGCCAGCCCGGCAGGCGTCCCCGGCGGCTTCACCTCCGTGCTCACCACGGGGACCGTCCAGCCCTCGGGCGGGACGGTCACGGGGTCCGACAACGGGGACACCGTCACCGTGACCGTGCCCGCCGGTGCGTTGACGCAGGCTGCCCAGGTCGTCGTGACCGCCGGGAACGTCACCCAGATCGGTGGTGCCGGCCAGGTCGGCAAGGACGCGGTGGTCGCCGTCGGCATCTCGGTGATGGTGAACGGCACCAAGTTCACCGGCACCTTCCCGAAGCCGATCACCGTCACGATCTCCGGCAACTTCGCCGCCGGCGACCAGGTGGTCGTGTACGACCCGTCGACCGGCGGCTGGAGCCCGGTGCCGGGGGCGACGATCGCCAACGGCACGGCGACCTTCCAGATCACGAGCGACCCCGACGTCGCCGTGCTGGCGTCCACGTCGAGCGCCGTCTCGGGTGCCACCTCGGCCTCCACGGGCGAGCCGTTCGTGCTCGAAGGGGGGGCAGCCGCCGCCCTTGTCGTGGGTGGTTCCCTGCTCGCCTGGCGGTTCCGCAGGCCACGCCAGCCCCGCCGGGCGTGACGGGCCTGCGGCGGCCCCGGCTTGCCGCGTGGGCCACGACGGTGGCGGTCGCCGGCGTCGTGCTGGCGGCCTGTTCGTCGAGCACCTCGGCGATCGGGCACACCCGGCCCTCCTCGACCGCCCAGGTCCGTCCGACCCACATCTACGCAGCCCCCGCCGGTCTCCTCGATGCCGCCGCCCCCCAGCAGAACGGCGTGCTGTGGCTGCTCGCTGGCAGCACCTCGGCCCGGGCGCTCCACGCCCTCGACCTCTCCAACAGCTCCTTCGTCGGGACGGTCCCCGTCGGCAGCGGCGTGTCCTCGCTCGCACAGTCGTCGACGGGTGAGCTCGCCGACGGTGTCGCCACGGCGACCGCCGGCGCCGTCGAGCTCCGCAACGGCTCGACCGGCGCGCTGGTGGCGACCGTGCCGGTCGGCGCGCCCGTCCGCCAGCTGGTCTTCGGTGCCGACGGGAACACGCTCTACGTCCTCGACGGCAACGCCACCTCGACGAGCGTGACAGTGGTCGACACGGGCTCGAAGACCGTCCAGGGCTCCTTCGGCGTCGGCCTCGACACCGTCGCCGTGGCGCCGTCGCCCGACCAGACGTCCGTGTGGGCGCTCTCGTCCCATGGCACCGTCGAGCAGGTGGCGGTGGCCGGAGGGAAGGTCGAGGCGCGCTTCTCCGTCGGCCGCACCGGCGCCGACCTCGTGGCCTCCCCGACCGGCGACCTCCTCTACGCGCTGAAGGGCGCGTCGGGCTCGCGCAACGTCGCCGAGGTGACCGTGGCCACCGAGCAGGTCCGCACCGTGCTCCCGGCGCCGGCCGACTGCGTCGCCGTGGTGCTCTCCGCCGACGGGCAGACCCTCTACGACGCCGTCGGGACGCCGAGCCTCGGGAACGTCCAGGCGTTCGCCCTCGGCGGGTAGCGACCGGGTGGCACCGACCCGCAGGGCCGCCACCGTGCGCAGCAGGCGGCTCGTCCCCCGCCCCGGGGGACCGGCGGTCGCTCCCGCCGCGGCACCGCACGGCGACCTGCTCCTCGACGGTGCCGCGGCGGATGGTCCGGCGGCGGCCGG
>CAZSYT010000049.1:6869-21916 GCA_964610905.1 uncultured Acidimicrobiaceae bacterium
GGTGGAGACCGGGGTGGAGACCGGGGTGGAGACCGGGGTGGAGACCGGGGTGGAGACCGGGGTGGAGGCTGCAACGGGTGCCACCGGTGCCACGAGCCCTCGGGGCGACGAGCCGAGCGGCCAGCCCGGCCTCGCCGAGCGGGCCTGGTGGACCGTCGCCGGCCTCGTGCTCGTCCTGTGGGCGCTCCGGCTCTTCGCCGCCGTGACCACGTACCCGTGGACCGTCGTGGCCGTCGTCGTCCTCGGGGCCTGGGGCCTGGCGACGATCGCCGCGAGCTGGCTCCCCGAGGGTGCCACACCGGGCGGTGCGCTCGGCCGGTGGCGGGCGACGCGGGCGGGGCTCGGGTGGGTGACGGTCGTCCTCGCCGTGGGCGCCTTCGCCGTGTGGAGCTACCTGCAGGTCCGCGCCGCCCCGGGCTATGGCACGGACGAGATCGCCTTCAACCAGTACGCCGCGGTGCTCGCCCAGCACGGGCACGACCCCTACCTCCACTCGATGGCGCCGTCGTTCGCCCGCTACCACGTCTCGCCCGACGGCTACACGTTCCGGCTCGACGGGCGCCCGGTGACCTCGCTGTCGTACCCGGCCCTGGCCTTCCTCGTCTACGTCCCGCTCCTCGCCCTCGGGTGGACGACCCAGACGGCCATCGCCGTCAACGTCGCCGCGTGGGCCATCGCAGTCGTCCTCCTCTACGCCCTGCTGCCGCGCTCCTTGCGCCCGGCCGCCATCGTGGTCGGGAGCCTGAGCGTCTACATCAGCTATGCCGTGGGCGGCGTGACCGACGCCGTCTTCGTGCCGCTGCTCGTCGGCGCGGCCTACGGGTGGAACCGCTTCGCCGCCCGCCATGGTCCGGCGTCGTGGGTGGGTCCCATCTGCCTAGGGCTCGCCATGGCCGTCAAGCAGACGCCGTGGATGATCGTCCCCTTCGTGGTCGCCGGGGTGGCCCTCGAGCGCCGGGGGCGCGGCGGGTCCTCGTGGCGGGAGGCCGCGTCGGTGGCCGGTCGCTACGCCGGCATCGCCGCGGCAGCCTTCGCCCTGCCCAACCTGCCCTACGTGGTCATGGCCCCCGGCGCGTGGCTGCATGGCATCCTCACCCCGCTCGCCTCCGACACCGTCCCTGCCGGCCAGGGCGCCATCGGCCTCAGCCTCTTCCTCGGCCTGGGCGGGGGCTCCCTGACCGCCTTCACGGTCGTGGCCCTCCTCGTCCTCGCCGTGGCGTGGCTCCTCTTCGTGGCCACGTACCCGAGGCTCGGGGCGTGGGCGTTCTTCGCACCGTCGGTCGCCCTCTTCTTCGCGTCGCGCTCGTTCGGCAGCTACCTCGTCATGCTGGTCCCCGCCGCCCTCGTCGGCTTCGCCACCTTCGACCGCTCCGGCACCTTCGACCGCTCCGGCGGGCGCGCCCTCGGGACACGGGGGCGGCGCTGGGGGCTCGTCGCCGTGGGCCTGGCGGCAGCCGCTGGCGCCGTGGCGGCGGTGGCCCTCGTCAGCCAGCCCCCGCTCACCGTCTCCATCGTGGGCGTCCGTACCACCGGACAGCTGGCGACCGTGGCGCGGGTCGACGTGGAGGTGGCCAACCGCACCGGCCGGGCGCTGCGCCCTGCGTTCTCCGTCGACGACGGCGGGAGCCTCACCGCCTTCTGGCTCGAGGGGTCGGGGCCGGCCGTCCTCGGTCCCCACCAGCGCGCCACCTACGCCCTGCTCGCCCCCAACTTCTTCGCCATGCCCTCCATCACCGGGGGGTTCGAGGTCGACGCCTTCACGTCGCAACCGGCCGCCGTGGCCGCGAGCGGCGCGTACGTGCCCACCACGTGGCACGTCTCGCTCCAGCCCGACGCCATCGACCACGTGGTCCCCCCGGGGCTCCCGGTGACCGTGCGCGCCGAGCTCCTCGACCAGCTCGACCGTCCCGTTCGCGTGGCCGGCGTCCCCGTCTACCTGGGGCAGATCGTCTACGCCCAGCGCGGCCTCCTCTACGGCCAGGCGGTCATCGACAGCGGGCAGCCCGGCCAGACCCCGGTGTCGGCCCTGACCGACGCGGCGGGCGTGGCGACGTTCACCATCCGGGGCACGCAGGCCTCGGCCGACCCCGTGTACTTCGAGGCAAACCTCGTCAACGGGCACCTCTTCTACCCCTACGGCTACTCGCAGATCCTCCCGATCCGCTTCGGTGGGGGTGGCTGAGGTGGCCGGCGGGGACCGCCGGCTCGCCGTGCCCGAGTTCGGGGGCGCACGGCCCGGTCTTGGCGGGCCCGGCCTCGTCGGGCGAGGCGCCACCATCCGTCCGGCGTCCGAAGCGACCGGTGCGGGCGATGGCTCCGTCACCGGGACCGCAGCGCAGGCGGTGGGCGTCGCCCGGGCCCGTCTCGTCGGGCTCGGGCTCCTCGGCGCGCAGCTCGCCGTCCTGCTGTGGTGGAGCACCCGGCTGGCAGGGCGCTTCGCCCTCTCGTGGGACTTCGCGATCTACCACCAGGCGTGGTGGGCGATCGCACACGGGCACCTCGACCCGTTCGACACGGTGGCCGGCTACCCGTTCGTCCGCAGCCACGGTGAACTGTTCATGTGGCTCCTCGCTCTGCTCGCATGGGCGTGGCCGCACGCGGTGACACTCCTGTGGGTGCAGGACCTCGCGCTGGTCGGTGCCGAGGTCGTCGCGTTCACGTGGTTGTGCGACCGGGCAGCGTCAGCGCGCTCGCCGTCGGGAACCGGTGCGAGCTGGCTTCCCGTGGCGCTCGCCGCGGCAGGGCTCGTCCTCCTCGTGGGCGACCCGTGGGTCTACTGGGCGTTGTCCTTCGACTTTCACTTCGAGGTCGTCGGGATCCTCTTCGCGGTCGTCGCCGCTCGCACGCTGGCCCGCGACCCGTCGAGCCGGTGGCTGTGGCTGTGGGTCGGCACGCTGGTCGCCTGCGGCGACGTCGCCGCGACCTACGCGGTCGGCGTGGGGCTCGGAGCGGCGCTGGCCGGCAGGCGGTGGCGCCGCCGGGGCGTCGAGGTGGCGCTCGTCGGGGCGGGGTGGACCGTGCTCCTGACGCTCGCCGGTCTCGATGCCGGGTCGGGACTGGTGAGCGGCTACGGGTACCTCGCCGCCGGAGCGTCGGCGGTTCTACCCGGTTCGATCGGACTGAAGCAGCTCGTGGTGGGCGTGCTCGAGCACCCCCAGCGCGTGCTCTCGACCCTCTGGTCCCGCCGTGTCGACCTCTACGCCGACCTCGGCCCCGCCGGCCTGCTCGGCCTGGCGTCGCCGTGGGTGGCCGTCGCGTGCCTTCTGGTCCTGCTCGAGAACGGCCTCAACGCCAACCTCGGCTTCGTGGCACCGCAGTTCCAGAGCGCCCTGGTCTTCGTGCTCCTGCCGGTGGGGACCGTCGGGGTCCTCGCCGCCCTCGGTCGGAGGAGACCCAGGCTCGCGCTGATCGCTGCCGCCGTCGTGACGCTCAACGCCGTGGCGTGGGGCGCGGTCTGGATACCCCGCACGACGAGCCAGTGGCTCCGGGTGTCCCCGGCCGCGGCGAGCGCGCTCGCGTCCGTCGAGCGCCAGCTGCCCACCGGCGTCGAGGTGGTCGCCTCCCAGGGCGTCGTCGGTCGCTTCAGCGGGCGGCAGTGGGTCTACGCGGTGATCAGCCCGGGGAGCGTCATCCCGGTGAAGACCCCGACCGTGTGGGTGGTGGTTGCCCCCACCCAGGGGATCGAGACGGAGCCGGTGGCCGCTGCCGACGCCCTGGTGGCCGAGCTCGCCGGGCCGCTCCACGCGGAGCTGGTGGTGGCGCGCGCCGGGGTGTGGGCGTTCCGGTGGACGCCGGCGTCCTCGGTCGCCTCCCTCGCTGTGCCGCCGGTGCCGGCGACGGTGCCGGCGTGGGCCGCGCCGGGCCCGGCCGGGAGGCCGGTGACGGTCGGGCCGCCCCCGACGTGGCGGGCGGCCTCGACGGGGCGGGAGGGGTACGTGGTGGCGGGCGACTACCGGCGCGAGCTGCCGGGGCGCTACACGGCGACCGTGGTGCTCGCCACCACGGCCCGTGTCGACGTCGAGGTGTGGGACGCCACCGGCGACGTGCTGCTGGCCCGCCGCCAGCTGGTGGCGACAAACGGCCAGGAGGCGGTCACCGTGCCCGTCGACGTGGTCCGCACGTACCCGCACCACACCTACACGGGTGCGGGTCCGTTCCGGATCACGCCGGTCGAGCCGCCACCGGGCGACCAGCTCGAGGTCCGGGTGTGGACCCCGGGGGGCGCGTCCGTCGCCGTCTACTCGGTCGAGCTCCGCCCGGCCGGTGCCACCCGGTGATCACCTCTGTCATCAGCTGGGCGCTGGCACCATCGACCAGCCGGTGACGACGAGGTCCGAGCCCCGCACGGCGGCCGTCATGGTGAGGGCGTAGACACCGGGGCGGCCCCCGCCGCTCACCTCGGGCCGGGCCGTGACGGTGGCACCGGTGACGGTGGAGCCCACGACGTGGAGGGCGGGCATGACCGAGCGGTCGTTCCGGGTGATCTCGGCCCCGGCGAGCGGCGCTGCCTCCGCGAGGGGCACGCCCGGGGCGACGTCCTGCCACCAGATGAGCTGGCGTTGCTCGGCCGAGCGGACGGCGGCGAAGTAGAGGGCGAGGACCGACGACTCCACCTGGAGGGGCACCGGGCTCTGCTGCCAGGTCGCCGAGGGGCTACCCGTGAGCCCGAGCGTTCCGAGGGGCGCGTCGTTGGTGGCGAGCGTCAACCCCTGGGTGGCGAGCGCCGGTGGGGCGGGCACGACGAGCGGCGGGGGGAGCACCGGGGGTCGTGGCGCCCCGGCGCCGTGGTCGGTGACCGCCACCAGGTCGGCCTCGACCACGTAGCGCTGGGGCGTGAGGAAGAGGGCGTCGAGGGGGTAGCAGGTGACGAGGGCCAGCCGGGGGGCGAGGGTCGAGTAGAGGGGGGAGCCGGACTTGACGACCTCGTCGCCGACGACCTCGTACCGGAGGGTCTGGCACCGGTCGGTGAAGGTGACGGTGTCACCCGGGTGCAGGTGGTCGATCCGGCTGAACCACGACACGTCGTGGGCCGACAGCACGGCGGTCCCGAGCTGGCCGGGCCACACGCTGCCGGGGACGTGGCCGACGGCCACGTCGAGCTGGGCGTTGCCGACGCCCTCGACCACGGGGGCCTGCAGCCCGATCGCCGGGGCGGCGAGCAGACCGGCGGGGGAAAGCCCGCCGTGGCCGTGGGAGCCGGAGGGCGGAGCGGGCCCCGTCGAGCAGGGCGCGCCGGAGGCGCTGGCGCGCGCCGAGCGGATCTCGGAGCGGGCCTGGGCGATGAGGGCGTCGCCGACCGTGTGCGAGCGCCAGTAGAACCAGCCGATGTTCCCGGCCAGGGCGAGACCGGCGGCAACGGCGGCGATCGAGAGGACGAGGCCCACCCGGCGCCCCGTCGACCGCCAGCGTCCCCGGCTCCGCGCGTGGAGGCGTCGGGCGCGGGGCCCGGGCACGACTGCCGGCGCCGACGGCACGGGGACCGGCTGTGCCGACGGCACGGGGACCCGCTGTGCCGACGGCACGGGGACCGGCTGTGCCGACGGCACGGGGACTGGCTGTGCCGACGCGTCGAGCTCGGGCACGGGCCGCGGCCCCGCGGGCACCTCGGGAGGGGTTCGCTCGTCTGGTGCCATGGCCGCTCCGTCACCACGCTACCAGCGCTCCGCCCCACATCCATGGAACGTGCTCGGACGACTACGGTCCGTGACGGCCGGAACGGGCTGCCGGAACGGACGACGGGGTCGCAGGTGGTCGGGTGCGGGGCGGTCGGTCGCGCCTCGGGCGCTCGCCGGGCAGGGGTTGGACGCGACGGTCCGGCTAGGTTCGGGACACGATGGAGGTGCTCCGATGGCCGTGACCGACGAGGCCCCGCCCGGAGCCGACGGTTCGGCGCTCGGTCGCTGGTTCTTCCCGGCGTGGGGCGGGAGGAACTTCACGGTGCTCTTCGTGGCGCGGGTGGCCATGAGCTCCGCCCGAGCCCTGGCAGGGGTCGTGGTACCCGTGTACCTGGCGCTGCAGGGGTTCACCGGGTTCGCCCTCGGCGTCCTCTTCTTCGCGGTCGCCCTCTTCACCGCCGCCCTTTCGTCCTCCATCGGGCTCGTCTCCGACCGGGTGGGCCGGCGGGTGTTCCTCGTCGTCGTGCCGCTCCTGGCTGCAGCGGCGGCAGTCGTCTACGCCCTGACCACGTGGACGCCGGCGCTCTTCGCCATGGCCGTCGTCGGCAGCTTCGGACGGGGGGCGGGGGCGGGGGCCGGGGCGGTCGGTCCCTACCAACCGGTGGAGTCGGCGCTCGTGACCGACGCGACACCCGCAGCCCGGCGGAACGACGCCTTCGGTCGCCTGGCGTTCGGGTCGTCGGCCGGCGCCCTCGTCGGGAGCGTCTTCGCCCTTCTCGCCGACGGGCACCATGCCCGAGGCGCGGCCACCCTGGCCGCGTTCCGGCCCGCCTTCGTCACCGCCGCCGTGCTCGCCGCCGTGGCCGGTCTCGTCGCGCTGGCGCTTGTCGAGCCGTCCCGGGCCGACGGGGGCACGACCGCCGCAGTCGAAAGGCCTGGCGGGGTGGACGGCGGGGTGGACGGCGGAGTGGACGGCGGAGTGGACGAGGCCAGCGCGCCGGGCGCGCCGGTGACGGTGGCCGCTCCGGGCGGAGGATCGCTCCGGCCCCGCTTCCCGCACCGCTCGCGTCCGCTGCTGGTGCGGCTGTGGGTGACGAACAGCTTCAACGGCCTCGCCGTCGGGATGATCGGTCCCTTCGTCACCTACTGGCTGTACCGACGCTACGGCGTGGGCGTCGGCGAGATCGGCATCCTCTACGCCGTGATCAACCTGGTCACCATGCCCTCCACCTTGTCGGCGGCCAGCCTGGCCCGGCGCTTCGGGCTGGTGCGGACGGTGACCGTCGTGCGCATCGCCCAGGCCGTGCTCCTCGTCCCGATGGTGCTGGCCCCCACCTTCGAGCTGGCGGGAGCCGTGTACCTGCTCCGGATGATCGTCCAGCGGATCGGGCTCCCGCTCCGCCAGTCCTACGTGCTCGCCATGGCCGACCCGGCCGAGCGTGCTTCCGTCGCTGCGCTGGCCAACCTGCCCAGCCAGGCCGCCATGGCGGCGAGCCCGGTGCTGTCGGGGTACCTCTTCGACAACGTCAGCCTCGAGCTCCCCTTCGAGCTCGGCGCCGTGCTCCAGCTGGTAAACACCGTCCTCTTCTGGGCGTTCTTCCACCGGTTGGCCCCCGAGGAGGAGCGAGGGCCGGGGGCCTGACCGGCTCAGGTCAGCCCCCGCTGGCCGAGCCCTCGGCCAGCAGCTCGGTGCGTAGCTCCCGCTTCAGGACCTTGCCGGCCGGGTTACGGGGCAGGGGCTCGCTCCGGAACCAGAAGCGCTTCGGCACGTTGAAGGCGGCCAGGCGCTCGCGCACGAACCGGGCGAGCTCCTCTGCGTCGACCTCGGTGCCCGGGCGCAGCACGACGATGGCGCCGACCTCCTCGCCCAGCACTCGGTCGGGGACGCCGATGACCGCGCAGTCGGCGACGGACGGGTGCTCGAAGAGCGCGGCTTCCACCTCCACGCAGTAGACGTTCTCGCCGCCTCGGATGATCATGTCCTTCGCCCGGTCGACGATGTACACGTAGCCCTCGTCGTCGATGCGGGCGACGTCGCCGGTGTGCAGCCATCCCCGCGTGAAGGAGCGGGCGGTGTCCTCGGGGCGGTTCCAGTAGCCGCGCACGACGTTGGGGCCCCTGATCCACAGCTCGCCGATCCGGTCCGCGTCCGGTGGCAGGTCGGGGGGCTCCTCGCCCTCGTAGTCCTCGGGGACCACGGCGACGTCGCACACCGGGGCGGGCGGACCAACGCTGTCGGGCTTGCGGACGTAGTCGTCGCCGGAGTTCATGGTGGTCATGGCCGACGTCTCGGTGAGGCCGTAGCCGTTGCCCGGCGAGCCGACGGGGAAGTGCTCCTTGATGCGCCGCACCAGGTCCGGAGGGGCGGGGGCGCCGCCGTAGGAGATCGACCGTACCGACGAGGTGTCGCGCTTGGTGAAGTCGGGTGAGTCGAGGACCTGCATCACCATGGCGGGCACTCCGCCGAAGATGGTGATCCGCTCGCGCTCGATGAGCTCGAGGGCGCGCTCGGGGTCGAAGTGGTGCATCATGACGACCTTCCCGCCGGCCGCGGTGTTCGACACGAGGATGGCGTGGCAGCCGGTGGCGTGGAAGAGGGGCACCGACAGGAGGTTGGCGTTCTGGCCGCCGCCGCTCACGTCAGCGACCTGCGCCGTCCGTCGCATGGTCCCGAGCGTCGACACGAAGAACAGGTTCATCAGGTTCGAGACGCTGTTGCGGTGCGTCCCCACCGCCCCCTTCGGCCGGCCCGTGGTGCCCGACGTGTAGAAGATCGTGGCGTCGTCGTCGGGGGCGATGGCGACCTCGGGGAGCGCCGCGTCCTCGCGCGGGGTGCCCACCGCCTCGAAGAAGGGCACGACCGGCACCGGCTCACCCCCCGGGCGCGGGAGGGCACCGGCCGACGGGCGCCTGCGCGCCCCGCTGTCGTCATGCTCCTCGCTGGTCAGCACCACGGCTCGGAGACCGGGGAGGTCGGCCACGTGGGGGCCGATGCGCTGGGCCCGCTCGTCGTCGACGAAGACGACCGAGCTGCCCGAGTCGGAGAGCCCGTAGGCGAGCTCGGGACCCGTCCACCAGGCGTTCAGCGGGACGACCACCGCTCCGGCGGCGATGGCGGCCCAGAACGCCATCACCCACTCGGGGAGGTTGCGCATGGCGATGGCCACCCGGTCGCCCTTGCCGACGCCGAAGCGCCCGGCGAGCTCGTGCGCGAGCGACGCGACGATGCGGAAGTGCTCGCCGAAGGTCGTGCGCTCGTCCTCGTAGACGAGGAAGTCGCGCTCGGCGTGGAGCGTCGAGAGCTCGAGGACGGTGCGGAGGGACTCGGGGGCGCCCTTCCACACGCGCGTGGGCACGCCGCGGATGACCTGCTCGTCCATCTCGAACATCTGGCCCGGTGCTGTCAGGATGGCGACGGCCTCGGCCAGCGTCGGCGGCGCGTCCTCGCCGCCGGCTCCACCGCCGGCGCCCGCGTCCGCGGCGCTGGTCGGTCCGTCGTGGTGCTCAGCCGTGTCGGCCATGGGTGCTCCTTCCCCTTCCCACGTGTTGCCCCTCGTCCACGTCCCCACCGAACGAGGCGCCGCCCCTGAGGACCGGGGCCCGTCTGGTCACGCCGTCGTGCCCGCCGGCGTCGCGCTGCTCGGGCCGTCGGGCCCGGCAGGCGCGTCGGGGAAGGGCTGGGGCCGGAAGACGGTGGACCGGTAGTAGGCGAGCTCGGCGACGCTCTCCCTGATGTCGTCCATGGCCCGGTGGCCGCCGGCCTTGGCCGGTGCGCCGGCCAGCACGTCCGGGTACCACCGCCGCGCCAGCTCCTTGATGGTGGAGACGTCCACCGAGCGGTAGTGGAGCTCGGCCTCGACCGCGGGGAGCTGTGCGGCCAGGAACCGCCGGTCGGTGCCGATCGAGTTTCCGCACAGCGGGACGGAGCGCGGGCCGGGGACGTGTGCCCGGATGAACTCGAGGGTCAGGCGCCCCGCCTCGTCGAGCGAGAGGGTGGACGCCTGGACGGCGGCGAGGAGCCCGCTGCGGGTGTGCATGTCGCGCACGTAGCCGTCCATGGCCGCCAGCGCCTCGGGAGGGGCGGAGACGACGAGGTCGGGACCTTCGGCCACGATGACGAGGTCGTCGTCGGTGACCAGGGTGGCGATCTCGATGATGACGTCGCGTCGTGCGTCGAGGCCGGTCATCTCGAGGTCCATCCACACCAACATGTCCACCGACGCTAGTGGCTCGGGCGGGGGAGACCAACGGGGGGCTCGTACGACCACCGGCGACCGGGCCGACGGAGGGACCCCTCGGCGTCGCCGGAACCCGGTCGGCTCCCTCGGATCCGGCGGCTAGCGTCGACGGCTGGGAGGTGGTGCGGTGGGCGATGGTCCGGTACGTGGAGCACCGGTCGGGCTGGCCGAGCCCGAACGGGTGGGGAGCGGCGACGGCGCCGGCGTGCTGCACGTGCCCCTCAAGAGGCTCGACCCCGAGCTGCCGCTGCCCGGCTACGCGCGGCCGGGCGACGCCGGCGTGGACCTGCGTGCCCGAACCGGGGTCGTGCTCGCCCCCCGCGGCGGCCGGGCGCTCGTGCCGACCGGCGTCGCCGTGGCCGTCCCCGAGGGGTACGCCGGCTTCGTCCAGCCGCGGAGCGGGCTGGCGCTCCGCCACGGTGTGACCTGCCTGAACACGCCCGGGCTCATCGACGCCGGCTACCGCGACGAGCTCTGCGTGCTGCTCGTCAACACCGACCCGGGGGCTCCCTACGAGGTCCACCGGGGCGACCGGATCGCCCAGCTCGTGGTCCAGCGGGTGGCGTGCGTGGCCTTCGACGTGGTGGCCGAGCTCCCCGGGTCCGAACGCGGCACCGGCGGGTTCGGGTCGACGGGACGGTAGGAGCGGGCGGCGGCGAGCCGTCCGGGGAGCGCCGGGCCAGCGGGCACGGCGGACGAGACGACGAGGACGACGATGGCGACCGACCAGGGCGTGGGCGAGGGACGGGGGGGAAGGAGGCTCTCGGGCGTCGACAGCTTCTTCCTCGCACTCGAGGCGCGCTTCACGCCCATGCACGTCGGCCTGGCGCTGGTCCTCGAGCCCGGCGGCACGACCTCCACCCAGCTCGCCGACGACATCGGGCGTCGGCTGAGCACCGTGCCCGAGCTCCGGGCCACCCTTGCCGAGGTGCCCTTCGGGCTCCACCGTCCGCGGCTCGCGCCCCACCCCGCCGTCGACGTCGCGCGCCACGTCCGAACCTGCAGCCTGCCGGCCCCCGGTGGCCCCCGGGAGCTCGAGGAGCTCGTGGCCGACGAGATGGCCCGGCCCCTCGACCGCCATCGGCCGCTGTGGGAGGTCGTGGTGGCCGACGGGGTCGAGCAGGGCAGGGTGGCCGTCGTCGCCAAGGTCCACCACGCCCTCGTGGACGGGATGTCCGGCATCGAGACGATGGCCGCCCTGTTCGGTCCGGCGGGCCCTCCCGACGACCCGGCCGACGACCCGTCCCCCGACGAGGGCGACGCCCACGCCGACGGGCGGACGAGCGGGCGCCGCGGCCTCCGCTTGCACGTCCCCGACGACGCCGCCCGGCTCGCCGACGCGGTCTGCGACCTCCCCGACCAGGTCGGCCACGTCGCCCGCACCCTGCTGCGCACTCTCCGCTCTGCACGCGACCTCAGCCGGCGGAACCGCGCGGTCACCGGCGAGCTGCCGCCGTCCCCCTTCGGCGCTCCCCGCACGAGCCTGAACGGCGCCGTGTCGTCCGACCGCGTGGTGGCCCTGGCCGAGCTGCCGATGGCCGAGGTCGCCCGGGTCCGGCACAACCTCGGAGGCACGGTGAACGACGTCGTGCTGACGGTGGTGGCCGGCGGCCTCCGCACCCTGTTCGAGGCGCGTGGCGAAGCCGCCGAGCCGTCGCTCGTCGCCATGGTGCCGGTGTCGGTCCGCCCGGGCAGCAACGGCCCGGCGGACGGCGAAGCGGCGGCCAACGGCTACGAGCTCGGAAACCAGCTCTCCGCCGTCCTCGTGGCGCTCCCCACGGGGGTCGAGGACCCGGTCGCCCGCCTGCGCCTGGTGCGCGAGAGCGAGGAGCTCGCCAAGGGCCAGCACCGGGTGATGGGCGAGGAGCTCCTCGGCATGCTCGCCGAGGTCCTCGTGCCGGCCGTGACCGCACCGGTCGCCCGGGCCGCTGCCGACGTGCGGGCGTTCGACCACCTCCCGCCCGTGGCGAACCTCGTGGTGTCGAACATCCCGGGGCCGGCGGCGGACCTCTCGGTCGGCGAGGCCCGCGTGGTGTCCGCCTACCCACTCGGGCCGGTCGCCTACGGGATCGGCGTGAACGTCACTGTCCTCTCCTACGACGAGACCCTCTTCGTCGGCATCCTCGGCTGTGCCGGACTGGTCCCCGACGTCCACCGGCTGGCGGCGGGGATGCGGGACGAGCTCGCCCGCCTGCACGAGGCCGCCGCCGTCCGGCGACGACCGGTGCCGTGGTGGCACCGCGACCTCGTGGCCGGGGCCTGAGCCGCCGCCGGGCCAGCGAGGGGACGACGCCCCTGGGTGGCCGCACGGGCTGACGACCGGGCTCGGGCGCGCCCGGGGAGCGGTGCGCCCTCGACCTCGGTTGACTACGCTGCCGCAGGACGACGCTCCCGGAGCGGGGGCTGGAGGGGACATGCTCTGGCTGCTGGTTGTCGCGCTCGGCCTGTGCTGGGTCGTCGTCGCTGCGCACCGGGAGCGGCTCGGCTTCCCTCGGCTCTCGCTGCGGGGCTCGTTCGTCGTCGCCTTCCTCGCCTTCGAGCTCGTCCTCCTCGTCATCACCGAGGTCTCGAGCATCGGCGACCACTTCACCGCCGGGGTCGTGGTCGGCTCCTGGGTCGCAGTCGACGTCCTCCTCGCGTGGGCGGCACGCCGACCGATCGCCGCGTCCCTGCGCGGCGCGGCCGCTCGTCGGAGAGACGTGGCGGGGCGGCGCGCCTCGGTCGTCGTCGGCGAGCCGACTGCCGGCGAGCCCACAGCCGACGAGCCGACGGCCGACTTGCCCGGAGGAGCGAGCCCACCGCCCGGGGATCGGACGAGCCCGGGCCGGTGGAGGAACCTGAGCGGGGAGGACCGGGCGTGGATCGGCGTGCTGGCCGGCATCTTCGGCGTGCTCGCCGCCGTGGGCTCGCTCTACCTGCCCGACAACACCGACTCGATGGTGTACCACCTGGCTCGGGTGGCGCACTGGATCCAGAACCGCACCGTCGCCCCCTTCGCCACCCACTACCTCGCGCTCGTCGAGCTGTCCCCCCTCTCCGAGTACAACCTGGCGCACATCCAGCTCCTGTCGGGGACGGACCGGTTCGACGCGTGGATGCAGCTCACGGCGGCGGCCGTCTGCGTGGTCGGGGTGTCCGAGCTCGTCCGGTTGCTCGGCGGGTCCCGGTGGGCGCAGGTCGTCGCGTCCGTCGTGTGCGCCACCATCCCCTCGGGCGTGCTCCTCGCCACCAGCACGGAGAACGACTACTTCGCCGCGTCGACCGGTGTCGTGCTGCTCGTGGTGACGGCGGCGTTCTCGTTCGAGCGGGGCTGGGTGCGGCGCTCGGCCGTCGTCGGGCTCGCTGCCGGGCTCGCCTACCTGGCCAAGGGGACGATGCCGGTCATGGTCGGCCCGGCCGCCCTCGTGCTCCTGGTCGTAGCCGCCTACCGGCGGTGGGGGCGCGACGCCTTCGGCGACGCCCTCGAGGAGGCGCTCGCCACCGTCGCGGCAGCCGGCGCCGGCCTGCTCGCAGGTGCGGTCGTGGTGGCGGGTCCGTTCCTCGCCCAGAACGTCGAGCTGTTCGGCGCTCCGAGCGGCCCCGTCACGCGCTCCACCATCGACTCGAGCTTCGCTCCTGCGGGCCTGGCGGCGAACGTCGTCCACAGCGTGGCGGCGAACTTCGACGTCGGCAACGGGGTCGCCGGCGTGGAGACCTACCTCGCCCGGCTCGCGCTCCCGTCGTTGCACCTGCTCTTCGGGGCCTTCGGCGTCTCGCCGACCAGCCCGCAATTCACGCTGGGGAAGGTGGGGGGCTGGGACGCCTTCGCCGTGCAGAAGTGGACGCTCTTCGAGCGCCTCGGGAACTTCGGCGCCAATCCCTGGGACGTGCTGCTGATGGTCGGCTCGCTGGTCGGGCTCGTCGTCGCCGTGGCCCGGGGGCGCGGGCGCGTCCGCGTGGTTCTCGGCCTGGCATCCGCCCTGGCCCTCGGGTTCGTGGTGTTCAGCGCGCTGGCTCGGTGGAGCCCCTACAACGTGCGCTACGCGCTCCCCCTGCTGGTGGCCTGGTCGGCGGTGATCGCCCTCGTGCTGGGGCGGCTCCCTCGCTGGGTCGGGCGCGTCGCGCTGATCGGCCTGGTCGTCGCCTGCCTCCCGCAGCTCCTCGACAACGCGGCGCGTCCGCTCGTACCGATGAAGGCGCTGGACCGTCCGTACCTGAAGCCCTACTTCTCCGACTACGGCAGCGCCGTCCCGCCCGCCCTGGAGGCAGGTGTCTACCAGACCCTGACGACGATGGTCGCCGAGTCGGGCTGCCGGCGGGTCGGCCTCTTCGACCAGGTGGTGTACGAGTACCCCCTGTGGGTAGCGTTCGACCACGAGCACTGGCACGGGCGCCTCTTCGACTGGGGCGTCAGGAACGCGTCGCGCTCGCTCGAGCCCGCCACCCCGCCGTGCGCGCAGATCGGCCAGGTCGGCCCCCGGTACAACACGCCGGACAACCGGACGGTCAACACCCAGATCGGAAACATGACCGTCTCCATCGACGTCCGCGACGCGGGCTCGATCCGGACGGCGGTCCCACGGTTCGCGAGCTCGGCCTCGGGGGTGCGGGTCTTCCCCGGCGGGGGCTGGTCCCTCGCCGCCCTCGGGCAGGACCCCTTGCTCGGGGGCAGCGGGAGCCTCTACCTCTTCGCCAGGTCGGACGAACGAGTCCGGCTGTCGCTCGACCTCCCGTCGACGGCGCCGGAGCCGTCGCTCGAGGCGACCGGGCCTTCGGGGGCTCCGGTCGCCGTTGCCGACGTCGCCGGGAAGCTCCAGCTGGACCTGCGGCTCCATCCGGGGGAAAACCGGGTCCGGCTGGTCGCCGGCGTGAGCCACGAGACGAGCTCGAGGGTCCTCGTCCTCACCGGTGTCGAGGTGGCTCCCCTCGCGACAGCCGGCCCGTAGGCCCGGCGGCTGCCCACCGGCGCCCTGGGCGCGCGCTCGACCGTGCCGCCGGGACCGGTCCGACCTGGGGCTCCCGAGGCTCCAGCCTCCACGCGGTCGGCGCTCGCCGCCTCGTCGGCCGGGTCCGCCCCCGGGGCGGGCACGGGGTCCGGGGCGGGCACGGGGTCCGGGGCGGGCACGGGGTCCGGGGCGCCCGGCTGCTACAGTCGGGAGCGACGCGGACGTGGCTCAGTTGGTAGAGCATCACCTTGCCAAGGTGAGGGTCGCGG